>JASIAM010000090.1 GCA_030041985.1 Bryobacteraceae bacterium | reverse complement strand
TTCGAGGGTCGAGTCCAGTTTCACTTCACGCCGACATCTGCAAGTTGGCTGAATCAGATTGAAATCGTCTTCAGCCTGCTCCAGCGCAAGACACTCAACGGCGGAAGCTTCAAAAACAAAGATCAGTTGCGTGAGGCTATTGAAGCTTTCATCCGGAGGCACAACGAGCGCGCCAAGCCGTTCCGCTGGCGCAAGCGGAGGTCAAGGGCAGCCAGCTTCAAAATACGATTATTAATTTATGCAATTAAGCACTAGCAGAGCGCGCGGCAACGGGCGAGTGGCCGAGGGCTATCAATTTGCCAACGGCCAGTGGCAAGACTGCCTGTCTTGACGCCGCTGTGTTCGGCCTCGCCGCAACAGCGGATCGGGGTGCTGAGAAACGCCTCCCACGCCGGATCTGGTTTGTTGTGGATCGCCGGGTTGTGGTGGATGAGGCGTTCGAGCGAGCCGAGACGCTTGCATCCAAGCTCGCGGAGGCCGCCGGGGGATCACTCGGGGAAGTGGCTCGCGCGCTTTGCTCGCTCTCGGGCACCACAAGGCCGCTCGCGGTGGCGCGGCTGCGCGGCGGCACCTGGACTTCGAAGCACTGGGGGCGTTGTCCCAGCCAGCCTACGATCATCTGCTCAACCGTCGATCAGGTGGGGTCGGCGCTGCTGTTCGGAGCTTACGGCCGGAGCCCGGAGACCGCGAGTATCTACGCCGGACTCGTGGCTCACGACAGCATGATTATTCTGGATGAGGCGCACTGCGCCATGCCATTTATGCAGACGCTGGAGGCAGTGGCACAATACCGCCGCGCTCCCTGGAGCGAACGGGTGGTGGAGACCCCATTCTTCTGCTGCGTAATGTCGGCAACGCCGCCGGAAAGCATCGAAGAAACGGCGGTGTTCCCAATGGCTTCGGAGCGCGCCGCCGCGCTCGGTCATCCACGTCTTCAAAAGCGGATCACAGCGCGAAAGGTTGCCGAGCTGGAAAAGCCGGTGAAAGGGGGTGACGGCCAATTCGAGGCGGAGGCAGCCAGGCTGGCTCTGAATTTTAGGGATCAAGGAAAGCAGCGGGTAGCGGTGATGGTGAATCGCGTAGCCACGGCTCGCAACATCGCCAGCCGGGTACGTGGTGAATGCGGCGACTCCGCCGATGTGGTCCTCCTGACAGGCCGCCTACGCCCGTTGGATCGGGATGCGCTGATGAGCCGGTGGAAGCGCGTGCTCAAAGCCGGTTCTACCGAAGCCCTGCAAAAGCCGGTTATCGTTGTTACCACGCAGTGCCTGGAAGTGGGGGCGGATTTCAGTTTCGATTCGCTCGTGACAGAGTGCGCGAGCCTCGACTCGCTCAGACAACGCTTCGGCCGCCTTGACCGACTCGGCGATTTAGCGGAATCTTATGCGGCAATTCTTATCCGCGCGAGCGCCACGAAGCAGCCGAAGGGCAACGGCGACCCGATCTACGGCAAAGCGCTTTATGAAACCTGGACCTGGCTCAGCAAGCCCGAGCAGCAGAGGGCCGAGGGGACTGTGGACTTCGGCTACGTGGCCATGGACGAACGTGTCGGCGCGCTGCGGACGGCGGATCCGCAGGGCTTACAGAAACTCCTGGCTCCATCGGACGAGGCCCCTGTTTTATTGCCAGCGCATCTGGACCTGCTTTGCCAGACTTCGCCCCGCCCGGTTCCGGCACCGGATATCAGTCTTTTCCTGCACGGGAAGGGGCCGGCGGCTGCCGAGGTTCGCGTGACTTTCCGAGCCGACCTCCAAGGTGACGATAGCGACGTAGAGACTTTATCCATCGTTCCGCCGACAAGCCCGGAAATGCTGACAGTGCCCATGCACCGCCTGAAGGCATGGCTTCTGGAAGAAGCCGAAGCCGAAGACGTAGGCGGCGATGTGGAGGGCGCGCGTCTGGACGCGGGTGCCGGCGATTCGCGGAAGTCAGCCCGCTGCAGGTTCGTGATTTGGAGGGGGCGTGAACGTTCTGAGGTGACGGATGACGTTGGGCGCGTGCGGCCGAATGACGTACTGGTCTTAACGTCCAAGCAAGCAATTTTCGAACTGGGTCAGGAGACCGGCGGCGCCGAAGGACTGGGGCAGGACCGCCTCGATTTGGCGGAGCGCGCATTCCGCCAGGCCCGGGGGCGGGCTGTTCTTCGGGTGCATCGGTCCGTGCTCGAGCCGCTGTGTAGTCACGCGTCGGTGGCCGATTTGATTCGTGTGGCGGAGTCCGGCCCGGAGAGGGGTGAACTGCTGGAGGCGTTGGGCGCGGTTCTGGACGAGGACAGTGCGAGCATAGAAGGGCCTGAGCAGGAAAGGTCCGGTCCTTTACCCAAATGGCTGACGGAAACCGTTGCCGATTTGCTGGCGGCCCCCCTACACATCGAGGAGCATCCCGCCGGCGGTGTGGTTCTGATCGGGAAGACGAACTTGGGGAGTGTGGATGAGGACGATCTGTTCGCGGACGCCGACGATCTGACTTCCGAATCCACCGAGCCTGTTTCCTTGCAGGCACACACGGACCGAGTGAAGGGCTTCGCTGCGGAGTTTGCAGCGCGCTGTGCGGACCATGCGTTCGTAGAAGCTTTTCTGGCCGCGGCAGAAGCTCACGACCTCGGCAAGCTGGATTGGCGGTTCCAACTGTTGCTCCGCGGCGGCGACTGGACAGCGATGTCCGCCCTCGAACCTCTCGCCAAATCGGCCGCGTTGCCCAGCCGGAAGCGGACCTGGCAGGAAATCAACGAGGACGCACGCTTACCAAAAGGTTTTCGCCATGAATTTCTGTCCATGCAGCTTGCGGAGCGTTTCGGGCTGGGGCCGGCCGATCAGGACTCATGGGAGCTTGTGCTGCACCTGATTGCGAGCCATCACGGATATGCGCGTCCCTTTGCGCCACCGATGCCTGACAAACTGGTCGCGGACGGCAGCGCGGGTGACCTATGCCTGAACGCCGCCGGCATTTCAGATATCCTCAGCGGGGCGGAGCGGGGAGCAATGACGCCGGTACACCGCATCGATTCTGGCGTGCCGGAGCGCTTCTGGCGCTTGACCCGGCGTTACGGGTGGTGGGGTTTGGCTTATCTTGAGAGCGTATTTCGGCTGGCCGACTGGGAAGCAAGCCGAGGGCGCGTGGTTCGGCCGAAGGCGCTTCCCATGACTTCTGTAGCCCCGTCGGAAGCCCCCGCGGTCTCCCATCGCATTGCTCTCAACGCTCTGGACGGCGCCAATCCGCTTGCTTTCCTTGCGGCTCTGGGCACACTGCGCCTATTGACGCGAATCCTTCCGCAATACCATCCCCGCTTAAATTGGGAACAGCGCATGGGCGCCTGGCGACCGGCGCTTTGGACCGCCGAGCCGCTGGATGAGGCGCGCATCTGTGAGGAGTTGTGGCGCAATGGCTTGGACCTCACCGGTATGTTTTCCGACGATCTCCTCGCCTCGACTATTACCGCCAGCCCGAAGAACAAAAAGGGTGAGGCGAGCTGGAAGGATAAGCTGAAATTCCCGGTCAATCCCTTTCGGCAATTCTGCTGTTCCGCTAGGGAGCGCTCTTCAGTGTTGGCGGAATTCGCCGCGGTGTGGGCGGCGGAAACCGGCTCCTCGGATGAAGAAGAGGGAAATCAGATCGCATTCAGGACCCGTTTCGACTTCACCGCGGGACAGCAGGCTTTTGTGGGCATGTTGCGTCAGCTCAAAGAGATTTGCACGCGAGCGGATCTCCAACGCTCACTGTTTACAGGCTGGCGTTATTCAACCGGCGCCGTATCGATGCGCTGGGATACGCAGGACGAGAAACGGCAATATGCTCTGCAATCCTCCGACCCCACTAAGTCGAACAACCCGCCGGTGGCCGACCCGGGCGCGAATTTTTTGGCCGTAGAGGGTCTCCCCCTATTTCCGCTCGTGCCGAATCGTCAAGCGGGTCAAGCGGGTTTCGATGGCAAAGGCGACGGCCGCTCGTGGAGTTGGCCGATTTGGACACACCCGATTGGCTTAGACGTGGTGCGTTCTCTTTTGGCTGTTCCGCTCACAGACGCCGAGCAATGGCCGCCAACCAGAAGGCGCGAGATCGGTATTTCGACGGTGTTTCAATCGAGGATCGTGATGCCTTCTGGACGGTACCGGTGTTTCACTCCGGCCCGAAGCGTGTAAATCTAAATGCGCACATCTTATTTAGTCTGCTAATACGGTCCCGAAGCCGTAAAGACGTTTTGATACGGTTTTGATACGTTTTTGGGCTCATGAGGTGGGATAGAGAGATCAACCAAAGAGCCAAGTTACTGATAATCAATTGGTTAAGTGGTGGGCGGTCGCGGGCTCGAACCGCGGATCTCCTGCTTGTAAGGCAGGCGGCCTACGCTATCTCCTTGCGTACCCAGCAAAATTTTTGCACGAAACTTCCTGGGTTGCGTGTGCTGACGCAGCCGACTTTCGGAGACTCAAATTGAATCCCCAGATTCGACAACCCGAGATGCCGACAACCGCTGAATCGTCAGAACGATACACCTGAAATTTCGTCCTTGCATTGATTCGATTCGGGCAGGCGGCTTCGAACTTGCATAGCACACTGAGCGAAAGGATCTCGAAGATGACATTCGCCCAAATTCTGTTTCCGGTGGATTTTTCGGAGCGATCGATTGCCGCGGCGTCACACGTGGAAGCGATAGCCACGCAATTCGGCTCGAAGGTCACCCTAATGAATGTTGTTGACGTAATGCGGGCTTGTTCGGTGGCGGTGGACTTTGGCGTCGCTTATGGATACGAGCTTGACACGGTTGATGTGAAAAACCAAATCTGGTCGCAACTGGAGGAGTTTGCCGCGCGGATCACCTTCGAAATGTGTGCCGGGGGATTTACGTGGAGGACGGAGAACCCGCCTGCGTTATTACCCGCTTCGCTCAGCAGCGAGGCATTGACCTGATCATGATGCCTTCGCATGGGTATGGGCCTTTCCGCAGCCTGCTGCTGGGATCGGTTACGGCCAAGGTTCTACACGATGCCGACTGCCCGGTCTGGACGAGCGCGCACATGGAAACCTTCGAGCCAGAGAGTCACCTGCCCTACCGCGACATTCTGTGCGCCATCGACCTCAGCCGGCGGAGCACTGGACTTATTCAGTGGGCGGACCGCTTGGCGCAGTCATTAAGCGCCAATCTTCAACTGGTCCACGCCGTACGACCAATGGAACCGTGGGCCGAGACCCGGATTAATTCCCAGTTTGAGGAAGACATGCGAGAATATGCGCGCGAGCAAATCGCCGGATTTCAGAAGGAAGCCGGAACCGCAGCGCCAGTGAACGTGGCTACTGGGGGTGTTGGCGAAGTAGTTGCGGAACAAGCCAGACGGCACGGAACCGACCTGCTAATGATTGGGCGCGGCTGTCTGCAACAGAAGGTGGGCAGACTACGAACGCATGCATACAGCATCATTCGGCAGGCTCCTTGCCCGGTGATCAGCGTCTAAAGTGAGTTATTTGTTGGTTGCGCCAGCGAGGCACCGGGAGTCGTGGCGGTATGCGCTTCAAGGTAATTCATCCTTCGGCTGATCACGCAGCGCTGCGCCCAATCGCTCAGCGGCTCCGGCATGGCCAAGCACAAGGCCGCGTGGTGCTTGATCTCCAGCATGAGCTTTTGGGTTTGGTGAGGGCATGGCCGCCGGAAACTTCGTTGTGCCTAGCGGGAAGCGGTTTGACAGGCGGTTCGGAGTATGCTGCATCGCCGCTTTCTGGCCGTGTGAGTTCTCGGAAAATGATCCTGGGGAGTGAATTGCTATCGACAAAGGGGAGGCGATTCGAATGAGACTTATACTTCTCGCTGCAATCGTAGGCGCCGGCGGTTGGGGAACCGTGCGGCTGACCAACGTCACGTACTATCGGGACGTGCTCCCGATCATGCAGGAGCACTGCTTGAGTTGCCACCGGCCCGGTCAAATCGCACCGATATCTTTCTTGTCCTATCGGCAAACCCGGCCGTGGGCCGAGGCAATCGAACATGCTGTGGTAACCTCGAAAATGCCGCCTTGGATGGGAGCGATGCCCTTCGAACACGAGCGCGGACTCTCTCTACAAGAGATCGACACGATCGAGCAGTGGGTGAGGGAAGGAGCGGTTGCCGGGGACCCGAGAGACGCGCCGCCGCCTGCATATGAGGATGAGGGCGGGCCGAGGCCCTGCAGAGGTTTGTGAAACTCGGTAATCGCAAGTCAGGCGAGGCATTGCGCGAAATCACTCAAGGCTGCGTGATTTCGCGCAGCCCAAAAGGTGCCAAAATGGAAAAATCGGTTAAGCACAAGAAACGGCTTGGTCTTGTAATACGCATAGCGGCGTTCGCCGCACTGATCTTTCTTTGCTTGACGGCGCAGACCAGTAAGCGCCTAGCCGCATCCTCAGTGGATTTCGTGACTCCGGGTTTATTGATCACTATTAATTCGGCCAGCATCTCCAGCGCTGGGGCCATCAGCGTGACATATACCCTTACCGATCCGAATGGACTGCCTCTGGATGCGACGGGCGCCACCACGCCAGGCGTCATTTCTCTTGCCTATGTCGCCGCGTACATTCCCCAGGGCCAGGCACAATATGTGGCCTACACGACTGCCCAGGCTACAGGAGCGGCGCTTGGCACCATCACTCGCCCCGATTTCGAATTGGGCGGCGGGATGCTAACTTCCCTCGGTCAGGGCCAATACAAATACACATTTCAAGCCCAGGCTCCCACGGGTTTCGACCCCACTGTGACCACTACGGTCGCAGTTGACGGCAACCGCAATCTCACGCCATTCAACCTTGGCACCAGCTATGCCGGTACCACTTACAACTTCGTTCCCAATGGCTCGGCGGTTACGGTCACCCGCGACGTCGTCCGCACACAGAGTTGCAACGCCTGCCACTACCAGTTGGCTTTCCACGGCGGTTACGCCCATGGCACTGAAATGTGTGTCCTCTGCCATCAACCCCAAAATGCCGACCCGGTTACAGGCAATTCGCTCGACGCGAAGGTCCTTTATCACAAGATCCATATGGGCTCGCAGTTGCCCAGCGTGGTTGGCACGTCCACGACGCCCGGGGTCCCTTACCAGATTGTGGGCTTCAATAACGTCCTCACCAACTTTTCTACGGTTGTCGATCCCGCCACTCCTCAACGTTGCGAAGTTTGCCACAGCCAATCCGCCAGCCCCACGCCAGGCACGGGTGTCGCCCAACCGACCGCAACCAGCGTCCCGGCGCAAGCGAAAGCATTCCTGACGCAACCGAACCGCGTCGCATGCGGCGCGTGTCACGATGACGTCAATTTCGCAACCGGCGCCAACCATCCCGGCGGAATCCAAACGGATGATACGCAGTGCGCCAACTGCCATATTCCGCAGGGTGAGATGCCCTTTGATGCATCAATCATGGGAGCGCACGTCGTGGCCACCGATACTGCCGCCACTTATCCGCAGAATCCGGATACATTGCTGCCCGGCATCAACCTCGCTATCACCGGCATCACCAATAACCTCGCCGGGCAGATGCCTACAGTCAGCTTTACTCTGCAGGATGACAAGGGAAACAACATCCCCTTATCGCAGGCCACTACTCTGCAATTCACCATAGCCGGCCCTACCACTGATTACGGCTACACGAGCTTCGGAAGCGGCACTTCCGGCACGCCGGGCTACGTGACGGAAAGCGCCACGGGTGCGACTTGCAACTCGGGCGCTTGCACGTACACTTTCACCCATGCCATTCCGAGTGGCGCAACGGGAACCTACACCATCGGTGGCGAAGCGCGTGAGAATGTGACCGTGCCGCAATTGTTGCAGGGCACCACCGTTCAGACGGTGGTCGAGGTGGGCGCTACGAACCCAGTACTCAATTTTTCTGTGGATGGTTCGCCCGTCGCGGCCCGCCGTACCGTGGTGGCCGAAACCAACTGCAATCAATGCCACATCGCGCTTTCCCTGCACGGCAACTTGCGCAACAACACGGAGTACTGCGTTTTGTGCCACAATCCGTCAAACACGGATGCCGGCACTCGCGCCACCGCGGCGGCGCCGTATTCCACGCAGCCCGCACAGGGCATCAATTTCAATCTGCTGGTTCACCGCCTTCATAATGGTGTGAATACCGCGGCTGACAACCCCAAAAATCCCTACATCGTCGTGGGCTTTGGAGGAAGCATTAACAACTTCTCGGGAACGCTCTTCCCGGTCATGAGTCCCACGGGAAACGCCACCTACATGCAAAACTGCGCGACATGCCACGTGAACAGTACCGAGCAAAACGACCTTCCGTTAATGACCGGGCTGAATCAGGTGACCGATCCCCAGGGTTGGATCAATCCGGTGCAGCCCACTTCTTCCGCTTGTAGTGGATGCCATGTTTCCGAGGCCGAGGCATCTCACTTCCTGGAAAATGGCGGCAGCGCCTCAACCGACTCGTTGGGTGAGTCCTGTACCGTATGTCACTCCTCCGGCGCACAGTTCGCCGTCGACTCGGTACATACGCCGTAGTCCGCCAGGAACGAATTAGAAGCCAATTCTGTCAGATTATGCGATGGCACGTAGTGGTGCTCGGTCTCTTCTTGGCGGCTGCCCCCCGGTGGGTAGCCGCACAAGGGCTTCCGCAAGGCTACGCCGGCGCGGACACCTGCAAGATCTGCCACGAAGATATCTATAACACCTTCACCAAGACCCCGCATGATGTGCTCCAGACCAGCGCGAAGCGCGGATGGCAGGGCAGAGCCTGCGAGGCCTGTCATGGCCCGGGACAGATGCACGCCGAGGGGCCTGCGGCCGATAACATCCGGAACCCCGCGAAACTAAAGCCTTCGGCCGCCGATCAACTCTGCCTCACTTGTCATTTGAATGAGCCGACGCAGGCCGGGCATCTGGAGAGCAGTCACGCCAGGAATCAGATTGCCTGCACTGCGTGCCACAAAGTGCATTCGAGCGATCAGCCTCTCGTAGTTCGCCAGGCGGACGCAATCGTCAACCAGTGCCGGACCTGCCACCTGAACGTGTGGGCCCAATTTCAGCGGCCTTTCCATCACAAACTGCCCGAAGGCGCCATGAGCTGCGTGGACTGCCACAATCCACATGGCAGCACCCGCCCGGCCATGCAGCAAACCTTCGCGGCCAACGATCCCGGATGTTTCAAATGCCACGGCGACAAGCGCGGGCCATTTGCGTTTGAGCACGCCCCCATGCGGTTCCAAGGCTGCACGGCGTGTCATGAACCGCATGGCTCCGCCAATCCTAGAATGCTGACACGCGCCGAGGTCCGCTTTGTCTGCCTGGAATGCCACGCGAACCTCCCGTCGTCACCAGTGAAAGTCGCGGGCGTGGTACCGCCATCATTTCACGATTTGCGTTCGCCCGTGTTTCAGAATTGCACAGTCTGCCATCAGAAGATTCATGGCAGCTATGTGGATCGGAACCTACTCAAATGAAGCCGCTCATCTGCTTGCTGTTGGCTCTGCCAGTATGGGCGCAGGAGGCGACTCCACCTGCGGGGAATCCGGCTCCGGCCGCGCAATCCCCCGCGGCCGAAACAGGGTCGCCAGTTCCGCCCACGGGATCGTGGCTCACCGGTTATGTGGACCTAGGCTACGTCTGGGTCAGCCCCGTCGGCGGAAGCTACGATGCGTATCGCAGTATCATCGACATTCATTCGGGACCCAAGCTGCTCGGAGCGGACTTCACGCTGACCGATCCGAAACACCGGTGGTTCGACACGATTCAAGTGCGCGCCAGCACCTGGGGCGCTGAGCCGTCCGAATCGCTGCACGTGGAGGCCAAGAAGTCCGGCATCTACGATTTCAACGGGGATTTTCGCGACTTCGCCTATTTCAATTTACTGCCGTCGTTTGCCGACCCGCTGCTCAGCCAAGGCATCGCTTTGGACGAGCAATCGTTTAATAACCGCCGCCGGGTCGCGGCGCTCTCACTCGATATCTTGCCCGGCAATTGGTGGACCCCCTACCTGGCTTGGGATCATGATTCGAATTCCGGCAACGGCACGACCGTTTTTGTCACCGACAGCAACGAATTTCCGGTTCCCAACACCGCGAACGATTCCACGGAGTTGTACCGCGGCGGCATCCGGTTTCGCAAGCCCCATTTCCAGGTAACGCTGGAGGAGGGCGGGACGGTTTTCAAGAGCAATCAGACCCTATATCAAACTCCGGGATCGGTGAATTCCGGCGATTCCTCGACGCCAATCTTTGGCCAGACGTTGTACTTGAGCGACTTGCTGGCTGCGTACGGAATTAGGGGATCGAGCGCTTACAGCAAAGGATGGCTCTCTGCGAATCCCGCCAGTTGGTTGGATATCTACGGCCAGTTTAGTTACAGCCAGCCGAACGCCAAAGTCAACTACCAGCAGTACGATGGGGGTAATCTTTATCTGCAGAGCCAGATTCTGTTCTATTCGAGCGAACAGGAGATCGTCAACGCCGCCGCCCAGCAGCCACATACCCAAGGTAGCGCTGGCGCTGAGATCCGGCCGTTCAAGCGCGTGCGGATTATAGAGAATTGGATGACCGACCGGATGCACGACGCCGGATCCTCCAACGCCCTCGATACCCTGCTGGTCGCCGGATCGCCCCTGGCGCTCAGTGCGCTGATCGATTCCACATTGGTAACTGACTACAACCAGGAGTCGCTCGACATTTTTTTCGATGCCACCTCTAAGCTCACACTGCGCGGTGGCTATCGGTATGTGTGGGGCGATGCGCTTTATGCCTTCTTGCCTCCCGCGGGCCTGGCGAGTGCCGATCACGAGCAGCTCCGGCAAAATGTAGGGGTGGGCTCAGTTACGTTCCGGCCGTCCCAGAAAATTTCACTGACCGGCGAAGTGGAAGGAGCTTCATCGAGCGGCGTTTATTTCCGCACCAGCCTTTATAACTACGAAAAGGTAAGAGCGCAGGTACATTATCAGCCTTTACAGACGTTGAGCGTTTCCGGCGATTTCCTGCTGCTGGACAACCAGAATCCGCTGGCCGGAACCAATTACGAATACTCGTCGCACCAGGAGTCGCTGTCGCTGTACTGGTCGCCCCACAACAGCGGGATGTTCGACATTCAGGGATCCTACACGCGTTCCGATCTCGTTTCCAACATCGGTTATCTGGAGCCGGAGGATCTCGCGCCGGCAGTGTCGCGTTATCTTGATGAGGGTCACACGGCTACGGCCCTCATAGATTTGGCGTGGCCGCATGGCAAGCGTTTTGCTCCGAAGCTGTCTGCGGGCGGTTCCTTATTTATTTCCTCCGGAAGCCGGCCAACCAGCTATTATCAGCCTGTGGTGAAACTGCGGGTGCCGCTTGGTAAACACGTCAGTTGGTTCGCTGATTGGCAGTACTACGGATATGGCGAGGCGTTCTACCTTTATGAAGGATTCCGGACGAATCTGGTGAGCACCGGAGTGAGGCTTACGCAATGAGCCGAATACATCATATTCTGTTCGGGCTTCTGTTCTCGGCTCTTCTGGCTCAGGCCGCCGGCTTCGCTGCCGACTCTTCGCGCGGCGCGCAATTGTTCCAATCGCTTTCCTGCATCCAGTGCCACAACCTGAATGGCCAAGGCGGCAAGCTCGGCCCGGATCTTGGGCAACTCCTCGACCGCAATTTCACTCCGGCATCGCTGGCGGCCACCATGTGGAATCATGCTCCGGCGATGTGGATGGCGATACGCGCGCAAAACGTTCAACCAGGCGATCTAAATCCACAAGCCGCCGCGGATCTGTTCGCATATTTTTATTCCCGGCGCTTCTTCGATATCTTCGGTGATGCCGGGCGAGGGAAACAGACGTTCGAATCCAAGCATTGTGCCAATTGTCATGGGTTGACTCAAGTGAAACTCCCTGGCGCCAAACCAGTCTCAGAATGGGAGACCTTGGACCAGCCGATTGCTATGGTGAGTGCAATGTGGACCCACGCCACCACCATGCAGCAGGAATTTGGCAAGCAAGGAATTCCCTGGCCAGAGCTTACCTCGCAAAACTTGGCTGACATCCTGGTCTATTTGCGAAACCTCCCCGCAACTCGTAATATGACCGCCGGACTCGAAATCAACCCTGGAGAGAATGGGCCGGCGCTGTTCCAATCCAAAGGCTGTGCGGCCTGTCACACGGGCGCCCTGGCGCTCGAATCGCGGCTGAAAGGCAAGACCCTGACTGATATCGCTGTCGCCATGTGGAATCATGAACCGAGAATGGGGAAGCAGGCGCCATCTCTCGATCCTGAGGAAATGCGGCCGCTTCTAAGCTATCTGTGGGCGCAAGAGTTTTTCCTGGATTCGGGAAATGCCTCGGCTGGCCAAAAGGTATTTACAGCGAAGCGTTGCGCTGTCTGCCACAACGATCCGGCTAGCGGCGCGCCGAAGCTGCCTGCGCCGGGAAAATCTTTTGATGGTCCGGCGATGGTTTCCGCATTGTGGGCCCACGGTCCGCAGATGTTGCAACAGATGCAGTCCAAAGGCATCGAGTGGCCGCGATTTCAGTCCGGCCAGATGTCGAACTTAATCGCTTATTTAAACTCAACGAAATGAGAAGGAGAATCTATGCGCAAATGGCTCGTCCTCACAAGTTTCTCGATGTTAGCTGCCGGAGCCGCTCTCGCTGCCGACGCGGGCGCAGGTAAGGCCGTCTATGATCGCGCCTGCAAATCGTGTCACGGGGCTGACGGCACCGCAAATCCGGCAGTGGCGAAGATGATGAAGGTCGAGATCAAGGATCTGAAGTCGCACGATGTGCAGTCCATGAGCGACGCGGATCTCAAGAAGATCGTCACAGAAGGCAAGGGCAAAATGCGGCCCGTCACCAGCGTCACCGGCAATCAAGTGGATGACGTGGTGGCATATGTCAAAACCTTGAAATAACCGGTATAGATTGTGCTTTCGTTTTTGCGGCGTCACCTAGCGCCATTCGTGTATCTTTCGAGCAACTGGATCAGCCTCATTGGCGTAGTTGTTGTGACCACTGCGACGGTGCTGTGGTTGTTCTTGCTGCCGTTCACTTTGCGCGGTGAGATCACTCACCCCTACATTGGGATTCTCATTTTTCTGCTGTTGCCGGCTCTGTTTATCTTGGGTCTCGCGCTGATACCGCTGGGGATCCTGGTGCGCCGCCGCCGTGAGCGCCTGGTTGGAGCGGCTCCGGAGAGTTTCCCGCCGGTGAACTGGCAGAATCCGCGGTTCCGGACGCTTGCGATGTTTATCGCGATCACCACCTTCGTCAACGTGGTCATCACCAGCCAATTTGTCTATGGCGCCGTCAATTACATGGATACTACGTCGTTCTGCGGGCAGACCTGCCACAGAGTGATGGATCCTGAGTATGTGGGTCATCAAAACTCCCCGCACGCGCGAGTAGATTGCGTCGCATGTCATATTGGACCGGGCGCATCCTGGTTCGTAAGGAGTAAGCTTTCGGGCACTGCCCAGGTGTTCTACACTCTCTTCAACACGTACCCGCGCCCTATCCCTGTTCCCGTCCAGAATCTCCGGCCGGCGCGCGAAACTTGCGAAGTGTGTCATTGGCCTCAACGGTTCGACTTGGGCAAGCTCGTGGTTATCCCCCAGTACAGCAATGATGCGGCCAATAGTCGGACCGAAACCGTGTTGCTGATGAAGGTGGGAGGAGGCAGCCCCCACGCGGGAGTTCACGGGGCGCACGTCGGACCAAACATCCACGTCCGCTACGCCGCTTCCGACGCGTCCCGGCAAACCATCCCGTGGGTCGAATATACAGATGCCACGGGCCACTCGACCGTCTACACAGCGCCCGGCGAAAAGCCGGCGCAAGCGACTCGCGAGATGGACTGTATTGACTGCCACAACCGGCCGTCGCATCCCTTCCAGCCCGCAGACCGGGCCCTGAATGAGGCGTTAAGCGCCGGCAATATTCCGGTCTCCTTGCCCTTTATCAAGAAGCAAGCTCTCGAAATCGTTCAGCGTTCCTATTTGAGCAGGGAAGAAGCGGCGCGGAAGATCCCCTCGGCTATCGATGCATTCTATCGGCAGAACTATCCCGACATATACCGGCAGAATCATGCGCAAGTGAAGGCGGCGGCCGAAGGTGTGCTGCAGGTTTACAACAACAATGTTTTTCCTCAGATGCGACTAACCTGGGGAACTTATCCAAACAACATCGGGCACATGGATTCACCCGGATGTTTCCGCTGCCATGACGGCAACCACGCCTCTAGCCAAGGAACCGCCATAACGCAGGATTGCAACGTTTGTCACAATCTTCTCGCAGTACAGGAACCGATGCCCAAGATTCTGACGGACCTGGGTATCGGAGCAAAATAAAATCAGTAAGGCCGAATCGGAAGGAGAGTTTATGCAATACGTCAAATTAACGCTGCCCGCGGTAGTTCTGCTGGGCGGTTTCGCGTTCTGCACAACAGCAACTTACGGCACGGCAGCCTACGCGAAGCAGGAAAAGAAGGCCTGCAGCTTTTGTCATACCGTGGCGGTCCCGAAGGACGCCGAGTCGGCCAAGAGTCTCACGGACGCGGGCAAGTATTTTAATGAGCATAAGTCGCTCGATGGATACAAGAAGCAGTAGCCTGCGTGATTTCGCGCAGCCCTGGCGCTTACTGCGTCCTGCGACCCGATGGTTTGTGATCCGGAGGCCGGAACTCAATCAATTGGAGTGATTCGCGGCCGGCCTCTCTGGACCGCGGCGTGCACTGACCTGCCAGCGAAGGAGAGAGACAATGAACATCAATTTCACGCCGTTCGCGGTCTTATGGATCGTGTTCGCCGTAGTGGTTGCGGGTCTGGCTGCGTACCGGTGGCTGGTAAGTGAAAATGAAGAAGACACCCTTCACCTAAGTAATCCGCGTGAGGAGGGACGGCAAGTGGTAATCACTCACCGGCTCGATGTCATCGACCGCTGGGGCAAACTGCTCACCATTGCCGCCGCAGTCTACAGTGTGTTGCTGGCGGCGGCTTATGTGTGTCACATCTGGATCACGTGGAACGCTCCGGCACTTTAAAGGTCAGCGCGAAGCTAGTTAGGTGGGCGCTCGGCACGGCGGTTCTAACTGCGGCGTTGGGGGTTTGGGGGGAGGCTCTTTACGCAGCGGACCCGCCATGCGCCTCCTGTCACACCGAGGCGCAGAAACTGGAGAAGAGCGCCCACGCGGGCCTGCCCTGCGAGGACTGCCACGAGGGGCATGAAACCTATCCGCATCCGGCGAATATTCCGAAGCCGGTTTGCACCGGCTGCCATGCAGATCAGGCCGGAGAATATGTCCTCGGGGTCCATGGGCAAGCCCGCAAGAATGGAAATGAGGCGGCGCCGGATTGCGGCGTTTGCCACGGCGGCGCGCATGACCTGTTGCCGCCGAAGTCCCAGGCATTTCACGCTGCAGAACCGGACACCTGCGGTCTGTGTCACGCCGAAGAAGCCGAACAATTTCGCAGTAGTGTGCATGGCCAGGCGCTGGCGAGCGGAGTGAGCGACGCACCGGCGTGCGCCGACTGTCACGGTGAACATCGGATCCTCAAGCCAACCGACCCGCTGTCTCCGGTATCCGCCACGCACATTCGCGATACGTGCGGCAGTTGCCATGGCGACGTGCGTTTGACCAGCAAGTTCGGAATGCCATCGGACCGCCTGGTGAGCTTCGACGCTTCGTTTCACGGCCTGGCGGCGAAAGGCGGGTCACAAACGGTGGCTAATTGCGCAAGCTGCCACGGTGTCCATAATATACTACCGTCCTCGGACCCGAAGTCCACTGTGAATCCGAAGAATCTGCCACAAACTTGCGGCAAGTGCCATCCGGGTGCGGGAGAGCGCTTCGCCATCAGCCAGGTGCACCTAGTGGACGGACGCGCGGAGCCGGTTCCGCTTCGATGGGTGCGCTTATTCTATCTCGTGCTGATTCCACTCACCCTGGGGCTGATGTTCGCGCACAATACCGGCGACTGGATTCGAAAACTGATCCGGCGGCGATTCGGCACCAGCCGGCCACAGGTTCGCAACCTAAGTCCCCGCGAATTGCGCATGCTCCCGTTCGAGCGCATTCAACACGCATTACTCGCCATTTCGTTTATCGTTCTTGCAGCTACTGGGTTTGCTTTGAAATATCCCGATCAATGGTGGGCGCGCCCCTTTCTTATCTTGGAGGGGGTGGGACCGGTGCGGAGTCTGCTCCATCGGATAGCGGCGGTAGTGTTTATGGCGGTCGCGGTTACGCATGTGGTTTCGCTGATCGCCAACCGCGGGTTGCGCCGTCACTGGAAAGATATGCTGCCGCGAACGAGTGACGCTCGCGATGCGGCTGGCCAATTTGGCTATAACCTGGGCCTGCGATCGATCTCCCCCCTGAACCAAAGCGGCCCTTCGCACAGGTACATCCAAAAGGTGGAGTATTGGGCTGTAGTGTGGGGCACCGCAATCATGGCGTCGACCGGCCTGCTTCTTTGGGCGCACGACCTGGCGCTCCGGCT
This sequence comes from Bryobacteraceae bacterium, assembly GCA_030041985.1. Lineage (GTDB taxonomy): Bacteria > Acidobacteriota > Terriglobia > Bryobacterales > Bryobacteraceae > PSRJ01. The sequence goes on along the minus strand of JASIAM010000090.1, from coordinate 26,146 downwards.
GTTCCCCAAAATCATTCTCGATCTCGCGACCTCGATTCACTTCTATGAAGCTGTGCTGGCTGGCGGCGCGATTGTGATCTGGCACTTCTACTCAGTGATCTTCGATCCTGACATTTACCCGCTAGACACTGCTTTCCTGACAGGTTACCGGGCATCTTCAGAGGAGGAGACTACCGAGGATGTTAAGTTCGAGGAGCAGAAGGGGCAGGAAGCCACCGGACAGAGCGACTGACATCGCTTGCCCGGCGGTTGAGGGGCGATCCTAACTTACGGCCGCCTCAGCCATGGTGTCAGCTTAGATAGCCGCCACCGGACAGGGCGACTCCCGCAGAATGGCATAGGCGTTCGTTCGCAGGCGTCCGAGCACTCCCGCCGAGCGGCCGCGGCCAATTACCAACACATTAGCGCCGCATTCTTCCGCTACCGTACGCACCCCATGCGGAGCATCGCCGGTCTTAACGATAATGTCACCTTGCGATCCGATGTCATTCAGCAGAAGACGGATGGCGCTCTCTGCTTCGTTCCGCACCTGATCATGCCATTGGGGGTCGAAATATAGGCCACCAAGACTGACCGTGGAAGGAGGAATGGCATGGACTACCACCAGTTTTGCGCCGTATTCGCGAGCAAACGTCGCGCCCCATTGGAGCACCGCATCGCTGTCCGGACCGAGGTCTACGGCGCACAGGACCGTGGCAAATCCAATCGAGGAATAGGTGGGCGCTTCTTCGAGATGCGGCCCCGTCCACACCGGACAAGGCGCATCGTGCAGCACCTTGGCTGTAACCGAGCCTAACAGGAAGCGGCGGAACGGCCCATAGCCGTGCGTTGGCATGACGATCAGATCACACCCGGTCTTGTTGGCGTATTCCGCGATCGACAGGGCGGGATCTCCTTCGAGCAGTACGGGCTTTATGCGCACTCCCTTAGACCGTTCCGCTGCAAACTTCTCTAAGGCTGCCTGGCTCTGGGCGAGAATATCTTCAAACATTTCCGGCATCACTGCCATGGCGTCCGGGTATCCGTAGGTTTGGACTGGACTAACTACATGCAGTAGCGTCAGTTCACTATGGAAATGGCAGGCCAGAGCTTCCGCGTACTCAACTGCGCCAGCGGATCGCGCCGAGAAATCTATCGGCGCCAGAATCCTTGAGAGTTGTAGGTTCATATATACCTCCCGAGCATCTAATAACTGACATTGGTTTCGCGATCACAATTTGGGCTTTGACTTCCATGAGAAGTCGAATTTTTAACCGTTTGGGCCGCCGCGGCCTGGTTCTTGGCTTCGTCGGCGCTCCTGTACCATGCAGAACCAAGCACATGCAATACTTCGGCCTTATCCAAAGGGGCTGCCAGCAAGTCGTAAGCCCCCCGATTTAACACCTCGGACCAGAGCCGATTGTCTGCGAGGCGTGACACCACGATAATCTTGGACGGCTGTTCCCAAGTGGTAGACAGATCCAAGATCTCCCGCCAACTGCCGTCCGGTAGGTCGCATTGGCAAATAATCACGGGGACGGTGCTGCCTGCCAGCATTCGGATCGCATCTCGAATCGTACCGGTCGCAATCAAATCACAGTTAAAATGCTTGGCAGCCTGTGCGAGGATCTGGCGATCGCTATCTTCAAAACCCACTGTTAGGATCTCACTCAGTGTTTCGCTCACGTTACCTCCTAAGCGGCGGTGACTTGCATTTTTTTTCACTCTGGGCCCAGACTCACGTGCCCAGGCTATGCAAGGCTGCGCCAAATGGCGCAGCCAAAAAGCGGAATGGCGCAGCACGACACAGAGTTAACTCCTCTGCTCAGCGCTCAGTACGGCAATGAGATCGGGCGGACCAATTCGCGCCGGACACGGCCCGGGAGTAATCGGCCGAGCCGATCCCTGTTCCCACAGAACCGGATGAATCCTCAGGCACTTCGGGCATTGATAATGTCCATGAATTGGCCACTTAGGAAGAGGGTGAAAGATTCTGCACCAGCCGCTTCCGATCTCCTCAAGAAGATCCTTCAAATGTCTCATACCACTCTCTCCGCCTAGGAAGTAAGCAATCTTTTAGCCAGGTGAGCACGCGTAGCGGCCAATGCGGTAAACTAATTGCATCGCGAGTCTAAATACGTATGACGGATCCGTCTGTTTCGATTGTCGTGATCGACGACAACGCCAGTAGTCTTGAACTTCTCTCTGCGGCTTTGGAAGCGGAGGACGTGCGCATCCTGACGGCAGCAGACCCGGAGGAAGGTTTGGACATCGTCTTCCGCGAGCATCCTCAGGTTGTCGTGACGGATTTAGTTATGCCGGGTCTCAACGGGTTAGAAGTATTGGATCGGATCGTCGAGTTTGATCCGGCTATCGACGTAATTCTGATGACCGCCCATTCAACAACCGAATCCGCGGTGGAAGCGATCCGCAAGGGCGCATCCGACTATCTTCAAAAACCTATTTCGATTTCAGTGCTGCGGGAGCGTGTCTCCAGATTGCTTGAGGAAGCTCGGCGGAGGAATGAGGGAAATGCTCTTGAAGACAGAATGCTGGAAACGGCCCAGTTTGAAGGCATGATCGGCCGTAGTGCGGCATTCTGGGAGATGTGCTCCCGGGTGCGCCGCGTCGCCCCGCATTATAGGACCGTTCTCATCACTGGAGAGACGGGTACAGGCAAGGATCTCGTAGCTCGTGCCCTGCATAATCTTAGTCCGGTTTCGAAGGGGCGCTTCGTGGTTCTGAACTGTTCGGCCGTCGTCGAAACGCTTTTTGAGAGCGAGCTTTTCGGTCACGTTCGTGGTTCCTTTACTGGAGCAGCGCAGGACAAGATCGGCTTGTACGAGTTCGCAGATAAGGGCACGATTTTTCTAGACGAAATCGGCGACATGCCTCTCGGCACCCAGGCAAAGCTACTGCGCACATTGCAAAACCAGGAGGTATTGCGAGTGGGGTCATTGACGCCCCGAAAAGTTGATGTGCGCGTGATTGCCGCGACCAACCATAACTTGCGCGCGGCAATCGCTGAAAAACGCTTCCGTGAAGACCTCTTTTACCGGCTTTCGATGATCGAGATTAGTACGCCCTCGCTGGCGGAACGAAAGGACGATCTGCCGCTCCTGACCAGGCATATGGTGGAGAAGTTCTCCCAGCAGTTTCAAAAGGTGATTCGTGGCCTCACCCAGCGTGCCCAGATAGTCCTCGCGCGCCACAACTGGCCGGGCAATATTCGGGAACTGGAAAACGTCTTGGGGCATGCCTGCATGATGGCTCTGAGTGAGCGGATTGACGTGCAGGACCTTCCGGATTATCTGCGATCTTCAACACGAGATTGCTCTCCCACGCCTGTAGCCGAGCCGTTGGACGGGGGCACATTTGAGGCCCACGAGAAACGGTTGATTGCGGATGCGCTTCGAAAGGCGAACGGAAACCAATCGGAGGCAGCGCGCGCTCTCCGAATCGGGAGGGACGCTCTACGTTACAAGATGAAAAAGCACGGGATCGAGTTCCCGCTTACCAAGAACGCCTCGGTGACTGAGTAGCACATTCCCATTTCCTTTGACGGACGCCGCACTAGCAGCTTCACTCGCGGGGCTACTATAAATAAGCTCAGTGAGGACTCATAACTTGCCCTTCGAAAACCCCGGCAAATTCCTGGAGACGCTATTAGATGCGTTGCCCTTCGGCATCGTCGCTCTCGACCATGCTGGTCTGGTACAGCTCTGGAGTTTTGGTGCTCAAAGAATCCTAGGCTGGACGGAAGAGGAAGCGATCGGCCGCCCTCTGCCTTTGGACATCCGATTGCCTGATCGGAACCACGAGGACGCAGAAATTCATGTTCTCGGCCGCGAGGGCAGAGCCATCGACTTGGATCTGCGGACGGCCCACTGGGAGAAGGGAAGGATTTTAATCCTTACCGATGTTAGTCAGCGTGTCAGTGCGGAACGGGAGATGCAAGGCTTGAGGGAGCGGGAACTGACAGCGCGTACCCAAATGCATGCCGAGCGGCGATTCCGCGAACTGTTGGAAGCAGCCCCCGATGGGATTATTGAAGTGGACCGCGAAGGCCACATTTTGACGCTCAATATGGTGACAGAAAAAATGTTCGGCTACCGGCGTGAGGAACTTCTGGGCCAGCCTGTCGAGTTATTAGTTCCCGAAGACGTACGGAGGCAGCACGCCGGGCATCGGGCCGGATATTGGAGCCATCCTGTAACCCGCCCAATGGGGAGCGGTCTCGCGCTGTATGGACGGCGGAAAAATGGCTCTTCTTTCCCGGTCGAAATCAGCCTCAGTCCTGTAATATCGGATGATGGCTTTCGCGTTACCGCGATCATTCGGGACATTACAGAACGGAAGCAATCCGAGGAACGGCTGCAGGCGCTACAGAAGCAATATACTTCCGAACTGGAACTGCGCAACCGGGAGATTGAACAGGCCAACCGGTTGAAAAGCGAATTCCTCGCCAACATGAGTCACGAGTTGCGAACGCCATTGCATACTGTGATCGGGTTCGCGGAGCTTCTGGCTGAAGAAACCAAGGGACCGCTGAACCCGAGCCAGAAACGCTTTATCGACCATATACACAAGGATGCTCAGCATTTGTTGGCACTGATCAACGAGATTCTCGATCTCAGTAAGATTGAGGCAGGCAGGGTTCAATTGCAGCGGGAGGCTCTTGACATCGGTGCGGTGCTGGAGGACGTGCTTTCGTCGATTGGTTCGCAAGGCGCAGCCAAGTCGATTGGGATCGAAACGAATATCCCTGCCCCGCTGTCCGTTAATGGAGACCACATGCGCGTTAAGCAGATTCTCTACAACTTGTTAAGCAACGCGGTCAAATTCACACCCGAGGGGGGGCGAGTCCTGGTTGAAATCATTGGTGTGGATGGGTTTGCCCAAGTATCTGTCAGTGACACCGGAATCGGTATTCCGGCGGCCGAGCACAATTCGATTTTCGACAAATTCCACCAGGTTGGCGCAACTACCATTGGCATGGGCGAAGGCACCGGACTAGGGCTGCCGATCACCAAACGGCTCGTCGAGGAGCATGGCGGGCGCATATGGCTCATAAGCGAGCCGGGCAAGGGGAGCCGTTTTACTTTCACTCTTCCCTTAGTAGCAAAATGAAAAAAATATTAGTAGCAGATGATATCGAGACGAGCCGGGAGTTGATTCGGACTGTGCTGGAGACCTCAGGTTATGAGGTTATTGAAGCTAGTGATGGCCTTGAGGCATTGCAGTACGCCCGGCAGATTCATCCTGATCTGATTATTCTGGATATTCACATGCCTGGCGCTGATGGTTTCGGCGTGCTGGCGGAGCTACGCAAAGACAATACGCTGGCGGCAACTCCGGTCATGGCCCTGACCGCGAGCGCCATGCAGGGAGACCGGCAGCGGGCACTCAGCGCTGGGTTCGATAGTTACATCAGTAAGCCGATCCCGTTATCGGTACTCAGGAAAGAAGTGGAACTGCTTCTCGGAGGCGGTGAACCTTCGTGAACGATCCTTGCGAGATCAGATACGCCAAGAGCGTGAATCGGCACACGAACTGCGTCTTTTAGCGCAACACCAGTCATATCTCGTGTATGAACGGACTTGTCTTACGTCACCGCCCTCTCGAGTATTTCTTTAACCCATCCAGTGTCGCAGTTATCGGAGCTACTGAAGCTGAGGCCAGCGTCGGCCGCGCGGTTCTCACAAACCTCGTTTCTTTTCCAGGCAAAGTCTACGCGGTGAACCCGAAACGCGACAGCGTCCTGGGGAAGAAAGCGTATCCCTCCATAAGTGAGGTGCCGGGGCCCGTCGATCTCTCCGTAATTGTCACTCCAGCGCAAACTGTTCCAACCATTGTAGGCGAGTGTTCGGCCGCTAAAGTCCCCGCCGCGGTCATCATTTCTGCCGGTTTCAAAGAAATAGGCCCGCGGGGGGCGGAACTGGAGCGCGAGATTCTCCAGGCGCGCGGATCGATGCGCATCATTGGACCGAACTGTTTGGGTGTGATGAACCCGCCGGCGAGATTGAACGCCACCTTTGCCGGCTCGATGGCCCGGCCCGGTTCGGTCGCGTTTGTCAGTCAGAGCGGCGCTTTATGTACAACCATTCTGGATTGGAGCCTCCGCGAAATGGTCGGCTTCAGTGCATTCGTGTCCACCGGGTCGATGCTGGACGTCGGCTGGGGAGACCTGATCGATTATCTGGGAGATGATCCTCACACTCACGCCATTCTGATCTACATGGAGTCGGTCGGGGAAGCGCGATCGTTCCTTTCCGCGGCGCGGGAAGTGGCCCTCACCAAGCCCATCATTCTCATCAAAGCCGGCCGTACAGAGCAGGCGGCACGCGCTGCCAGTTCCCACACCGGCGCGCTCACGGGCAGCGACGAGGTTCTAGATGCAGCTCTCCGGCGCTGCGGTGTGCTTCGCGTCCGGCGGATTAGCGATCTGTTTTACATGGCCGATGTACTCGCCAAACAGCCGCAGCCGAAAGGTCCACGCCTGGCGATCGTCACTAATGCGGGCGGCCCGGGAGTGCTTGCAACCGACGCTCTTATCGACGAAGGCGCCCAACTGGCGGAACTCTCTGCCGGAACAATTGCCGCGTTAGACCAGAAACTGCCTCGGCACTGGAGTAGGCAGAACCCGATTGACATCATTGGCGACGCCCCGCCGGAGCGCTTCGCGCAAACCCTGGAAATCGTAAAGAGCGATCCTGGCGTCGACGGACTGCTGGTCACTCTATCCCCGCAAGGCATGACTGACCCGGCAGAAGTCGCTACACGCATCCAATCATTCGCGCAGATGGATGGAAAACCGATCCTGGCGAGTTGGATGGGCGGCGCGAGCGTGGCCCAAGGGATAGAGATCTTGAACGCCGCCGGTATCCCCACATTCCCTTATCCCGACTCGGCGGCCCGGGCATTCTCCTATATGTGGCAATACAGCGAGAACCTCCGCGCCTTGTATGAGACTCCGGAGCCGATGGCGGCAGCGGCCGATCGCCAAACAGTTGCTTCGATACTCGACCGGGCGAGGGCGGAAGGCCGGGTGTTGCTGACCGAGCAGGAATCAAAGTGCCTGCTGGCCTCCTATGCGATTCCGGTAACGCGCACGGAAATAGCGGCTACGGAAGACCAGGCGGTCAGGCTTGCGGCAGAAATCGGATTCCCTGTTGTGCTTAAGCTCCACTCGCACACCATTAGCCACAAGACCGACGTCGGGGGTGTCGAGCTCAGTATCCGCAACGAATCCGGTGTACGCTCCGCATGGAAGCGGATAGAAAGCAATGTTGCGGCCCGCTCGCTTGCCGGCGGGTTTGAGGGTGTGACCGTCCAACCGATGATGCGACTCGCGGAGGCTTATGAGCTGATTCTTGGATCGAGCACTGACCCGCAGTTTGGGCCTATGCTCCTGTTCGGCCTGGGCGGCCAGCTTGTGGAGGTTTTCCGCGACCGGGCACTCGGATTGCCTCCCCTGAATTCAACACTCGCGCGCCGCATGATGGAGCGGACAAAGATTGCGAAAGCCCTCGCCGGTGTGCGCGGAAGGCAGCCCGTGGATAGTGAACTACTTGAACAGATCATTGTTCGATTCAGTTTGCTTGTGGCTGATTTGCCTCGTATCCAGGAAGCAGATATCAACCCGCTGCTGGCATCGCCGGATGCCATCACTGCTCTCGATGCGCGCGTCGTGCTACATGATTGGCATATACCTGATCAGGATCTGCCGCGGAGTGCGATTCGTCCTTATCCGTCGGTCTATGTGAAGAACTGGACTACGCGAGACGGCTTGTCGATGACGATTCGCCCTATCCGCCCCGAAGATGAACCCAAGATGGCACGTTTTCACGAATCACTCAGCGAGCACAGCGTTTACCTACGATATTTCCACCAGATGGGTCTGAGCGCGCGTGTGACCCACGAGCGCCTGAGCCGCATCTGTTTTGTGGATTACGACCGTGCTACCGTCCTTGTGGCCGAATCCCCAGATGGCGATATCGTTGCCGTAGGCCGGCTAATGCGCAAATCCTCATCCGCAGGCGAATTTGCACTTCTTGTGTCCGACGGTTGGCACGGGCGCGGCTTGGGAACCGAACTCCTTCGAAGTCTGCTTTCGGCAGCGAGAAATGAAAAGATCCATCGTGTCTTCGGGCAAATCCTGACTGAAAACCATACAATGCAGGAGATCTGCCGGCAGCTTGGATTTGAGATGCGCTACTCCATTGAAGATGGCGTAGTTGAGGCGTCCATAGTACTGGAGAACGAGTCCGTCTGACATCATCCTCTAAATTTCTTCCGGTTCCATACGGATTGCGCCACAGGGGCACTCTGCGGCGCACAACCCGCAGCCTTTGCAGAAGTCATAGTTGAACCGGTAGCCTTGCCCATTCTTGCTCTTGATTACTGCATTGTCGGGGCACACGCCATAGCAGTTGTCGCACGCAAAGCAATTGCCGCAGGAAAGGCAGCGTCGCGCCTCAAACAACGCGTTGCTTTCATCCAGCCCGGCAATGACCTCTGCAAACGTCGTCTGTCTCCGGACAGTATCGAGCACACTCTGAACCGTCTTTGGAGCATCCGAGTAATACCAGGTGTTCAGACGGTCGAATGATGCCAACTCCAAGGTAGACTCCGGTTCAGGCGCCGCATTCCGAAGATAAGCGTCCATGCACAAAGCGGCCTTTCTGCCGTGCCCAATGGCGACGGTGGCTGTGCGCTCGGAGGGGACCACGTCACCGCCCGCGAATATGCCGGGATACCCAGTCATCATGTTGCCATCCATCTTGACTAAGCCATCCTCAAATTCAAGGCCTTTGACATTGCGCAGGAAATCCAGATCGGTGTCCTGGCCGAGGGCAAGAACCACGCTATCGGCCTCGATTGTTTCGAACTCTCCGGTCGGCTCCGGGAACCCGGCGCTATTGAGTCGCATCTTCTCCACGGTGATCGATTGGCCTTCCGCAGCTTTGATGGTCGAAAGCCACTTGACTTTGATCCCTTCTTCCAGAGCCTCCTGTAATTCCTGTTCGTGTGCCGGCATTTTCTCACGCGTTCTGCGGTACACGATCAGGGCATCGGTCGCGCCGAGCCTCCTGGCAGTACGCGCGGCATCCATGGCCGTATTACCGCCGCCGATGATGATCACCCTCCGGCCCAGTGATGGGGGCTCCCCGATTCCCGATTCGCGCAAGAATTGGAGTGCATCCACAATACGGCTGGCATCGCCAGCCGGAATCCAGGCTCGTTTCGCAATCTGAGCGCCTGTGGCGAGGAAAACCGCGTTAAAGCGGGAGGATGCCACCACGTCCGCGAGATCGTCTACATTCTCGTTCAGTAGAATGTTGACACCACCCGCTTCGATACGTGCGATTTCGGCGTTGAGTATTTCTCGCGGCAACCGGTATTTGGGAATGCCAAACTGCATCATGCCGCCGGCCAGAGGCCCCGCTTCGTGGACAGTGACGTCATGCCCAAGCCGGGACAATTGATACGCAGCCGAAAGGCCGCAAGGGCCAGCCCCTACGACTAGAATGTGCTTGCCTGTCGGGGATGCGGTTCTTTCAAACTGCCAGTTGCGGCGAATCGCTTCATCTCCTAAGAATCTTTCGACGGCGTGAATATTGACGGACTGATCCAGTTGCCCGCGATTGCATTGTGACTCGCAGGGGTGATAACAGATCCGGCCCATGGTGGCGGGAAACGGATTACGTTTAACCAGCGTCTTCCAAGCGGCCTGATAGTCGCCCGATTCCGCGTGATACAGCCAGAGTTGCACCTCTTCCCCGGCAGGACACGCGTGATTGCAAGGCGGCATCCGCGAGACGTAAACTGGCCGTTCGGTTCGCCACGATCCCGTGCGATTTACCAGGCTCGATCCGACCTCAAGGGTGGCCGCAAACGGGTGACTCATTGCTGGTGTTCCTCCATTAGTCCGAACTTTCGAATGTTTCCGTCGGCAATGGCCTGAATGGCAGCGATCGCCGCAGCATCGCGAACTGGCGAAAACAGGTGCGCAAAGCGTTTCTGTAGCTTGAGGTACTCTTCGACCGGGAGTTTTTTTCGGATCAGCCTGCGGCCGATGACCTCGCCGTGCTCTGCTTCCATGATCGGGAACAGGCCGCTTTCCATCGCGGCGCGCGCGACTTTAATCGTGTCGTGGGGCGCCGATCCCCACCCTAGCGGACACGGTACATGGACGTGAATGTAGCGCGCTCCGCCCATGCCGATAGCTTTTTCGACCTTCGCTTCCAGATCTCGTAGATCCCCCACCGAAGCCGTGGCTACATATGAGATGTGATGGGCCATGGCGATCAACGGCAGATTCTTTCCTTGGCCGAACCTCGCCCCGCGCTGCCCGCCTGTTGCTGGAGTGGTCGCGGTGCGCGCGGCGGGAGGAGTTGCACTCGAGCGCTGTACGCCTGTATTCATATAAGCTTCGTTGTCGTAGCAGATAAACAACACGTCGTCGGCACGCTCGAACATTCCGGACAAGCAGGCCAGACCGATATCGGCCGTGCCGCCATCTCCACCCTGCGCGACCACGCGGACATCGGTCCGGCCTTTGACCTTCATCGCTGCAGCGATACCGGTGGCTACGGCCGCCGCGTTTCCGAACAAAGAATGCATCCACGGAATTTGCCACGAACTTTCGGGGTAAGGTGTGGAGAACACCTCCAGGCAGCCGGTCGCATTAGCCACGATGAGCTTTCCTTGCGCAGCCCGGATGGCGGCGTCAATCGCGTAGCGCGCGCCCAGCGCTTCCCCGCAGCCCTGGCAGGCCCGATGGCCGCAGTTCAGCGAATTGGCGCGGAGTGGATCAGACTGTATCGAGCGGGCCGCCTCCGGGAGCAGCCGGTTGCCGATGGTAAATGTCCCTGTTTGAAAGAACTTGATAGGTTGCGATGCCATAAATTACTCATCCGATTTGTGCGGCGATGAGGTCGATATCGTGCAGTAGATTCTCCGCCACGGGACCGGATCGTCTTCGCAGGCGTTCCCGTTCGAGATGCCTGATGATCAGTCTTGTATCTAGGTCCAAAAATGTCAGAAGTTCCAGGCGGTCTGCTATGGCTTGTTCGAAGCATCGCTGGAGTGAGGTCCTCGTGACTGCCCGTCCGCCGAGGCCAGCAATCACCGTGTAAAGCCTCGTGCCCCGACCCGCTAGAGCCATTTGGACATCGGCCGATAATATCCCGCCGCTCCCCACGGCCAGGGACTTTTCGATAACTACCACCCGCCTGGCGCCCGCCAGCGCGGCCCGGAGAGCCTCGCGAGGAAATGGTCGAAAGCAAGTGATGCTGAGCGATCCGATAGAATGCCCGTGAACACGCATTTCGTCCACGACCTCCTGGATAGTTCCGTTGACCGAGCCAAGCGCGACCACAATCGTCTCCGCATTCTCTACGCGATAACTTCTCAGGAGACCGCCGGAATCACGCCCGAACGATTTTCGAAAGTCCTCGCTCAACTGGGGAATCCGCTCCAGCGCGCGGACCTGTTTATGGTGCGCCAGATACCGAACTTCCAGGAACGCCTCCGGCCCGACCATGGCTCCTATGGAAATGGGCTCGGCCGGATCCAGCACCTGGCGGGGATCGAACGCGGGCAGCCAATCATCCACCTGCTGTTGCACGGGTATGTCGACAGGCTCGTACGCATGGGTAAGGATAAAGCCATCCATGCACACCATCACCGGGCAGGACAACTCCTCTGCCAGCCGGAATGCCTGGATATGTTGATCCGCAGCTTCCTGGTTGGTTTCGGCGTAAAGCTGAATCCACCCCGCATCGCGCAGAGCCATCGAATCCGAATGATCGTTCCAGATGTTAATAGGAGCGCCGATGGCGCGATTCCCGATCGTCATGACAATCGGCAGCCCCAATCCGGAAGCATTGTAGACGGCTTCGGCCATATATAGAAGCCCTTGGCTTGCGGTTGCAGTATAGGCGCGCGCGCCCGCAGCCGATGCGCCGATGGCTACCGATAGCGCGGCGAATTCCGATTCCACATTGATGAATTCGCAAGGCTGCAGGTTGCGGGAACCGGCCATCTCCCCGAGCGCTTCGACAATGTGTGTCTGCGGTGTGATCGGGTAGGCGCAGATCACTTGCGGGCGGCAAAGGGCAACCGTCTCGGCTACAGCGCGCGACCCTTCAATCTGTTTCCTCATGATTGATTACCCTCCCAGCCGGTGTTCTCACGGACGAGGGTAAAAGCCTCTGCCGCTGCGGCGGCATTGCGGTCTCCGATATTTCCTGCGAATTTGCTTCGGAGGGCCGCCTTAATCGATTCCAACTGGACCAGACTGGTCAGCGCCGCCAAGCCGCCCAGTAGCGAGCTGTTTGGTAAGGGCCGGTTCAAATGATGACGAGCGATCTCGGTTGCCGGAATCGTGCAAAAGTGGCTTGGTGGAATGTTGGCATGCTGGCTCCAGGTTCTCACTTGCTCCAAACGACGGCTCGAATTCAGCAGCATATACCCATTCGGGGCCAGCCCTTCAAGCGTACGAACGTCATGCAACAGAGTGGGGTCCTGAATAATAATGACGTCGGGCTGAATCACCGGCTCACGCGACCGTATCGGCTTATCGTCTATGCGGCAATAAGAAGCCACCGGGGCTCCCATCCGCTCCGATCCGAAGCTCGGAAAAGCCTGAGCAAACTTGCCTTCGAGAAAGGCCGCCACAGAAAGGATTTCAGCCGCAGTGACAACGCCTTGCCCCCCACGGCCATGTAATCTGACTTGTACCACATCCTAAACCAAGCACGCCGTCCGCCAACATCCCGTACCAACTCTCTCGGAACTCGGGTAAATGACCGTAATCGTTGATGCAATCTCCGTTTCCAAGACTCGAGCGATCATCGACCGGGATTACTCTGCGCGAAAGGACGCAATCCGGTAGCCTGCCTGCGTGATTTGACGAAGACCGTTGGATCAAAGTACTAAGTTAACTAGCCGATCGAATGGTAAACAACGTGCCGCTCGCAAAACAGGCCACGGTCATACCGATCCGGCCGGTCGGCAATCACCGGAATTCCAACAAGGAGTCACATATGTCTTCAGTCGCAGTTCAAAAACTTCCGAAAAGCGAAGCTACAGCACCGTTTTTCAAACACGTCGATGAGTTATTCCAGGCGATTCGGCAGAGAGCTTTCTCCTTCTTTGCGGAGAGAGGATTCAGCGACGGGCAAGATCTCGAAGACTGGCTGAACGCGGAACATGAGATTCTCTGGTCGCCTCCACTCGACTTGATCGAAAACGAGAAGGAGTTTCGCATCCGCGTTGCTGCGCCAGGATTCAAGACCAAAGAGATCCAGATCACAGCGCTTCCAAGTACAGTTTTCATAGAAGCTCAATCGGAGCAAAAGGAAGATAAGGTGGAGGGCAAAGCACATATTTCAGAACTGGGATCTCGAAAGCTGTACCGGCGGGTAGACGTTCCATCAGCAATCGACGTCGAAAAGACCACAGCAACCCTTGACGATGGGGTACTGGAGTTGATAGCTGCTAAGGCAGCCCAACCGAAGGAGCACAAGGTTCCCGTCGTACGCGCAGCGGCTTAGTCATGCCGGGATTCGTTATCCTTGCGATCTGCTATTCGAACACAACTGGTTCATTTTGGCGCGAACCCCGCGCTCCACCTGGGATGCGGACTGCAGCCAGCCATAATCTCGCGGCGGTACGACTGGCGGACAGACCCATCCCAGTAATCCTTGTGCGCCGTCAGGCTTGCGGCGAACAGCTTTGAAAATAAGCCATCTCGTCCGCTAGTCGATTCACAATGGCGATTATTCTCGAATTGGCAGGGCAATCTCCCCATGTTCTCCATGCTCATAGATTGCCTTTAGGGTCATGACAACCTCTTCAAAACTCACATCCGAATTCGGCTTTGCATACCGAACAATGTCGTCGATCGATAGAATACCGACTACGTGTCCCTCCTTATCCAAAACCGGTAAACGGCGCACCTCCTGAGCCGCCATCGTTTGCAGGGCGGAGAGAATATCTTCGTCCGCCTGGCAGGCGAAATAGCGCGCCGAAGTTACTTCCGACACGCATACGTCCGATGCTCTGTGGTTCAGTTTGCCGAGCGCAATGCAGATGTCTCTATCAGTAATCATAGTTAACAAACGCCCGGACTCGTCCAACACCGGGAGCGCCCCGCAGCCGTTTCTTGACATGATCTCTGCAGCCTGACAGAGATCATTGCCGGGATGGCAAAACTTTACGTCTCGAACCATAACCTCGTTGACTTTCATATACACGTCCTCCCACTGAAAAAGCAGCTTTGAGTCCAAAATTACGATGATTCGGCTTGCGGCTGTCTACTTAGCAGCCCGCCCCAAGCAGGACTGGGTTTAGACCCAAAATTAGCGCCAAATGGCGGGTGATATGCACAAACCCCGCATATGAAAGCTGATTCTCAGGCGACCAAGCCCATCGGCGTGATCGCTGAGGTGCATGGGCCTGTGGTGGACATTGTCTGCCCGAGGTTGCCCGCTTTGCACGAGGCGCTTGAAGCCCAACTTGACGGCCAAACGTATACGTTTGAAGTCCACCAGCACCTGGATGAGAAGCGCGCCCGCGCGATTGCGTTACACCGCACATCAGGGATCCGCCGCGACCTTCCGGTCTTCGATACAGGCTCGTCATTGCAAGTGCCGGTCTCCGAGCAGTGTCTCGGCCGTCTGGTGAATCTGTTTGGCGGACCTCTGGATGGGGAAGCGCCGATAGCGCCGCAGGCGTTTCGGAATGTTCTTGCAAGGCCAGCGCCCTTAAACGAGGCCCGCGATATCGAGGGGATTCTCGAGACCGGTATCAAAGTGATCGACCTTTTGTGCCCGTTTATCCGTGGCGGAAAAACTGGACTTTTCGGCGGCGCGGGGGTCGGCAAGACCGTGCTCATCATGGAGTTCATGCACGCTGTCGCCAGTCTGCACAAAGGAGTGTCGGTTTTCGCCGGCGTGGGGGAACGCATCCGGGAGGGCCATGAACTATGGCGCGCGATGCAGCAGGCCAACGTAATGCCTCATGCCCTCATGGTCTTTGGGCAGATGGATGAGTCGCCGGGTGTGCGGTTTCGCGTCGGTCTTACCGCCCTTACCTACGCCGAGTACCTTCGTGACCTGCTCGGCAAAGAAGTGTTGTTCCTCATGGACAATGCGTACCGTTTTGTGCAGGCCGGCTCCGAGATTTCCGGCCTTTTGGGTCGCATGCCAGCCACCGTCGGTTATCAGCCTACGCTGATGACCGAAGTGGCCGAACTGGAAGACCGCATCATGTCCACGGCAAGGGGAAATGTTACTTCCGTGCAGGCGGTCTACGTGCCTGCCGACGATATGACGGACCCGGCGGTCAGCGCCATTCTGAACCACCTGGACACAATTGTGATTCTTTCGCGGGCACAGGCAGGCAAAGGCATCTATCCGGCGGTCGATCCCTTACTCTCTTCAAGCAAACTCATGGATCGCCACGTGCTGGGCGCGCAACACTATTCAGTAGCGCGAGAAGTGCGCGGGCACCTCGCCCGCTACCGCGAACTGGAAGACATCATTACAATGCTCGGGATCGAGGAATTATCCGCCGAGGATCGGCGAATCGTCTTGTGCGCACGTAAATTGCAACGGTACCTCACACAGCCTTTCTACGTAGTGGCTCAACATACCAGCATTCCCGGTGTCTCAGTTCCCCTCGATCAGACACTGCGCGACTGCGCAGCGCTTCTCGGTGGTACGTATGACGATCTGCCGGAAGAACGGTTTTACATGCGGGGCAGCATGGTGGAGGCCCTTACATGAATGCCTTCGTGCTGCACTTGCAAAGCGCCACCCAATACGAGCGGATTGAAAACGTGCTTAGCTTTGTTGGCGAAGACAGGTCAGGTAGTTTCGGAATTCTGCCCGGGCATGCCCGCATGATGACGGTGCTGCTATTTGGACTGGCCCGCTTTCGAGTGGCCGAACAGCCATGGGAGTTTTTGGCGGTGCCGAGCGCCCTGGTTTATTTTATCGATAGCGAACTCTATCTGAGTACAAGGCACTATCTCCGAGACAGGGAGTACACGAACATCGCGGCGGCCCTCGACAAAAAATTGCGCGCAGAAGAAGAGGCTCTGCTCGCGACAAAACAAAGCATCAGCCGGCTGGAACAAGAAATGTTTAAGCGGTTGTGGAAGATGGGGCGGCGGCAAGGAAATTTATGAACCCATCAGAACGCAACCCTCAACCAAATCCGCTCGCCAATGGGAGAAGACTTGAAAAGCGGATTAAGGAACAAGCCCTAAGAATGAAGCGCGCCGCCAAAGAAAACGAAACTGTCATTGGCCAATCGGTCTATTTGGGCGTCTTAGGAGTTATGTTCGTGCTGCCAGTGATCGTCGGCGCATACCTCGGCCGATGGTTGGACAGCTTGGCGGAAGGCTACAGCGTGCGTTGGAGCGTAGGAATGATACTCCTCGGGGTAATAGTCGGCGCCGTGAATGTCTATCTGTTTGTGAAGGACTAATAACATGGACGGACAGTTGCCGGCCGTGGCATTATTTCGGCTAGGGCATTTATTCGTAAGCGATACCGTAGTGACAACATGGGGTCTAATGTTGTTCCTGTTTCTCCTGTGTCGTGGGCACAACCGCGGCTTCCACACAGAACGAACCGCTTGGGAAATCACTCGGGAGGGTCTCGTATTGGCCATTCAGGAAGCCATAGACGCCGTTCTGCCGGAAGCCGGTAAAAGAGTCCTGCCCTTCGTCGGCACTCTCTGGATATATCTCGCCGCGGCCAATCTCACGGGTATTCTTCCGGGGCTACATAGCCCCACCGCCGACCTTTCTACAACCACCGGCTTGGCGCTCTTGGTGTTTCTGTCGGTGCACTGGTACGGTATTCAAATCCACGGCTTGAGGCGATACCTCCGCCACTACGTGGAACCGAACCCTATACTGCTGCCCTTTCAAATTGTGAGCGAGCTTTCGCGGACTGTAGCTCTGGCGGTCCGGCTGTTTGGCAATATGTTCAGTCTGGAAATGGCGGCGCTGCTCGTGATCATTGTGGCAGGGTTTCTAGCGCCGATTCCCATTTTGTTCCTGCACATTATCGAAGCTTTAGTGCAGGCATACATATTCGGGATGCTAGCGCTTGTCTATATCGCGGGAGGCATTCAGTCCTTGGGAACAAAGGCTCTAGCGAAAGAAGGGTAATCTTAATCTTATGCATGAAATGACTTGGTTTAGCCTTGCATCCACAGTTACGGCTGCGTTGGCCATTGCGGTCGGCGCCATGGTACCGGCGCTGGCAATGGGCCGGGCGATCGTGAAGGCCTTGGAGTCGCTAGCGCGCCAGCCCGAGGCCGAGAAATCCATTACGCGGACATTATTTATTGGTCTGGCGATGATTGAGTCTTTAGCAATTTATGTCCTCGTGATCGTGCTCATTATTCTTTTCAGGAATCCGTTAATCGGGTACCTGGTCGGCAAATAGAGGGCTGTCGTGCAACTCGACTGGTCCACTTTTTGGCTCGAAATCATCAACTTCCTAATCTTAGTGTGGTTGCTCAAGCGCTTTCTTTATAAGCCCGTGCTTGCGGCCGTTGCGCAGCGGCGAGCGGCAATCGAGAAACAACTCGCAGATGCCCAGACACGTCAAGAGGAGGCGAAAGCATTAGAAGGGCAATATCGGAACCGTTTGGGCGAATGGGAGAAGGAAAAGGAAACACTTTACACGCGCTTGAATGAGGAAATCGAAGTGCGTCGCGAGAAAATGACGGCCGCTCTTGAAGAGTCTCTCAGCCAGGAACGTGAGAAAGCGCATGTTCTGGAAGAACGAAGGCTTAAAGAACTGCAAGAGAAAGCGCGGGAGGCGGGGGGGCGCGCCGGAGTTGAATTCACTGCGCGCCTGTTCGCCCGGATCGCCTCTCCGGAATTGGAATCCAAGCTTACAGCCGTTATCCTGGAAGACCTTCGAAAACTGCCGGAGGCACAAATGGCCGCGCTTCGCGCTGGAAGTGCGAGCAACGGCCGCCCGATACGAGTAACAAGCGCGTTTCCGATTTCTGACGTGCAGCGTGATGCGGTAAGCGCAGTCCTGAAGCAGATAAGCGGGAACGGCGCGACTATTGAATTCTGCGAAGACAGAGGCTTATTGGCTGGATTGCGCATCTCCATCGGACCTTGGATCGTTCACGGCAACCTCAAAGACGAACTGGGCTTCTTTTCGGAAATGGCGGGACATGGCGGCGAGTAATCGATACGATTGGCTGGACCACTACCGCTTCGGTCCAAGGATTACCGAACAGGGAAGTATTTTGTCGATCGGGGATGGTGTTGCGCGAATCGATGGACTTCCTTCCGCGTCAATGGACGAGATCGTTGATTTCGAGGATGGCAGCCAAGCTGTCGTGTTCTCGCTCGGTCGGGATGCTGTTGGCGCCGTGCTACTGAGAGAGGGGGTTACGCTCACCGCAGGCGCTACGGCGTACTTATCAGGCCAGCGGCTCAGTACCCCCGTGGGTGACGCGCTGCTTGGCCGTGTTGTCGATCCGCTCGGCCTTCCACTCGATGGGGGATCTCTGCCTTCGTGCTCAGGGCGCCAGGAGTTGGAGGCGATGTCTCCACCTATTGTCGCCCGGGACTTTGTCGACCAGCCACTCTACACAGGCAACAAGGTTGTGGACGTGCTGATTCCAATTGGAAAAGGGCAGCGACAATTAGTAATTGGGGACAACGGCTTAGGCAAGAGCTCATTCGCCATCGATACCGTCATCAATCAAAGGGACAAAAATGTTCTGTGTGTCTATGTCCTAGTCGGACAGAAACGATCCGCAGTGGTAAGCACCATAGCCGCTCTGCGCGACGCAGGCGCCCTCGCACATACGACTTTGGTCGTGGCCGAGGCGACTAGCACGCCCGGGCTCAAATATCTTGCTCCCTTCGCCGGATGTGCAATCGCCGAGTCCTGGATGAATCAGGGCAGAGACACTTTGATCGTTTACGACGACCTGACAACGCACGCCCAGGCATACCGGGAGTTATCTCTGCTATTGCGCCGGCCGCCTGGCCGCGAGGCTTATCCGGGTGACATCTTCTACTTGCATTCCAGATTGCTTGAGCGCTCCACTCGACTCGCAGCGCCGCACGGAGGCGGCAGCATGACGGCACTTCCAATCGTGGAGACGAATGAAGGCGAAATTGCCGCCTACATCCCCACTAACTTAATCTCAATCACCGATGGCCAGATCTATTTCAATGCGGCTTTGTTTGCCGGTGGGCTTCTACCGGCGATCGATGTCACCAAGTCGGTCTCTAGGATCGGTGGTAAAGCTCAACACCCCAAGATATCCCAGGAAGTGGGCCGCACGAAGCTCGATTATCTCCAATTCCTAGAACTGGAGGTGTTTACGCGATTTGGCGCGCGGCTTGAGGCATCCATCGAAGCTCGGATCAAACGCGGCCGTGTGCTGCGCGAAACGCTAAAACAAGATCGCCTATCGCCGGTAACACCCGAGTTTCATCTGGCATGGCTCATTGCCTTTAATGAACGATTACTTGACGAGACCAGCAATATTCAGGGCGCTTTGGCCAGGCTTGCCAGCGGAGTCGCGCAAAGCAACTTGCGCCTCGAAGATGATCGGGAAGTCTGGAAAGAAGCGGTAAGGCGGTGGCTTACTTCGCCGGCAGAGAGTACAGCATGAGCAAGTGCCGGGATTTGGAAGAGCAAATTCGCAGTCTCGATGAGATCAAGGAGATCATGAATGCCATGAAGAATCTCTCCTTGATGCAAATTCACCGTCTGGCGCGCCTGGTCGATACCCAACACAAAGTCATCACAACATTAGAATCCGCGGCGGCTGACTTCCTCTCGTTTTATCCGCAACGACTTCCCAGAACGGCCAGGTTCCAGGAGGTGTACGTGATTGTTGGAAGCGAACGGGGCTTTTGCGGCGACTTCAACGAAGCATTGCTGCATACCTTGGAGCGCTATGGAGGCGTGCTGGGGGGGGCGGCACTGGTAGTTATCGGGGGCAAGCTGGCAAATAAAATGGCCGGCGACCTGCGGGTCACTGCATTCGTCAACGGCGCAAGCGTGGTGGAAGAAGTGGATTCCGTACTGACCAATGTGACCCAAACTCTCAGCGAGTTGGCTTCCGGGAGGGCAGTTTCTAGCCCGCTACGTCTCACCGTTCTTCACAAGGCCGAGGATTCCGAAGACGTCCAAATTTCCGTCTTGAGACCGTTTAAACAGTCAAAAAGCAAGCTGGCGCCATCAGCGTATCCGCCTATGCTGAATGTGGAGCCTGAAGTATTTCTTAGGGAGTTAGGTAACCAGTATTTGATAGCGGCGCTACAGGAGGTGCTGTATCGGTCATTGGCAGCAGAAAATCGGAAGCGCCTACAGCACATGGAATCGGCAGTAAGCCGGCTCGAACGCGTTTCGGCTGAGCTTGCACGCCGCCACAACGCATTGAGGCAGGAAGAAATCACGGAAGAGATCGAGGTCATTATGTTGGGTGCGGAATGGTTCAAATAAGTGATCCTCAGCATGTGATTGTCCTGGGCATGAGAATGCACGTCACTCGACACGTACAGTGGCGCTGGCCGTCGCGCACATCCATTCCTTCGTCTCGCATTCAAGAATATAGATTGTGCTTTCTTTAGGCTCTACCGTCATCGTGCCCTTTGGCGGTAGCCCATCCATGCGATGAATCTGTCCTCTGGGATCGCTTTCCGGGCACCATTCCATTGCTACCGACCCTCTGCTCGTGGTTTCCCAAGATAATTCCGTTGATTCCCCAGCATGGATTACCGGCGGTGTTGCTTTGAAGGAAACAATCTTAGGATAGTCGGCTTGGAGTGCGCCTTTAGCTCTATTATGTATGACAGCAAGAGCAGTCACAAACGCCGATAACACCAGAAGAAGCAATAGAAGTGTTCGTTTCATACTCAAGTAGGATGCAAGAGTCTGGCCACAAAACGCGATTGAAAAGCCCAGGGAATGACGACCTCGCGGGACAGCAATTATTCAACAGGACTTCCAGCCAAATCCTGGCACGAGGCTTGCCGTAACTGGTAACGGAGGTGCTGCATGAAGATTACACAGGTTGTGGTTCTGGAAGCTGTTGTTTCCGTCACCTGTCTGTTCGCAAAAGTCGTTGCCGATTACGACCATTCGATTAATTTTGCCGAATATCACACTTACTCATGGATCGCTGTCAACGTGGAGGCGCCACTCTGGAAAGATCGGGTCGCTAACGCGATCGACAACCAGCTCCTGGCCAAAGGCTGGCGCAAAGTCGACTCGGGCGCCGACGCAACCATCGTCGTGGTCGGTTCGACATATACGGAGAGGACGTTCGAAACCTGGTATGATGGCGGATTCCGCGGCGGCTGGTATCACCACGGCTGGTGGGGCGGTCCTGGGTTCGCAACAACGACTGTTGAGCGCACACCCGTCGGCACACTGCACATCGACATCTTCGACGCGCAGTCTAAGAACGTTATCTGGCATGGAGACTGTTCCGACACCCTGACGCAGAATCCGGAGAAAGACGAAAAGAAGCTGCAAAAAGCGGTGGTGGATGTTTTCCGCAACTTTCCGCCGCCCGCGAAGGTCTGAATGCATCGCGAACTGAGGCTGCGTGGCGCAACGCTCGTACGCGACAGCCCGGCGTTGCGCAGCAGAACTAAGGCACCCGTCCGGTTACACTCGCGAGCACTCCTCGGAAGAGGACCGATCGTGAAAGTAAAAGAATCCCAGACCCTCTTAGGGAGAATTGGCCAGCTTACAGGGTCAGCGTTTGCATCGGTCGCGGAGAAGGGCCGCTTTACGAGTGCGATCCGGAAACCTGCCGCCTCTGGCAAAATAGCGGCGCCGCGTTCGCGGGCAGCGCCACCTGAGCTGTCCTGGCCGGCGTTCCAGGGTGGTGCGATCGTTTTCAATAACGCGCAGTAGACTTTTCGAGATGTAGTGTTTAATCACTTGCCGGAAGACGGTGTTGACGGGGCTGCAAGATGTCGAGAACGCGCGTGTTGTCTCGCGCATCGCGGGCGAATGAAGATCCGAAATGAGCCGATCGATCCAATGGCCGAGATGAACTCGGCCCGGACCCTCTGGCTGTGGACAAAAGACCAGATCCTTATAATTGCAAGTCAAGGTTTGCGCCGGCAACGCGGCGTAGTGTCGCATCCCTTTGGTGCAGCGCACGATGGGTAAGAGGAGAACTTTTCCCAGTGGCCGTCAGGGATAGCTGTTGCTTTGAAAGCGTAGAGCGCTCCGACCGCCGCGCGGGTCTTCTGGAGCCGCGGCCTCTTATCCAGCGCTTACTTGCTGGAAACAAGAACTTCGGAAGGCGCAGCGATTGAGGCAATGACCGGCTCAGCCAAGCGCTCGAAATCAGCGAAACTTATGCTGATCGTATCCCGGTGAGTTCCGAGAACAAACGTGATGAAGTCGTGCCCTGCAACAACGCGGTCCACAATAACCGGCATGTTATACCTCTTCCCGAATGGCGGCATCGCGCCGAGCTCGCAATCGGGGAACAGGCTGCCGAGTTCCGCTTCGTTGGCCTTCCGAATGTAAGAGACGTGGAGCACATCGGTAAGCTTTTTAAAATCCAGGAACTGGTCGGCAGGCACGACGGCCATTCCGAAACCATCGTCGCAGTGGTAGACGACCGTTTTGGCAAAGTCGTGCGGGGGCATCCTGCCGACATCGGCAGTTTCGAACGCCGTCTCTGTTCGTGGGTGTGTGGAATGAGAGAACCGGATGTGATGCTTCGCCAGATAAGTGAGCCAATAATCGATTAATTTCATTTCGCGTCTCCGCTGATTCTTGTGCACGGTATGCGCCACATCCGCCTGGTAGCTTGGCCATTCATTCCCAGGAGATAATCGTCTAACCCGAATGTTCACGCGCTTGGTCGCCTCCAGTGAGTCATGTCGCGCAGATGCCGCGTCATTTGGCGGTTCTCGCGGTACGCGCTGGACCCAATTCCTGCCGCTGCTAGGTCACGGGCCTGGCCGGATAACTGCATCCAAAACAGCGGAACGGACAGCCCTTGAAAGTGGCAGCAATCATGGTTCGCGATGCGAAGTTCTGTCATCCCCAGCATAATATGGACGACATTATTTTCCATGGCAGAGCCGGTTCGCAGATTGATTTCACGGATCACGTCGAAACGCTGCAGGCAATTTGCCGGCGTGCCGCGCACGGCCCGATCGCTTTGGTTGGCGCGGAGCCGTAGGACGTTGTTGGGAGGACATATGAAAGCTGATGTCTATTATGATCGCGGCAAACGGTTTTTGGCCACCGCCCGCGGTCACCAGGTTGTGACCGATCAGCCGCTGGAGGAAGGTGGTTCGGATGCCGGCATGACGCCACCCGAGTTATTCCTTGCTTCGCTTGGTTCCTGTGCCGCTTATTATGCAATGGAGTATTTGCTCGCGCGCAACGTCGGCGTCGATGGCCTGCATGTGCGAGTGAAAGGTGCGAAAGCTGGGCGCCCGGTCCGGATCGCCGAAATCGAGATCGAAATACATGAGCCTTTCGATTTTGACGACAAGGTCCAGCAAGGCCTCGCAGCCGCCGTGCGGCTCTGCCTAATTCACAATACTTTGATCGATCCCCCGCACATCGAAATCCATGTTTGCGAACCGATCGAAGAATTGGCCGGGAACGGCTGAAGATCGTGTGTGTCTTTCCCCGTTACGGCAACGAGCGGTTCCGGAAACGGGGTCTCTTGCGATCTACATCCGTATTATGCGAATCGCAGCATCCGCGCCCGGATGGCGGAATGAGCCGCCGTTCCCGCGCGTGTGGCTGGCTAGCGCGTCTGGTGACCTTACCGCCAACCCTCAAGGCCTTGGTATGCGCCGACCGGCAAGCATCTGGATATCAGGCTCGCGTGTGCATTCGAAGGTCTCGGTCTCGTGATAGAGTTTTTCGGGCACCGCGTGCTCCAGGCTCTGCCACAGCCCCCGATCTCCATTCAACTTACGAGCATCGAGGTCGGCGCGGGCGCCGCAGGACGCGAGATCGTTTGCTTTGCCTTCTCGGAATACGGGGAACCTCACACCCGCCATATCCGGCTTCCCTTCACCGTGTGTCTTAAGCCGCGGCGGTTCGAATGGGCGTAGGGAACGAGGGTCTCAGCGAGTTGCCCTGATTTTCGAAATTCCGCTCTCCAGCATGGCCCTTCCCGCCGCAATAGAGACGGCACGAGATCCTGATAAGACGATCGGTCTCTCCCGAACCGTACCAATATACATCCCAGAGCATTCTATGGGCATGGAACAATTGATTGAGGAATATGAGGATTCCGAACTGGCCCGGTTTCACCGTGCATTTACGCCGAATCCTGGGCTTCACGGGCGCTCGGCGAAGATACGGCGGCCATCCGCATCCCCGATGCGCCGCGCGGCCTGGAGTGGCTGTTGGAGCGCCCCAAGGACTGGCTGCTCAAGCCGGCGATGCTAGTGCCTGGCTGAATGGCTCGAACACTGCCTGGCCATATGGCAGAGATCCCCTCGAGAGTTTGGCGGATTGCTTGGCGATCTGGCGGTGCAAGATCCTTTCATGGCCGGACGATGTGGCCGATTCAAGGCTATCACCGATGAGCCAGATGCTCGCGCGTTTATTCGGTGCCATGGGAACGCTTACTCCAGAAGGCGCGGTCGTCCTGCACAAAAGCTTCGCTGCTATCTCCCAGGTCCGCTGTGCTGCGCCATCTCGCCAGCCCCTGCGCGATTTGAACCAACCGTCCCTTCCGCGCAGGCTCCATTTTGCCGTATACAATCGCTTCCACGCTTGATTGCGATGGAAACCCGCGTGCCCATTCATCAGGGGTATCTGGAGGCGAATGTAGAGTCACTGGATACTGAGAGGCAAAACATGGTCAGTTACGAAGGCTTGAAAGAGTTCGCCGCTGTGACCGGCCCGGGCCTCAAGATTTTGGAACACTATCATTCATCCAACAGCTAGGAAGCCTTATGTCACTCATAAAGAAAATTCTGTTCCCAGTGGATTTCTCTTCCGCCTGTCAAGGCACGGCGCGCTATGTAGAATGGCTCGCCGGTCGCTTCGAAGCCAAAATCATGCTGTTGCACGCCGTGGGGAACGGAGAAGTGCTTGTCGAGGAATTCCTGCTGGCGCGGAAGGCCCAATTGGACAGATTCTTGGCCAATGAGCTAAAGTATTTCACTACCGAGCGGGTTTTCGTGGTTGGCCAACCCGAACAGGAAATCGCGCGAGCCGAGCAGTCATGGCGGCCCGACCTTATTATGATGCCTACTCACGGCCTCGGCTATTTTCGCCGTCTGCTCCTCGGTTCCGTTACGGCAAAGGTTCTGCACGATCTGGATACACCGGTCTGGACTAGCGTCCATGCCGAATCGGCGCCACAGCTTGAAGCAATACACTGCCGCCGTATCCTTTGTGGAATCGATCTCAGCGCGCGCAGCTCCGATGTCCTCCGTTGGGCCGGCGAACTTGCAGCCGAAACCGAAGCCCGCCTGGCCGTCATTCACGCCATACCGGGTATCGACGCGGAATCCTATGGGCGCGAATTCGTCAGCTATCTAACCGATCAGAGCACCAAACGAATAGAAGAATTGAAGGCGGAAACCGGGGTGTCCGCCGAAGTCTATATCGATCCGGGCGAACCGGCTAAAGTAGTGGCTTGTGCCGCGACGGCGTACCAGGCCGACTTAGTCGTGATTGGGAGGCACGGCGGTGATGGTTTAACGGGACACATCTTCCAGAATGCGTACTCCATTCTGAGAACGTCCCCTTGCCCCGTGATCAGCATTTGAGCCGCGCCCGCTAGGTTGACGCCAACCAAAAGCTGAGATCAAACAGAAAGCCCGGCGGGTTTCCAACTGGGCTGACCCACTTTACCCGACTCGCTGAATTCCTGGTTCTGCAGCGCACATAGCATCTTTGGCTGTGTCCCAACCGGCATGTCCCCAATTTCGTGCTGAAATAGCGTCCCGCCGTGCGCCCTATTCGAACAATGCCGGACCTTGCCGCCCACCGCACCCGTAAACCTAAAAACGGCAGTTAGCCCATAGCTTCAGCCAGCCGACCGGTGCTTCCAAGCAGCTTGCCGTGAAGAAACTGCTGGAAGGCAGCGCTGAGAATCACCCGCCATCGGTCAGCTTGAGTCAACTGCTGCGCAGTCG
>JASIAM010000089.1 GCA_030041985.1 Bryobacteraceae bacterium | reverse complement strand
CTGGTGGATTTCGACGTGGTCGATTTCACCAATTTGCAGCGCCAGGTGATCCATTCGACAGCGGATGTGGGCCGCAAGAAACTCGACTCGGCCGCCGAGAAGATGCTGGCCATCAATCCGCATCTCAAGCTGACCAAGCATGAAGTCGCGCTTTCGAGCGAGGACGCGCTCGATATTCTGCGCGACTACGACCTGGTAGTAGATGGTACCGACAATTTTCCCACTCGCTACCTGGTGAACGACGCCTGCGTGCTCCTGGGCAAACCGAATGTGTACGGCTCGATCTTTCGTTTCGAGGGTCAGGCGACTGTGTTCGCATATGAGGGCGGCCCCTGCTATCGCTGCCTCTATCCGGAACCGCCGCCTCCCGGCCTGGTTCCAAGCTGCGCCGAAGGGGGCGTGCTGGGAATCCTGCCGGGGACGATCGGACTCATACAGGCCACCGAAACGGTGAAGCTTATCCTGGGAATCGGCGAGCCGCTGGTTGGCCGCCTGCTGCTGTACGATGCCCTGGGCATGCGCTTCCGCGAACTGAAGCTGCGCAAGAACCCCGAATGTCCGGTTTGCGGCGACCATCCCACGGTCACCAAGCTAATTGACTATCAGCAATTCTGCGGGATACCCGCACAGGAGCCCAAAGTGACGGAAAGCGAAATCGACGTAACTGAGGTAAAGGCCAAACTCGATCGTGGCGACGACTTCGTATTCATCGACGTGCGCGAGCCGCATGAATACCAGATCGCCAAAATTCCCGGCGCGAAGCTCATTCCGCTCGGCGAAGTATCCAAGCACCTGGGCGAGTTCGACAAAAATGCCGACATCGTAATCCACTGCAAGAGCGGGATGCGCAGCGCCAAGGCTTGCGGCATTTTCCGCAATGCAGGCTTCTCGCACGTGCTCAACATGAAGGGCGGCATTCTGGCCTGGAGCGACCAGATCGATCACAGCGTACCGAAATACTGACAGGGACCGGGGAATGGAGGGCGCGCTGACGCGCGCCGCTCCCTGTCACCGGTTACTTAGGTGACAGCACGGCTGGAATCGGGTCTGGCGGACGGCTGACCTGTCCGCTCTTGCCTTCCTCGAAGCTGATGTCGTAGCTGTCCAGGATTGTGCCCAGGGTCTGCTGAAGTTGTGTTTTGGAGCGTTGGTACGCTCCCAGGGCATCCGCTTCTGAAATCTGGCGGGTGGTATCGTCCCGCTGCGCTACCAGAACGTCCGTGATCGTGGCAGTGCCCAATTCATATTTCCGCCGCGTGCCCGCGAGCGTCTGGTCCTGTAGTTTGCGCGCTTCCACTGCGGCGTCGTACGCCGCCCTCGCCAGACGCAGCCCCGTGTAGTTATTCATCACGTTCAGCTTGATGTTGTTCGAGAGCTGTTTGGCCTGGATCTCCGACTGCCGGTATTGCAGTTCGTTGGTGATTTCGTCGGCTTGATTGGCCTTGTTCCACAGGGGCACTGTCAGGTTGAAGCCCACGTTGTAGTTGGGATAATTGTGCCGGAAGATTTGGCTGAGCACATTCCCGTAGCCGCCCAAGAGATAGGAATTTACGGGAACCGCCGTCCCCTCGGAGGCCAGTTCCGCAGCGTAACTGTTGTAATATCGGCTAATTTGGCCCGCCTGGCCGGAATTGGAAAAGCTGGCGTAAGCCTGCAGTGTAGGCAAAAGGTTGTTCTTCGTGCCCAGCAGATCCAGACGCGCGTTTTCCAGAGTGATTTGCTGTTGCGCCACTTCCGGGCGGACCGCCATAGCCTGCTTCACCAGGTCTTGCACCGGCGTCACCGGCTCCTCCGCCGGCACCTGGATCTGATCTGTCGGAACAATGCGGGCGAGCGAAATGGTGGGATCATCCAAGCCGCTGCGCGTGATGACGCTTTTCAGAATCAGCTCCTGCTGCAGCACCTGCGACTCCTGCGCGATGACATCCTGCTGGTCCGATTTCATTTCCGCTTCCGCCGTAATGATGTCAATGGGAGCGATGGCGCCCAGTTCGGCCCGGCGCTGATTGTCCTGGTACATCTTGGTATCGAGATCCAGCGTTTGCTGTCTCACCTTCAGGTCCTGGTTGTAGTTCACGAGGTCATAGTAGAGGCTGACGACATTGGCCACGGTGGCGATCAACTGCTGCTTTAGCGAAAGATCATTGGCTTTGAGATTGTTCTGGGCTTTGTGATAGGCGCGCTTGTTGGTAGCCAGGCCGAACCCGTTCAGCAAATTCTGTTGTATGGAGAGCGTGAGGCTGCCGGTATCGATGGGATTGAATATAGCCGTGGTCGCATTCTGGTTGAAATCGAAATTACTCGTCAAGCCCATCGCCACGGTCGTGCCAGTCCAAAACGACTCTTGCACGCCATAGGTGAGGCTACGGTAACTCTGGACCAAGGCATCGGTGCCGGTAAAGATGGTGGAAGTCTCAATCTGCGTGAGATGGTTATCGCTGGCTGCCATGTAGAAGAGCGGCTCGAGATTGGGAATGGCTGCGCCGGCCAACTGCACGCTCAGACCGCTCAGAACGCCGCCATTATTCCCGGTATTGCTGCTGAAATTGCTTGCGGAGTTCACTTGGCTGGCGCCGGAGAGCACACCGAGGGAAGCCGACGACGGCCCTTGCGAGAGGCTGGTGCTTACGTTGCGCAACAACTGCCCGGCGCTGGCACGCTGCAGGTCCGATAGCGCCAGCTTGGGATAATAGCGGGCATTTTCGAGATCCAGGTTATTTTCAATGGCCAGCGCGATGGCATCTCGCAAGGATAAATAGATGCTTCCCGCCCGCATCAACTGTTGCAGGCGAGGCGAATCCTCGAAGTTGATCCTGCGAACGGTACGGATCCGGTACCGATTGAGAAAACTGCTCATGAACCCGTTACTGGAGCCGGTGGTGAAATTTTGCGTTTGCCCGAAGGCCGGCAACGCCAGGATCCCCGGCAGCAAGAGGGCAAGGAATGGTTTGAGTCGAGCCATATAGATATAGGGTACGTAAATTCAGACGGCGGTGTTCGCCGAAGTTTAGTAGATCGATTGCGGAATTGGGCCGGTGCGGCTAAAACAACCGCAACCTTGGCCGCTCTTCTCTCCGGTATTTCAAGGTTGCCGGCGGTGCTCCCGCGAGCCGCGCCAACTGGGACGGCAAATCGTGCTTCGGTACCACCACCTCCACCAGGGTTGGACCATCCAGCACCGGCAGATCCTTTAGTAGATTGCGCAGATCCGCCATGCACTCAGCCTTCACGCCGCGCGCCCCGAACGCCTTCGCCAGGGCGATATAGTCCCACTCCGGCAAATCATCGAACGGCGCAAACTTGCCGTCCGGCTTGAATGCGTTCAGATCAACGAAGGCCTGCTCGATCGCATACGCGCGATTACTCATTACGAACACAGTTGCGTTCGCCTTCGCGCGCACCAGGCTGGAAATCTCCTGGCAAATCATCATAAAGCCTCCGTCGCCCGCCACAACCAGTGGACGCTTGCCCGTCGCCAGCGCCACGCCCAGCGCGCTTCCCGTCTCGTGCCCGAGTGAACCCCACGCCGCCTGCGCGACAAACGACTGTGCGGGTAACCCGAACAGATTGCCAAACACATAGAGCGACGTGCTCTCCCCTAAAATCAGGATGTGCTGATCGCGTATTTCCTTCTCCAGCACAAACGAGCCCACCGCCTCGAAGAAACGCTCGAAGGTGATCGGCGCATCGTCCTCGGCCGCTTCTTTCGCCCGCGGGGCAGGAGCCGCGATCGCCGCCCGCTTTGCAGGCTGTTGTGCGAGGGCATCCAGTAACGCAGAGAGGAAATCCGCCAGCGTCACTGATGGGAAATACGTCGTCCCCACGCGCGTTTCATCGTGTGAGACCCGAATCATTGTCGAAAACGAGGAAGCCATCAGCGCCAGATAATCGTCGGTGATAATCGTTCCCAGCGCGATCACGCAATCGCTCGATGTGACCAGGCCATTCGTGTAGGGCACGGAGGCGGGTCCCGCATACGTCCCCGCAAACAGCGGCTGTGCTTCGTCCAGCACAGTCTTCGCCAGCGACGTAGTGGTGAACGGGATTCCCGTCGCGTCCACCAGCCGCTGCGCATACTCCTCGAGGCCGAATCGCTGCAGCTCGATACCGAAGAAGAACACGGGCCGTTGCGCCTTCGCGATCGCGTCCCGCGCCGCTGCTACCGCCTGGGCGAGAGAGGCAGGATCGCTGGCGCACGCCCGCGCTTTTAGTTCACCCGTCGGTTGCGGACACGCGAGCTTCCACGCGCTATTGATCACCTCGATATATACCGGCCTGCGTGCCGTCAGCAT
>JASIAM010000088.1 GCA_030041985.1 Bryobacteraceae bacterium | reverse complement strand
ACTGATCGCCGCTACCACAACCACCACAGGACTGACTGTGCGGGCCGAACTCGACGAAAGCAAGTATCCCAAAGGCGTCAAGATCTCCGATGCCGAATTGAACGCGGTACGGCTCACACGCCATATATTTCACGGCGACTGGAATTACACAATCTCTCCAGTCTCCTAACTGAAGTAGTTATTTATGCACAATTCCTTAGAGGCCAAACGGTTCCGCCCGGCGGATGCGCTTTTCCTGGCGCTCGCATCCGCCGCTCCCTGGGCACTGCGGTGCCTTGCGCAAATGGCGCCCGTGCGGCCGTGAATCCTTTAAGGCCCCATCCTCTAATAGAGGTGCGCGATTTGCATTACCGCTACGCAGATGGCACCGCGGCTTTGAATGGAGTGGATTTCCGCCTGGAACCGGGAGAAAGCATCGCCGTGCTCGGACCGAACGGAAGCGGCAAAACCACCTTCGTTCTCCACTTGAACGGCTTACTCACTGGCACCGGCAGTGTCGAGATCTGCAGGCTGAAACTCGACAAGCAAAACCTGCCTGCCATTCGCAGGAAGGTCGGCCTGGTATTTCAGGATTCCGATAACCAGTTATTCATGCCAACCGTGCTCGAGGATGTCGCCTTCGGACTGAGGACTATGGGAATATCTGCTGTGGAATCGGCGCGCAGAGCCGAAGCGGCATTGGACGCCGTAGGCATCGCGGCACTGGCCGATCGGGCGCCCTATCATCTTAGTGCCGGTGAGAAAAAGCGAGCGGCCATCGCGGGAGTGCTGGCAATGGAACCTGAAGTTCTGGTCTTCGATGAACCTACTACCTTTCTCGATCCACCCGCGCAGCGCTCGCTAGCCGCACTATTAGCCAACTTATCGCAATCCAAGTTGCTGGTAACTCACAATATACCGTTTGCCGCAGCCATTTGTAATAAGGCAGTATTCTTCGATCAAGGACGGATTGCCGCCCAAGGGCCGATTCAGGAAATTACCGGACGCTTCGGATGGGAATTTCGAGTGGAACAAAATAAGTTGGCTTTGTGAGAATTAGCCCTCTTTGACAGCCTGCGCCATTCGCTTCCGGTGTTCTGCCCAGCGCTTCTTCTGCGCGGCCGCGATGCGCTTCCGCGCCGCGGCACTCAGCTCGCGCTTCTTAACGGGAGCTTTCCTGGCCGCTGCCGCGCCAACTCCGGACGTATTAGGCGCTCCCCTCAACTGGCCCCGCGACTGTCCTTTCAACAGGCCCTCAATTTCCCGGATCTTCTCGTCGATTTTCTGTCGCTCTATCTGATAACCGACCAGTGCCATCTGTAACGTAGTCAGATCCCGAACGTTTCTTCCTCTTGGCATTGAGTCACCTTCGCATTACTATAACATGGAAGTTATCGAATCCAGCCCGGAAGCCATATCTACGATGCGACTGGTTATTCAACGTGTCAGCGAGGCGTCTGTAACAGTAAATGAAACTGTGACCGGCTCTATAGGTACCGGATTGCTCGTTTTTGCCGGTATAGGAAAGGGCGACACCCAGGAAGATGCTAATTATCTTCTGGATAAGTTATTGGGTTTGCGAGTCTTTCCTGACGAGAACGGCAAAATGAATCGCAATGTTCATGCGGCCGGCGGTGCTCTGCTAATTGTCTCCCAATTCACGCTATACGCGGATTGCCGCAGGGGCAGGCGGCCCAGCTTCGATCCGGCTGCGCCAGTGGAACTGGCCCAGGCGCTGTACCATTATTTTCTCGAGGCCGCCCGGCGCGCTCCTATTCCTGTCGAAGCCGGAGTCTTTCAGGCCTCGATGCAGGTCCGTCTGGTAAATGAGGGGCCAGTTACTATATGGTTGGATTCTGCGGAAAGGTGAGCAATCGGCTAAACGCCCGAAGGGGCAGAACGAAGAACAACTCGTAGAGGCCGTGAACCCGCGGCAGTGCCTGAAAGATGCGTTGAACAGCAAACGATGCGCCCGGCCAGTTCGAGAAATGGCCGCGCATTTCCTGACCCTCAGGACCTCTTAGCTGCGGCGGTATAGACGCCGGCCGCCCAAAGCCAAAAGCACTGCGCCTACACTCCATAAAGTAGAGGGTTCCGGGACTCCTGTGACCGTGGCAAGCACAGTGGTATTTGGCTGCGTGAAAGGGTTTGCATTTACCAGGACGTCGAAAGCTCCGGTTGTGAATCCTCCAGGGATCAACGTTGGTGCGGAAGTGGCTCCGGTGTACATCTGGGGCGAGCCGGGGAAGATCGGAGTCGCAAGTGCGTCGGTGCAGGACCCGGCAGTCGTGCCGTTGAAGCAAATCTCAAACCCTCCACCATTTGGAGCACTAAAGAACCGAATAAAGGTCGGCGTAATGGAAACGGGCGAGCCGTTTAGCGAATAGCTAAAATCCGAAAACGTAAAGTCGAAACCTCCCATGCCAATATCGGACACGGCGGGTTGCGTATCGGCCTGGAAGCTGAAAGCCCAAGTTTCGCTTGGGCCTGAGAACGCGAGGGCATCACTCAGGGTCGATGCCGAAAACGTTCCACTGTCGCTATAAGTGATGATATCCGCATGAGCAGGCGCCCAGCAGAGAGCAAGAAACAGGCAGCAACCGGCAACTTTAAGTTTCATAGGGTCGAGCATAGCGGCGGTATGCGACTGCCGTCAAGTAACATTTCTTGAAATACGCTGATTTTATCGCTTCGAATTGTACTAGCCGTAATGAATTTGCTGAGAGCTAAGTAGAGAGGTTATCCCGTATGTCAAATCGAGGATTCATAGTAAAAGGATTGAATCGTGCCGCAGACGTAATCAATATCATCTTCCGCCAGTTCAGCTTGAACCGGCAGTGACAAACACTCCCCGGCCATCCGTTCGCTTACCGGGAAATCGCCTTTCCTATAGCCCAAATCCGCAAAGCAGGGCTGTAAGTGCAGCGGCAGAGGATAATAGATTTCCGTGCCGATGCCTCGCTCCTTCAGGTATGCCTGCAAACCATCACGTTCGGGACAGCGGATGGTGAACTGGTTATAAACATGCCGCGTCTGGTAAGCAGTAGAAACGGGTGTTATCACTGGCGCGGAAGATCCGGCAAGCCGGCCGCGGTAACATTCCGCATTTCGCTTGCGCCCCGCTGACCAGCCATCCAAATATCGCAGTTTTACACGTAACACGGCGGCCTGTAGAGCATCCAGACGCGAGTTGATTCCAACCCACTGGTGCACATACTTATCCGTGCTGCCATGAACGCGCAGAGCGCCGAGGCGCCCGGCGAGTTGCGGATCGCTGGTAGTCAGTATGCCGCCATCCCCGCAGGCGCCCAGATTTTTTGTTGGATAGAAACTGAAGCATCCCACTCGTCCCATGCTGCCTGCGCGCCGCCCCTTGTATTCGGCGCCGATGGATTGGGCGGCATCTTCGATAACAGGCAAACCCCGTCCGGCCGCCAACTCACATAGCGGGTCCATATCCGCGCAGGCCCCAAACAGGTGCACGGGTATGATCGCGCGAATCTTGGGATGCGATGCTAATCGCTCTGCCACCAGCGCGGTATCCAGGTTGAACGTGTGCTCGTCGATATCCGCGAATACCGGAACCGCTCCCACGCGGGCGATCTCTCCGGCCGTCGCGAAGAAGGTGAAAGGGCTCGTGAGGACTTCATCTCCCTGTCCGATTCCCAGCGCCAGCAGCGCCAGATACAACGCATCCGACCCGGACGCGCAGCCAATCGCGTATTGGGTCCCGCAGTAGGCGGCGATTTCCTTTTCCAGTTCCCGGACTTCCTCGCCCAGGATGAATTGCTGTGAATCGACCACGCGCGCCATAGCCGCCATTACTTCCTCGCGAATGGCCTGATATTGCGCCCGCAGGTTTAATAAAGGAATGGCCCGTACAGCCAGGCTGGCTTGACCCATCTTACTGCGGCACCACGATCGTATCGCCCGGCAACAGCGATATATTGAGATCCATGTGCTGACCCTTCACGACATCATCATAATTAAACGGCAACCGGCTCTCCTTCCCGTTTTCATTGCGCATCACGTAAATCTTTTTGCGCTTTGCAAAATCCGTCAAACCTCCGGCCTCGCTCAAAGCCTGCATCACAGTCATGCGGTAACTGTACGGGATGGGGCCTTCTTTTTTGACGCCGCCCAGCAGATAGATTTTCTTGCTGTTAATCTGCGCCACCATCACGGTGACGTTGGCCGCCTTGATCATATCGGCAAGCCCGCCGGTAATGACTTTCTCCGCTTGGGCAGGAGTCAACCCGGCCACGTGCACATCCTTCAATAGCGGCATCGAAATTTTCCCATCCGGCCGGACCACCGCGCTGGGAACCGAAGCCGCCGGCTCGCCCCAAACCGAAATCTGGAGCACATCGCCTTCCCCAATCTGATACTCATCGGATGTCGCCACCCGATCGGCTGCGGGAGCCGCCGGCCCCCCGTTTTCACTTGCTTTCTGTGCGGACAACGCCGCTGTGAACAGAATGCAAATCAGTACTCCCCGAACTGCCATCTAAACTATGACTCTAACTTCTGTACGCCGCGAGCGCAACCCGAGCGAGGATTTCCCCGGCTCCCGGCCCCGGTCTTATTTCATGTGCACTACGTCTTTCTCATTCTCCTGGCACACGAATTCGATTAACTCCGTGTCGAGCATGAGGCGATGGCTAATTTTCACCGTCCAGGGCTTGGTGTAGGCTTTCGGATCGTCTACGGTCACTTCGATTTCCATGTTTCCGAAGTTCGGCCGCCGGAAGCGCTCCGTCATTTTGGCGGCTTCGGTGAGCGGACTGCCTTCCACATCCAGCCACACGTCTTCGCGAAAACCAGTAGTCTCGACGGCCAGCGTGTCCCCATCCCATCTTCCCGTCGAATAGCCGTACCACCAAGGCTGCGCGCCGTGCGGGGGCAAGGGCCGCCCGTCCGTGTAAATCTGCCGGATGCCGCCGTTGGCCTCATACAGAATCAAAACCACGTCCGGAGTTTGGATGATCTTGCGCGGCTCGGGATGCGTATGCAATTGCATGAGGCCGAGCGGGAGGCAGTGGGCGTCGGGATTGTCTTTATTATTGTCGGCGGCTCGTGTTTTTCGCAGCTCCGCCGCCCACGGCTGGAAGGGAAGACCATCGGGAAGCGTGGAGCCGATATCAAAGAACTGGTTCAATCCGCGCACGCGCGCGCCGATGCCCGCAGTGCCCACGCCACGGGGAAGCTGAGGGCCGTCGCGCGCATCCGGGCTGTCTACGAACCTCCAGATCCCGGAGAAGTTCGGTTTGCCATCAGCGGTCCTGGGCGTGGGTCCGTTCAGATCCGGCTGACCATCGGAGGTTCGGGGAACGCCAGGGGTTGGGTAAACAGGCCACTGCGCCACCAGCGCTCCCGGAGTGACAGCCAGAATGAACGCTGCCGTCACGGCTTGCATCAGCGGCTTCACAACTACAGTCCCGCTTTGTAGGTCTTACTGAAACCGTTGCGTGTATTGGTTACGGTAAACGTTCCGTCCTGTTGCGCCGAGAGCTTAATCCAATATGCCTTACCGTTGTGGGCGGGCGGGGGTGGCGCTCCAGGACCCGGCTGCGGGGCGGCTATGGGAGCGATGGGCATTGCCGTCAGCGGCTCATCGAGCGTGTTGGCGATGAACATCCCCGGCACTGTGTACTCCTGTCCGCTGAGCTGCGAAAAGTGAAGCTGCCAGAGATCTTCCAGTCCCGGCGACGAGTGGAGTACCTTCATCACTTCAGGTTCACCGCCTTTGCGCGTGCCATTATTCATGATGGCCACGCGAGGGTGCACGGCATGAACCAGAACCTCCGAATTCGAGCTGGCTTGCCCGTGGTGCAGTCCCAGAAGCACGTCCACTGAACCAATGCGATTGTTGGGACACACCAGCTCGAATTCTTTGTTCTTCGTCAGGTCGCCCAAATGGATCGTGCGGAATTTTCCAAATGTCACGTGAATACCCACCGATTGCGGGTCTTCGGCATTGCTATCGGACGGTTTGAAGCTGGCGCAGTACGGGTTGGGCTTGCCCGCCCCCGGCAATGGCGAGCGGATGGTCTGGCCGGCGGAAGTGACCACCCGTATATCCAAGCCGGACACGGCAATCTTGTCCCCCGCTTTAACTACGGTGTGTTTCGCGTGAGCGTAAAGCTGCGGGTATGTCTTCTGCAGGAAGTTGTCGGCGAGTTCACCCGGTTGCGTGTTCGGGCCGTGATCGATGAATTCGCGAATGGTGATTTTAGAAGCGAGTTCCGCCATTCCGCCAAAATGATCGCCATGCCAATGAGTGGTAATGAGGTGATCGATTTGCTGCAGTCCGGCATCTTTGACTGCTTCCATAATGCGGCCAGCATCGCGCGGAGCAGCCGCGCCGGCATTACCGGTATCGATCAGCAGCGATTCATGAGAAGGCGCAACCAGCAAAGTCGCGTTGCCGCCTTCCACATCGATCACATAAACGTCGAGTGTGTTGGCTGCTCGAACCGGCGCGAGAGCGCAGCAGCACACAAGCAGGAACTGAACCAGAAAACCAATCAGGGAGCGACGCACGGCCAGCCTCCTTCCCAGTTCCGGCCACTATATCACGCGCGAAGTCACTTCGTATCATCGGCGCCCATGAGACTCAGCCAGGCACATAACGGTATACATAGAAGAGAATGGGCGACCTTTGGATGATACGTCATGGGGAAACTGAGTGGAGCCGGTCCGGCGCGCACACGGGCCGCACCGATTTGCCCCTGACCGAAGTTGGGTGCGCGCGCGCGAGGGCCTTGGGCGCTTTATTGAAAGGCCGCCGGTTTGCGCAGGTGTTTACCAGCCCGCTCCAGCGTGCCCGCGAGACCTGCCGCCTGGCCGGCTACGGAGACGTGGCCGTCATCGAGCCGAACCTGCACGAATGGGACTACGGCGATTACGAGGGCCGCACCACCAACCAAATTCGCAAGGACAGGCCGGGTTGGTCGTTATGGGAGGATGGGGTGCCCAACGGCGAATCGGTCGAACACGTCGGTGCAAGAGCGCGCGCGGTCATTGTGCGTGCCACAGCCGTTGATGGCGATGCCGCTTTGTTTGCGCATGGCCATATTCTCCGCATCCTCGCGGCCTGCTGGCTGGAGTTGCCACCAGTCGAGGGCAGCCGTTTGGTTCTCGGGACCGCGTCCATCAGTATTCTGGGATACGAGCACGATACGCGGGCGATCACACTCTGGAATTTTACAGCCGAAGGCCTGCCGCACCAGCAGCCCACTCCCTGATCGGCTGATATCCTTGACACTGGTGTTCTGGTTCTGGTTTCTGGTAGGCCCGGCACTCATCCTTACAGTGGCATCCGTGATTGCCGAGCGGGGCCGCGCGGCGTACATTGCAAGCCGGCTCGCCGCCAAGCGTAGTGACCGGCCCCCGGTTACGGTGATCGTGCCGGTGAAAGGTCGGGATGAAGGTTTGCGTGAGAACCTGGCCGCGCTGGCCTCGCTCGACTACCCCGATTACGAACTGCTCATCGTGGCTCACTCGGCTGCCGACATTCCGCCGGGTGTTCTGCCGGCCCGTTCGCGCATTGTACTGGCGCATGGCGATCGTCCCCATACCGGAGAAAAAGTGCAGAACCTGGTAGCGGCGGTGCAGGCGGCTCGGAAACAGAGCCGGGTCTTCGCGTTTGCCGATTCGGATGGCCGCGTGCCCCGCCGGTGGCTCGAGGCGTTAGTGGATCCCCTTGCGGATGAGAGCGTGGGCGCAGCCACCGGGTTCCGCTGGTTCACCCCGCAACCGGCGAATTTCGGGAGCGTTCTCCGCGGCGTGTGGGATGCGGTATCCGGAGGGATGCTGGGACCGGGCGATAACCCGTTCGTGTGGGGCGGCGCCATGGCGATCCGCAAGCAAACCTTCTTCCAGGTCCGCATCCTCGAATACTGGAAAAATACAGTCAGCGATGATTACGCCCTCAGTGCCGCAGTGCATGCCGCCGGTTTGACTATCGCTTATGCTCCCGGCGCTTTGGTGCCTTCCCCCGAACGGGTTTCGCTTAGCGAGCTGTTTTCCTGGGCGCGGCGCCAGATAACCATTACGCGCGTCTACGCGCGGGATTTGTGGCTTCGGGGACTTTTGGCGCACCTCTTTTATTGTGGGGCGATGGCGGCATCGCTCGTCGCGGGACTCCACGGGCACCCGGTGGGCTGGTGGATGCTGGCTGCGCAAGTCCTCCCCGGGATATGGAAAGGCGCGCGGCGGGCGGCGATGGCGCGCCTGGTTCTGCCCGAATATAAAGCCTGGTTTCGCCGCTGCGGCTGGCTGCATGCCTTGTATGCTCCCCTAGCCACCTGGCTGTGGTTATGGGCGCTGCTCGCAGCGGCGTTCGGTAGTACCATCAAATGGCGCGGCTATCGTTACGAATTAAAGAAACCAACGCCAGCCGAACGAGTATAATTTTCACTTATCCCCGCTGCGCTGCTGAATAAAAGCCCATCGTTGCAGTCATGACACAACTGCAACTGCTTGAGTTCACACACCCCCTGACACACCTGTACGCCACCCGCGAGAAACTGAAAGAGGCCTTGTTCGCCCGCAACACTCAAAAGAATTACGCCTCGGACTGGGCGACCTTTCGCACCTGGACGGCCAGCGTGGGTTTGTCTGCCCTGCCAGCGACGAGCGAAACGGTCTCGCTGTTCGTCACTGACCGTTTGCTGCAGCATCGCAAGGTATCCAGCATTACCCGCTCGTTGGCCGGGATTGCGTTCTTCCATCGCAGGAACGGCGATCCGAACCCGGTTACTCCCGAGATCC
>JASIAM010000008.1 GCA_030041985.1 Bryobacteraceae bacterium | reverse complement strand
GCACCGAAGCCGGAGTTGGCAAAGCTTCACTGATCGTCTTGCCTTGACTTTTATAGGTGAGGCGAAGAGTGGGGCCGTGGCCCGGATCCTCGGGTTGAGCACAATGACAGCTGGGTTTGCCGCAACGACGGACGATGCCAGTGACGGATCCGGGACGAAGGTCGCCCAACTGGGACAGTTGGGAGGCCAACACGGATCGCTGCTGTTCCAATTCGGATAAGGACGATGGCATGGGCGCGCTCCTCTGCACGTATTATATACGTTCAGAAAATCGCTATATAACGGAGCACTCGCAAAATCGTCATTCTGCGGTCGCGCACCCTTGAGTGCCGGGGCGCTTTGTTCCAAAAGCTCGATCATGTACAATAGCGCCGGATAGTGATTTGCAGTTTCCATAAAAGTGTTTAAAAAATGTCGACAGATGTGAGCCGACGATTTGAGTGCGCCGCGAAGGGTTATTTAGAAACCGGATTGTACGTAAAATTTAATCAGCAAGTCGCTGGTTGAAGTTTTGCGAAGGGGTCCGCCCAGAATCTATCGACGCTCGTAGGTGTCAACGACGAGCCAGAGCGGAATCATTCGAGCTTGCGCCGGGCGGCGCGCGCGGCCTTGCTTTCCTGATCAATTTCCCGTGAGGTGAGTTTGTCGGGGCCCTTGCGTCGCGACTCCTCCTATTACCCTGAGCACTTCCGGCTCTGGAGCGGCAAGCCGCACGTAATCGCGAATGCTGAGGAGTACGGCCTGAGCTTGCCAAGATTAGCGCGGGCGCGCAGGGCGGAGACGACGATGGATCGCTTTTGCCCTCTCGCAGCATTTGGAAGCTCTCCAGTTCAATAATCGGAACTGTACAGTTGATCCGCGACCGCGTCAAGCGAGTCGGGCGTGTCGGGAGAGAGTTTCTGCGGGGGAGGGGGCATCTGGCCGCGAATTAGGCAGGAATCGGCGGAAAAGGGAAGCAGGGGCGTAAGGACCCTGCCTTTTTTTCATTTGGCGGCGCGCTG
This sequence comes from Bryobacteraceae bacterium, assembly GCA_030041985.1. Classification (GTDB taxonomy): domain Bacteria; phylum Acidobacteriota; class Terriglobia; order Bryobacterales; family Bryobacteraceae; genus PSRJ01. The sequence goes on along the minus strand of JASIAM010000008.1, from coordinate 44,137 downwards.
CGCCTTGGCGTCGGCGGAGAATATCGCCCGCTGACAGCTTTCGTGAATTCATCCTGGGTTTCCATTTTGACGACTTCTTCGATAACCTCCTGACATAGCCGGCCGCCTTTATTCATGCTGGTTTCGACCGCATAGAGACGTTCAGGAGGGCAATACCCAATGGGTGAGAGACAAATCAGCCATTTCAACTGTCCTTCAACCCCGCGCTGAAGGTGGATTTCCAAGGATCACGGGTGACCTCCGCCGGTGGCCTGATTTTGGTGCGCGAGTTGGATGAGCGGTGTGGCCTGAGCGATCTCATCGCCCAGTACCAAATCGGAGCGATCAGACGTACAATATCCCCGTACGAGAGTCTGGGAAACGCAAAAGAGGAAAATCCCAGTTTAGCCCGTAACACCACGCTGAACCGGCTCAGGCTAAAGGAGGCAAGATGAAAGCAACACATTCGCTCATGTTCTTTCTGTTGTTGGCGCCGGCTATGTACGCCGATACGGTGAACTTCACAATCACGTCGACAGTTGGCCTCGTGTATGATGCAACTAATACACCCGGATATCCCTTGGTTTCTCCAATCCAAGTTGGCGACACAATGACATATTCTGTCAGCGCAAATTCGAGTAGTTGCGCACTTTATGGCAGCTCTTCGACTGTTTCCGAGTTTCAGTGTTCGGGTGCTACTGATGGTGTGACCATGACCTTTCAGACCGCAACGGGACCACTGACGTTTTCAACGCTCGGGTACCTCAACATTTACGTGGAAGACACCCCACTGTCCAAGGAGTCCGCTTTGAAACGATAAGCAGCAACTACCCGGCTGTTGGCTCCTTTGATAAAAGCTACTGGGCTCTCGACGTTAATCCGCCTTACGACTTGCTTCAGGGAGCAGGATTCCCATCTTCTTTGAACCCGCACTTTTCGGATTACGGGACTGACCAGATAAACCTAGCTATCAACGATTTCAATCGATCGAATACTCTCGACCCGGATTGGGGGTATTTGGTCTACGCCGACGGTCCTACGATTCGAATCTCAGCCCTGCAATGAACGCCTCGTACTTCAGCCGCTCAACGATACGATCTGCTAGGGCGTCCAGAACCTCCTCTTCTAACCCGCACGGAAACAGCGGCTGTGTGAACCTGCGCAGTCTTAGTCTGTCGTCCCCTGGAGGACCGTTCGGCAGTGATCGAATCTCCTGTGTCAAAACGGAGAGTAGCCCGTCCAGTTCGGGATCACGCGTCCGCATTGTCGAAATGCGCTTCACAGCCCACAATACTGTCGTATGATGTCGGCCGTTGTAGAACTTGCCGATCCGCGGCGTGCTCCAATCGCCCACATGCTTCGCCAGGTACATGGCCACTTGCCGGTTGAAGGCAGCCGGTTGTGCGTTGCCTTTGACCCGGGTCGGCCCCAGCCGGACCGACACCACCCGGTCAATAGTTGCCAAGGGCACACGAGACAACGATTGATGTCGGCGATCAGGCGCAAACATCAGAGGCTCCTTGGGGATTGCCCGTCGACAATGGCGACTTGCGCCCGGACCATGGCGTGGGTTCCCGCCATGTGTTTCCGCCCGCTCTAAAATCGCCTTTCCCGGTGCGACCGAGAGGTACCGGCCGTCGGGGCAGATTCTGGCAGGGCACTCCGGCCAGACCAGGTGAATAGTAGAGAGCCATTGCTGCAGCATGGCGCGAAAACGCCCGGGCCTTGTGTACTCAACCGATCCCAATTGCGCGGTCAAGCCGAAGTCTCCGAACAGCGGAATCTGCTCCTCCCGTCTGGCCACGAAGCAACGGTAAACCAGCCACATGAACAGATCCAAACTGCCGGCGCCCCGCCAGCAGCCGAATGGCTTCCAGATCGGTGGGGATCGGGTGCGCCATAACTTCCTGGTAGAACTCGTCGCTGAGCACGATCACGTTCTCGAATTCCTCCGAAAGCACTGGTTGATTCTGCGCGCGGTTGTACCAGATCTGTGCTTCCCTCAGGAAGTTGAATCGGGAACGATGGACGACTTTGGCTCTATTGTGCAGGGTGTCCGTGCCAAAGAACATGGTAGCGCCGAAGCTCCGCTCGAAGGCGGCCACCAAACGCCGGTATTCCTTGCCGCCCTTGTGCATGCCGAAGGTTTCCAGCATCTCGGCGGCGGAGCGAAAGCGAATTACCTGACTTTTCTGCTGGACCGCGAGCGTGGCCAAGAAGATGGGCACGATGCGATCCTGACCGAAGGGCACGCCGAATTGGGATGCCCGGTAATCTGGAGAATGAAGTTGCCGTTACGCCGCTCGTATAAGAGCTGGTCATTGGGTAACCGTCGGACCGGTAGTCCGCATAGGACGAAGGGGCGCGAACTGAAACAGAGAGATTGGTTGGCCTGCTCCCGTTTGAGGCGGACAAGTTCGATGCCGTTGATTTTATCGAGCTTCTGCTTGGAAATGATGAGGTCGGCGTGGAGCTGGGACAGGATGGAGCCGGCGCTCTCCATGGAATTGTTTTTGTGGTGTCCACGGGGCGGCACACCCGGTGGAAGTGTATGGTGCAAAGATCACCTCGCTTCCAGGCCGATTTGGCCTTGAACGCCGTAATCGCGGAGCCCGTAGTACGGAGGACTGGTAACGCACGTCCTGGCGATGCCGGTTGGCATCGACGCAAGCAGGGTCCGGCAGTCGCCGAACAGTATCGTGTTTACCAGTCGCCTCACGTCTAATCTCTATGTGAGCGGGACAAGACTGGGCGGTTTTCGAGCGCCACCATCCAGCGCAAAAGCGCCTGGCGCCTGATGAGCATGCGCCTACCGATGTGCAGGACGGGAAGGGGGAGCAGGCTGGGCACCCGCCCCCGAATGAGATTCTGCACGTGCCCTTTGGAGCAGCGCAACTCGGAGGCAACCTCGGCGATTGTCATGAGCCGGAGCGCATCTCCATCAGTAATCGGCGGCTCCGGCAAAACATCGTGGGCGCGCACGACTTTCACTGAGCACCTGCCTTCCTCATGCACTTGCATGCGCACGGGGGCGGAACGGTCTTTTTGGCGGCGGCGCCGTGGGGCATCGTAACGAAGATCATCACAACGGAGAGAATCATCGTGCCCGCAAAGCCCGCAAAAATGACGCGGATGGTCGTCATCGGACTGCCCTCTGCATCATGAGGTTGCCGCCTTCGCAGGTTCCCTCTTTCCACTCAGCCACCAGACCGCTGGCTCCAAAGGGCGTGATGGTCAGCTCGCTCACCGAGCAGCCATTGATATCTGCACCGATGGATTTCTCCGTATGCAGGTGGATCGCGCCTTTCTCTATCGTTCCCGTGAGAATTGCGGCGTCCGGATTCATGTTCTGCATCAGGTTGACCATGGTGTTGGCGTTTTTCGGGGCGTCGAGCATTGACTGCACGGGAACGCAGGAGAAGCGGGAGTAGCCCGTGTACCTTCCCGGATCGCCCTGCTTCAGCTCAAGCCGAAGGTTGCACATGCCTCTGGATGTGCTGCCGCGCCCTTCCCAGACGCCGGAGAGATTGCCCAAGGCTTCTGCTTCCTTGACGATGGCGGCTTCCGCCGGATCTGGGGTTGGAACTGCGGGCTTTGGTTTCTGCGCTTCCCTGATGGCCTCCTGCCGTGCGTAAACCATGCGCATGTAGGACGTGACAAACGAGCGCGCGATATCGGAGCCGATGATAATCGCTGCGCAGATGAGAAGGACTTTCTTTGTTTTCGGGTTCATTGTGTTGTGTTTCCCCTCGTCAGTCGGAATCGTTCGCGGAAAAGATCCGCGCGATGTGCTTGATAGTTGCCTTATGGACGTCGGGCGGCAGATCTTTGGGGAAGCTCGCCATGTTGATAACGCCAAGGTCTTCATCGTTGGCTCCGTGTTCGGCGATGTGAGCGAGCTTCGGCCCCATGAACTTTGCGTCCATGATGTTTCGGATAAACTCCCACTCCATGTACCAGCGCGTGTAGTTTTTCATCGCGAGGAAAATGGCGGAGATCAGAAGGAAGTTGCCGGCGGCGGGTTCCAGGATAAAAAAGTTGGGCAGAACGCCGGAAAGTACAAGCAGAAACAACGGCTCATAGATAATCCGGATACGCCAGAAAGAAGCTCTTGGAAGCAGGTTGAAGAAAAAGAGGGGAGGGCCCGAATAGTAGCTGTTCTCTTCCATTTCGGGGTGCATCATAAGCCTCCATTTGCGGAAGCCATGAATGGCGAGGCCGAGGAAGAACAACTTGGAAAGGCCCCATATGCCGATCATCCCGAAAGAGGACTGAACGCGGTGAAAGGGAATCATGTTGCCGACGGCTCCGACGACGCTGAAAAACGTGGGGGACGATGAGCATCATGGCCATACCGAAGAGCATCACCAGCGGCGGAAAATATCGCGTCCCGTGGAACGGTCGTAACGCTAATTCCACCGGCATGGTGACAATGGAGCAGATGTTATAGGTGATGTTGATCATCTGGTCTTGCCAGTGATCGATGGAAGTTGGCTGTTGCGCTTTTGCTGCGGATGGCATCATGTTGTTTTTCCTTTCAGATGTCGCGCGAGAAGGTTACTTTCACGTAATTGCGCCCGTGCGGATTGTTCTCCGTTTTGGTTACGTTGAAGGACTTGCCTCCGAGATAGACAATCGCCTCAGCGTATGGATTCTGGCCATCGGGAGCCATTAGGCGCGTGAATTCAATCGGCTCGACGATATGCACCAGCTGCTTTTGACCGCTAATGCCCCTATGGGTGTGACCGCCGTCGCCCTCGCCGACATTGAAACCGTCGATATAGCGGTATGCCCTGCCGATCGTATCGGCCAGGCAAGTACATGTATCGGGGCAGCCAGCGGAGTTATGGGCAATCTTAATGCTGAGGTTATTGAGAAAGGCTTTACTCTTGGGGCCGGGCTGTTGCTCGCCCATTTCCTCTGCGAGATTCAGTATGGTCTGGGTTGCAAATATGGGCACAATCGCGCTGCCGCGGCAGACCTGGACAAAGTGATTTTCAAAGCGCGACATCAGCATCTGAAATTCGTCCTGAACGAGCACAGCGCCGTTGCAGCAGCCAGGCTTATAGGCGTGACTTAGCCACTGGCGCTGGCAAACGAGCTTGACCAGGATCTGCATCAGCCGTGAGGTCTCGCGACCGTACTGCAGGACGGGGATATCGAGGATGACCAGTTTGCGTTCATGGGTTATCTGCTCGGGCGTGAAATCATACGTTCCAGAAGCGAACATCTCAGAACATGCGGTGAAGCCGCCCGTGGTTGAACCTGTCGAGCGTGGCGGTGATCGTGCTCATCACGTTCGACCGGGTGCGCTCGTCCATCCCCGCCCATCGCTCCGACCAGAACGCGACCGCGTTGCCAAGCGTTCGTTCGTCCATGCGGACTTTCGGGACGCTGCGCATCAGCTTGCCGTACATGAAGGAGCGCTCCTTCCATTCCCGGCTCGTGACCTCGGCGCGGGACTTGGGAGCCGTGGACACGAAGCGGATAATGGCCGGAATGCTCACCGTGCCTTCGGCACGGTTAGAGCGGCGGAATGGTGTAGCGTAGCGTCTCGCGGGTCGCGTCCCCCCAGAAAAACGACCCGCCGCCGCCGCGAGCAGCATCGGGCCTTGCTTTCCTGGCCGCGTCGATGACGTGCATTAAAGCCTCGGTGACAGTGAGCCGGACTGTCCGTAACCGCATTGCGCATGGCTTTGGCGGAGCGGCAACCGGGACCAGGCTTGGTACATCACTCCGACCGCGGCGTGCCATATGCATCGCAAGAATACACCGAACTACTCCAACAACATCAGGCCACCATCAGCATGAGCCGCAAGGGTAACCCATATGACAATGGGGCCTGTGAATCTTTCATGAAGACCCTGAAATGTGAGGAGGTTTATCGAAACGAATACCGCGATTTCAACGAAGCTCACGCCAGCATTGGCGAATTCTTAGAACGAGTTTATAACCAGAAGCGGTTGCACTCAGCGCTCGGCTATCTGCCCCCGGAAGAATTCGAGCAGAACGGCGGGGCCAGTCAATGAGGAAGATTCGCGTCCTTCTCCATTGGGGGCGCTGGTAGAGTAGGGCGCAGGCGCGCCGCGATGTCGCTCGTTTCCTGCACCCCCTCATCGAACCGGACGTGCGGTTTTCCCGCATCCGGGTCTCCGATCATCTTCTTCCGGCGGCTTGCGCCGCAATCCTTCCAAGTGGCTCACTTTCCCAACCATCTGGTACAGCCGACATCGGTCGTGCAGGAAGTGATACCCCCATCGTTTCTTGGCAGTCCGCCAGGGGCACTGGTGCTTACGCCGAAGCCAAAGCTGCACTTCGCTCCGAACGGCCCAGTCCACCGCATGGAATGTCCGGTTGCTGTTGCAGACCCGGAAATAGGTACGCCACCCATTCGGGATCGGGTTCAGCTTCTGGATCACCACGCCGACCTTCCCGTTTGACGGAAACGATCGCACTACTTCGCGGACCCGTTGACGGATATGGCGGCACGCCTTTTCGCGCGGCCACATTAACAGCATCCGCCCCGGAGCTTTCCAGAACTCGAAGCCAAGAAACGCGAAACCTTCCGCCAGTGTCGTCAACCGACTCTTCTCCTGGTTCACCACCAGTCGAAGAGCGGCAAACTGAGACTGCAGTTGCTCCCACGCCTCCCGTGCCTGCCGTCCGCGCCAGCAGAGCCATATCGTCCGCATAACGGACCAGCCGTACGTTGCCGAGGGCGACTCCGTCGCTCCGGCACCATTGACGGTCTACCTCGTGCAGAAAGATGTTGGACAGCGTCGGCGAGATCACTCCGCCCTGAGGAGAACCTCGGTCCGGGTGAGTCACCTTGCCTTCCTCCATAACTCCCGCTTTCAGCCAAGCTCGGATCAGCCGCAGAACTTGAACATCTCCGACGCGACATTCCACCAACTTTAGAAGCAGTTCGTGCGAAATCGTGTCGAAGTAGGATTTCAAGTCAACGTCCACCACGAACGAATACCCCTCGTTGACGCTTTGCACAATCGCGCCCAGCGCCATCCGCGGCGTCTTCTTCGGGCGGAATCCGAATGAACAGGGCATGAAGTCGGCCTCGAACAATGGCTCGATCACCAACTTCACCGCCATCTGCACCAGTCGGTCCTTCACTGTCGGGATGCCCAACGGCCGAGTCTTGCCCGGTTGTCCGGGCTTCGGTATATGAACGCGGCGCACCAACGCTGTCCGGTATCGCCGGCTCCGTAGTTCCCGTTCAACTGCGCTCAGGAACCGATCTTCGCCGTATTCGCGGATGGCGTCGATATCCACCTGATCCACTCCCGCCGCCCCTTTGTTGGACTTCACCCGATGCCAGGCTTCGCGCAGGATGTCCTGCCGACAAACCTTATCGTAGAGAAGCGTGAACCTCCTTTCCGGTTGTTGCTTGGCCACTCGGTATAGCGTCCGTTGCAGTTTGCGGGCATTGTCTAATCTCGCTGGCGCTTTGCGCTTCGCTCGATTGGGCCGGGGTTGAGCTTTCCCTTGCGGGGGCAGTCCGGCTGCCTTTCCCTGTTTGGCTCGCTTGATGAAAGCAGCGGCCCTTCCCTCCCTCCGGTTTTCCCGAAGTTCTTCGGTACTGTGGCCACCTCCGATCCCCTGCCCGGCTTCGTTGCTGCGCTTTCGGGTTCTCCCCTTATACGCTTCCCTACCGCGCGGAGTAGCATCCGCCGGACCGAACAGGGTCTCTCCGGTTAACTCGATGGTCTGTCTCTGCGTGCCACCGCCCGATACACCGTCTCGGCGGCTCGGGTCCATTCTCGCTGTATTCCGAGTCGTAGCAGGCTTCGCCTTTAGGGGACAGGCTCGCCCCGGGAATAAATCCAGCTGAATCGGTGTGATCGCTGGTGGGGTTGACGGTGCTGTAACGGCGTTCACTTGTGTTGCGGCCCGCAGATTCGCCTCGCCCTCCTGCCGACACTTGAAGGCTTTGTCATCCCGCTTCTCCGAACCGGGTTGCCCCGAATCAGAGGGGATCAGGCTACCGGGTGAGCGAGTCATTACCCGAGTTGATTCCTTTCAATCAACAAGTCCATCAAGTCCTCTCGGACGCACCCCCCAAGCCTCCGGAATTTTACGCCTTACCGCCAGAATGGCTGATTTTTGGGGAGCGGGCTGCACCCGCCCCCGTGCCATTCCGGCCGCTGAGTCGGCGCTCGGGTTGCGTTCCCGCAGTGCCCTATCCTCCGCTCAGGTAAGCTCAGGTAATTCCAGAGTGGACGACAACTATGTCGCCGTGCAATGATCTATCGCGGACGGCGCCCCCCCTTAACTTTGTGTCTTAGCCTAGGGGTTCACTTCACGCGGCGGATTGCAGTGAGATCATTATTGAGCAGCGGCTTTACCGTGGTGACATCGACGATCCTAAAACGCATCCTCCAAGAGAAAAGTCGGCATTCCTCCAGAAACCGCGAGCGTTCTGCACGACTGGATGGAACTGATAAGGGGCAAGCCCCGACGCCTGGGTGTTCGAGTCGGAGAACCCGGCCAAACCCATGTGGCGGGATAACGTCTGGTATCGGCACATGAAGCCGAAGCTGGAGAAAGTCGGGCTTGGCTGGGCCAACTTCCAGGTGCTCCGGCGCACGCATGCGAGCCTCGGCCATGCGGCCAAGGTAGCACAGCCGACCAGCGCGGCCACGGCATCGGCGTGGGCGCTCGATGTCTATACCCAAAGCAGTATTGAAGCACGGCGGGCGGGGACCGAGATGCTCGAGAAAGCGGTGCTGTCCTCATACAGCCTGCCGAAAATCAGGCAGAAAAACGCTCCGAAGCGGCTTAACGGAGTGGAATGCAGTCGGTAAGCGCCTGGCGCGATAGCGGCACTCGCGGGTGACGGGTTGCCGCGTCCATCACCGAATACATGAACGAGCCGTTTTGCCAGTCGGGATTGGTCACGTCTTTCATGCGGGTGGGCGCGGTGTTGACGAAGCGGATGATATCGGGAATCGACAGCGAGCCGGTTGCCGAATAGAGCGGCGGCAGCGTATAGCGCAGTGTCTGCCGCGTGGCATCCTCCCAGAACGGCTCGCCGCCGTGCTGACTCGCCGTAGGACTCGCGCGCTTCGCGGCTTCGAGAATCCGCATGAGGCATTCCGTCACCGTGCCGATGCCGTCCACGCCCTGGCGGTCCAGCTCGTAGGCGAGGAAGTTGAACCCTCGTTTTCATCAAAGAGAATGATGGATTTTTCGCGCCCGTGCTCATGGGCGTAGCGAAGCCAGCGTTCCACTTCGCCGGGCTTGACGGCAGTTACCAACCCGCCGAAACCGGCGCGCAAATAAGCTCCTGAGAGACTCCTGCCGGAGCCGGAGGTTTTGCCTGACCCGATGCCCCCAAAGACATTCACGCCCAGGCAGGCATGGCCGAGCGTGAAATTATCGCGCGCCGAGAGCTGCAACAGCAGCGTATCAAGATTGCTTACAAACGGCATGATGATTTTTCCTTTGCTGTTAAAAAAAGCCCCGGCGCACCCGTCCCATTTCGGGACGCTGGCCGGGGCTGCTTCACGAACCTCGAACGTTTCAGCGGTCGAGGTCAATATCCTGAGCCTGTTCGCGTTCCGGCTCCATCTCTATGGATTTCGTGTGGCTTCCGAAAGACGGCTCCAGTTCCTGTGCCTCGGGCCAGCGCGGCCCGTCCTGTCCATCCGTGACCGCGCGGCCATACATGGGTTCCTCTACGACTTTCTGGCGAATGTCGGTGATCGCATCGCCTAGGCCGTTCCAAAGCTGTTCCGAAAATGATTGGTTGCTCATGACGATTCCTCCTGAAGATGGTTATTTCGAATTACCCTTCATCTGTTCCTTGAGAAACATGTAGTACAGGTCGCCCGCGTCGCTCAGATACTTTGCCGGGTAAAGCCCGTAGTAGGTGTCCACCTACTTGAGCATGAAATCGGCGTTATCGCGCTTGCCGAGAACGTCCACGTGATTAGCGACCGCCAGCCCCGATAGGTATCCCAGCAGCCATGTCAAATCTTTCGTCGCTTCCTGGACGGAATCGCGCTTCGCGTCCAGATATGCCTCGCACGTTCCCGCCCCCCGCACGGTGACGTTCTGTGCGCTTGCTTGCATCGCCGTCACCATCAGAGCGGTTGCAAGCAGTCCGTACGTCAACATTCTGTGCGTTAAGGTTTGTCGCTTACTCATGACTTCCTCCGCAGCGCCTGAACCATTCCGACGATGCCCGATGGAACGGTGAGGAATGCCGGGAACGGCGTAGGCAGCGCCACCAGGAACGCCACGATGAGCGCCTTGATGAAGGCGCTTTCGGCGTCATCCCCAGCCCACTTCCGCTGGCCCAGGAAGACGATGACGCCGTTGAATAGGCCCGCAATCAGCCAGAGGAATGGGGCGGTGATGCCCAGGCTTGCCACGTCCACCGCCGAGCACATGCAGTCCGTGACAATGGCCGTGCCCACCATCGGAGGATGTAAAGCCAACGACTGCCAGAAGCCGCGCGAGGCTTCATGGTGCGGGTTGCCGGTTGACGGGCGCGAGCGGTTCTGCCTGCCGCTCCGAGGGGGATGCATCTAGCGGCGCTTCCCTGGGTTCAGTTTTAAAGGGTGCTTCCATGTATATTCCTCTCATTCCCGGCCCGTCAGGGCCGGTTCATCTGGTTATGCGCTTGAGGGGGGTGGAAAACGCCGCCTCCCGATGTGCGGAAATAAATTGTCTGAACGAATGCGATTTAGCGCCTACACTTTTGGCGTCCGTTGGGAGGCGTGACCTTGCCTGAAGATGATGATGCGCCGCCTCCCGCACCGGAGGAGCCTGAAGGCGGAAAGGAGGAAGAACCGCCGCGACAGCTCGGGGGATACATCCCAAACGCCTGCACATCCGCACGGCACTGCAAGGTTCCTTTTATCCGAGCTACCACTATTTGCGGGACATGCGCTTCGGGCACGATTTGGAATCCATTGACTCCGAGGACCGCAAACGCATTCACGAGTTCCATTCCCGGCTATACGACCCGCCCGCACGGGGAGAACCCATCATTGAGCGGATACGTATTCTTTCGGAAGAGGGCGAAGAAATCGGCCCTCTTGCGAATCCCCATCAACCCCATTGAAGGTTTTCCCATGGCCCATTAAACAGGCCCGCCCTGACTTGCTCCCAAGGAATGACTTCATCCGGGTTGCGCGCGTACTGGCCCAGGCGATAGTCCAGTTCCTCGCGCTGGCCTTCCGTCAGCGCGAGTTCATCGGCTTCCAGGCTCTCCCATACCGCGTCGAGCAGTTCAAATTTTTCCGCCGCCGACAGGCTGCCGATTTCGTTTCGCAGATTGCTCATGGCCATCGCCTTCCCGATTCCATTATCTCCAAAGAGAGCGGAAGGGCATGTTTCCACGCCGGACCAGCCCCGGCCTCCGGTGCGGCGCTCGGGTTGCATCCCTGCATTGCCCTGTCCTCCGACCGGCCCACCGGCATCATAACCTCAAATCGCCTTTGCCGGAAGCAGAACATTCAGGCCGAAGGCAGTCTAAACAGGGAACTTCCGCGCCGCACCTGTGACACGTGCCGTACCGCCGCGCGAAATGGGCAAGTGACACACTTTTGACACAGTTCACCCGTCAAAAAGAAGAAAATCCGGTGAAAACAGCGCGAAGAAGGAAGACAGCCTAAACCGCTGGCCAGCAAGAGGATTTGCTTAAAATTGTGCGGCTTGCGAATGGTGGGGAAATCGGTTTTCAAGACCGCCGCCTTCGACCGCTCGGCCATTCCTCCGCTCCCATCTTACCTGATTTCCATCAATCAGAGACACGGCCACTACTCGTGGGTGGCTTTTTCGGCGCTCCGGTGAGCCCGTTGTTTGTTGGCCAATTCATCGGCGAGCACAGTTCCGATTGGCTCAGCGAGCGCCTGCTCAATGGCGCCACAAAGATAGTGATAGAGGCAAATATGCGCCTGCTGGATCAAAGGTGTTGACCGGGAAGGAACGGCGAATAAGTAATCGGTCAGTGGAGCAAGTTGTCCTCCCCCTTCGCCCGTGAGTGCTATAGTCTTCATACTGAGCGATCGCGCCCGCTGAAAGGCCGCGATTACGTTTTTGGAGTTTCCGGAAGTGCTGATGCCGATAAGAACTGCGCCGGGCTGGCCGTAGGCTTCCACTTGTCGAGAAAAAATCGTTTCGTAACTGTAGTCATTTGCCCATGCAGTGAGCACCGCGGGATTAGCGGCGAGACAGATTACATTCAGGGCCTGGCGCTCTAGCAAGAAACGGCCAACCAACTCCCCGGTGATATGCATCGCATCTGCCGCCGAGCCGCCATTTCCGCAGACCAATACGGGCTTCCCATTGCGCAAGGCTGAGGTGGTCGCGTCGAGTGCCCCCATTACGAGAACCTCACTCCAAGCCCGGCCAGCCATATGGAGGATTTTGGACGATTCGTCGAAATACGCGCTAAGGCTCATATCCTACATTGGGCTGTACAGAGAATCTCCGGTTCGGCAGAACGTCATTGCGAGAACTCGGCCAAACAAAGGGCATTGACCAGCACCACGCTCGCTTGCTCGTCACCGCTCATGAATGTTAATAATATCACGCACCGCTAAGGTATGCGCCCAACAGACGGTTCATGGAATCTTTTCGGTGGTCCGGCAAATAGGCGCCGGTACGCCACCACGCCCAGCCAGGTTCCAAACGTATTGGTCAGAATGTCGGTAGTGCCGGACTGCCGCGTCGGAAGGTACCCCTGCAGTACCTCAATCGTGATACTGACCATGCACCCGAGAAGCGTCGTCATCCAGGCCGCCCGCCGAGCGGATGTCCTCCCCAGAAGCCAGGCATACGCACAGAACCCCAGTGGGATGAGGCCGGCTATATTCTTGACAATGCCCTTCCAATAACCGGAAGAGAGATCGAATTCCTTCCAGAACGGTTCCAGAAAGAATTTATCCAGAATCATATACCGCTCTGGGATCAGCAGATCGACTCCCGCCATCTGATTGTGTATTCGGTTACCAGCGCGCTCTGTAAACAAATACAAGGCGGCGCAGTTCTCGCCTCTGACTCCTTCCGGAGACCCCCGGGTGGTCCACGTTTGATAATGCCGCACTACCTCATCAACCGAGAGATCGCCATGATAGATTGCTAACCCATACAAGACGCCAGTCCAGCCATCATTCTCCATAGGTGCAGTGCCAACGACCAGCCGGCCCGTACAGTCACTTCGAGCAATCGCGAACTGCCGCGATGACTTGGCCAGCCTGCCATCAACGTAAATTGCCGTACCTTGCGAGCCTGAACTGATACTAAGGAATACTGGCTGTTTTACGCGAAGCACATCCTTTACGTAGAGTTTGGCGCTGGCTGTGCGCTCCAACCTGCGTACCTCGTTGTGCTCCAGGACAAGATTGGCTTCCGTTTGATGAACGCTGAACTGGATTGGATTTTGGCGTGAGTAAAAGGCCAGGAGAGTGCTGGAATCATAAGGCCGGCCGGGCTGCACCCATAACTCGATGCTGCACCCTGGCTCGCTCAGAGTGGCTGGCTGGATTTGGCCAGCGCTAACGATCGTGCCCGGATGTCGAAAACGAACGCCATGCAGGTCTCCAAGCCAGTTGACTGCGTTCTTAGGGGAGTGAAATGGCCAAAGCCCGGCCCAGAGAGTGCCGCACAACACAGCAAGACACACGGCTCCGAGCATTGGCTGCCTGGGCCGCAAAGTATCAGTCAGCTTAAATAGCGGCAACCGGGAACCTCGGTATCTGTTTGCTCGACAAGAAGACTTCTCCCGTGTCAGCGTACTTAAGATTCTTTTCCCTTCCCGGAAGCGTCCATCTCAGGAGGTCTGCATGCACTGATAAATTCAATACCAAAAACCGTCAAAGAAATCTGGGGATGCTCCATTCCTGGGCCTTGAATAATTTGGCAGCGCCGCAGATTATCAAGCGCTATAGAGAACTCGTACATACTGTTCGGCGTGCTCTCAATGTGAACGGTAGCACAGTATAATTTGTGTAAGTCACTACGGGTACCAAGGTTCCTGACCGATTCGGCGGCCCGCTGTTGGAGTGGGACATTCGTAAGTTCAATCGTGCGTTGTTCAGCGAGATTGTAAAGGGCATCGGAGAAGCGAACCTCCTGGACTGTAAGCTGCCGCAAAACTTCAGCGAAAGCGGCATGGCTTGGCCCACGTTCAATGGCCGCGTTGGCCAACAATGCAGCCCATCGTTCCTGAAGGTAGCCATCTTCCTCCAGCGAAGCATATTGAAGCACTGGCACCACAGTTTTCATTCGCAGCAGGCCAGCTTGAATTACCGTCCCCGTTAACATCTTTTGAGCGCGACCCCAAATCTGTCGCATGATCATCTCCCGCTTTTCAGTCAGTTTGGCGTTAACGTCTGTGTAAGAGAAATCCATCGAAATTACAGGATCCCGGCCAGTCTGAAGATGATCTAATGATCCGCTCGATGTCTCCGATGGCTGAGCGTTGCCATTGCGTAACGCCAGCGATTTTGAGATGCCCACCTGTTGGGTATTGGAGAGGTTATCACGGGGCTGTTGCGCGTGCCCGCCAGCTTTAGTCTTGAAGCGATTTGTGAGTGCAACTAGAACTGGAATACTAATGCCGCAGAACATCCACTCCTTATTCCTCCGAATCCACTTAAACATATAATCTCATTTTCGCACGCATGATTCCGCGCACAGGCGAATCGTCAATTCCGCAACTCCGTGCGGCATCTTAACTTTTGAGAACCCTGCCACGGCGGGAATTGCACTTGTCCTGGAGCACTGTCTTCTGACTGGCCGTTACTGGACGCGCAAAGAATTATCGTCACGGTCCGCTCTTCCGGGATCGGGACGGCCGCCGAGGCTTCGTTGGAATTAGCGCTTTCCGTACCAGTGTTATCAACCGCCGTGGCTACATAATAATAGGTCTGACCAGCTTGAACATTGTAATCCGTATAGCTTGTAACATCCCCTATGTTCATTACGACTGGGTAAGGTCCGCCTGAGACGGATCCCCGGTATAGATTGTATTGCGTCACGTTTGGGGAGACGCTGGCCCCCCAACTCAAAAATACGGAATTCACAGCGTATGCGGTTAAGGTAGCAATCTGAGTTCTGGGGATACTACCTGCCAGGACCGTGAATGTGGCCGAAGTGGCGGCGGCTGGCACCGTCACGGAAACGGAAGGCGCCTGCAACAGGATGTTGTCGCTCGATACAGAGATTTCAGTGCCGCCATTCGGTGCCGGTGTGCTGAGTGTAATGGTGCACATCGCGGTTTGTCCTGGGATCAGGTTGTGCGTTTGACATGACAGTTGAGAAACAGGCTGTCCCAAAGCCAATCCCGCCAGCAAGCCAAGGGAGCAGCGAGCGACGCGGCCTGCGGCGGCCCATATTAGTCGAGAGCAGGAATTCCGCTGGGGGCGATCGAAAGCTGGCTGGCAACCTCGCTCGGTTTGGACCAAAGTAGACTGGTAGCCGCTGCCATAATGCTTATCGGGTAGTCTTATCGATTTCATTCAGGGCCATTTTGGCGTTGGAGGCAAAGGGGAAATCCGAACTGGCGGCGAGTGCTCGCTTGAGTGACTGCGCGGCCTCGCGCGGACGGCCGGCGCTCATATAGACCATCCCGAGGTGATAATTGTAGCTCGGATTGTTCGGATCAAGCCGTACACTATCGCTCAATTGATCCACGGCTGCGGCAGAAGAGCCGGCTTTGTAATAGGCCCATCCTAGAGTGTCAGAGACGACTGGCGAATCGGGTAATTTCTGTTTTGCGGCTTGTGCCAGCGACAGGGCCACGCTGATATCGCCGCCGTGCTCCAGATACAGGAACGCCAGGTTATTATCGATAAACGGGGAGTCGGGATCAATCGAGTGTGCCCGTTCGACCGCGCGCTTAGCCGCGTCCCACTGTCCCTCTTTCCCATACACGTCAGCCACAGCCATATAATTTTCTGTCTTATACGGATCTTGCTTGATCGCCTCCTGGTACCATGCGACGGCCTGGCCGAGCGCTCCCCGGGCGCGAGTGATCTCGGCCAGGATCCCATAAGCATCCGTAGTCCTAGGGTCTAAAGCAATTGCTCGTTTGATGTTAGCCTCAGCTTTGTCGAGATCGCCCTGCCTGAAATAAGCTGATGCCAATAGGGAATACAGGCTGGCATTCCGAGGATACTGCGAGACAAGTGTGGTGATTCGTTGGGTAGCCTCGTGTATCTTTCCCCGCATAGCTTCGAGGTCGAGCATGGCTTCGAGCGATGGAGCAGAGAGCGGATCGTGATCGAGAGCGGCCTGGATGTCTTCTTCCGCCTGAGAAAGATCTCCCTTTGCTCCGGATGCTGTTGCCGCAACGGTGTTAGCCATAACCGAATCCGGATTGTTCTTTTGTGCCTTTTGCGCTAAGCGAAGCGCGCTATCGTAGTCACCGTTCCGGACATCCATATCGGCGAGGGCGATTAAGGGATCTTCCCAGTCAGGCGATAATCCGCTAGCCCGCACGAATGATTCCTTGGCGAGACCCGGGAAACCAAGCAAGCCTTCCGCGACACCAAGAAAGTAAAAGGCGGCCGCGGACTGTGGGCCGGCCTGGACAGCCCGATCGAGCACCGTCTTGGCCTCCGCATACTTGTGTTGCACGATCAGAATGCGGCCCTGTGCGGTAAGGGCATGTGGATCGGCGGGGCTAGCGTTCAACACTTCCTGATTCAGGCGGCGGGCCTCTTCGACTTGGTTAAGATTAATCAAGACGCCTATCAAACGAGACTTGATAGCTGCGTCCCTGGGCTTCGCCACCAGTAACTCCCGCAGCTCCGCAGCCGCCTTATCCTTCTGTCCAGTCGCCTCATAGAAGGAGGCCAGCGCTTCATATCCGTCAGGGTCGTTCGGAGCAATTTTTTTGAGATCGCGGCACACCCGCTCGGCTTCCTGGAGATTCCCGCCTTCCATGTATACCTTTGCCAGCAGAATCCGAGGAATAGCCGAACCGGGAGCAGCATCGATTGCCGCACGCAACGCCGCTTCGGCTTCTGGTAATCGATGTTGCCCCAGATAAAACCTGCCCAAATTCGCCAGTGCATCGCGCGATTTGGGCTGCACCGCAGTGGCTTTCAACAGCGCCTTTTCCGCATCCGGCGTTCGGCCCGTAGCCAAGTAGACTATACTCAATGCGGCGTAATTATCAGCCTGCCGCGGATCGAGATCGATGGCGGTCTGAAATTCGCGAATCGCTAGTGGCCAATCGCGCAACATCGCATGCGTTTCCCCCAACATCGAGTAGGCTCGGGCGTTGCGCGGATCGGCTGCGATGACTCTACCGGCTGCTTTTTCGGCGTCGTTGTATCTGCGCATGCCGATAAGAAAGGCCGCGAACTGTAATTGCACCTCCACGTTTGTTGGGTCGATTTCTGCCGCCGTCACCAACTCACCATAAGCCTGTTGAACAGAGTGCAGCCTGATATAGGCGGCAGCAAGTTGACGATGCGCCTCCGCAAAGCGCGCGTCGATTTCGATAGCATTGCGGAATTCCACCGCAGCTTCGTTATACTTGCCAGCGCGCATGTATTTTTGCCCGCTGACAAGGAACGCATTTTTCTGTTTTGCGGGATCGCGCGAACAAGCTGTTAAGCCCGAGAGAATTAAAATCAAGACACAGCCACCTATCCGCATTTGATTCCTTTTGTGGCTGTGCTGGCGGCGATTGGTTATCGCGCCGTGTGGAGATGGAGTTTTCGTGCCAGAATCCAGATACCCAAGCCCAACGCTAAGAGAATCTGCAGCGTCGAGTTCTCGGGGACTGCGACAATACTAAAACTCGTTAAGTGCGCGGTTGAGCTGTCGAGAAGGTTACTTAAGTCCACTAGCGTCTCTTCGTACCCGACTCCGCTAAGATACTCCAATGTATCGGTGCCAATCATTCCCGCAAGACCAAACGCCATAATTCCCGCACTACCGGGGTCGAGTCCCAGTTGGCCACCCGAGCTTGTGTAAAGCAAGCCCAAATCGCCCGATGGATCGGTTATGTTGGTCGAGGTGGTTGTCTGTGCTGTGCTTCCCAAGTCACGCGTCCCGCTTATGCTTGTCACCTGGTACAACCCCACGCCTAGCGCAGTAGCCGTCAGAGTTCCGTACGCCGAAACGTTCTGCGTACCGGATAGCGAGACGGCAACCCCGGAGTACGAAAAAGAGAAAGTTTCCGCCTGCAGGCAAATGCCTCCAAGCACCATCATCATTGCTGAGCCCATCAGAAACCGCATGTGCTCCCCCTGCTGGTTAGGCGTGGCAACTCGCCGTCCATTATCGAAAAGAACACTAACCTCAATATTTTCAATAAGCACCTTCGCAAGGATCCAGGGACTAAATCCAAAGAACTTTGTCTAAGTCGAAAATATTCGTTTTCTGAGAAAGAGTTTTCCGAGAAAAACACCATGACCATTCCGGATTTATATGGTTCGGCCGATCTCCGGACCTCATTTCTTCCGCTGCGCCAGCGGTCTCGGTGGACCGGCTTTGAATTCACACACACCGGCCTTAGTGACTTATTCAAAAGATAGGAAATTTGGGGGCAAGCCTGAGAGGTGACGAAGGTCTAAGGCGCTTACCGGAGCCAATGATCGGAAATTAGTACTCGTATTTCGGAACTTTGGATATGTAATCGCAGGCCGGCATTTGATCGGTCACAATTGGCCCGCGTTGGTGTCTCACGGCTGTGAGACACAGGCTGCGCTTGAAACGGTATGAGTTAGCCTCGACACTTTGGCAAGACGTGCTAGACTTCCCCTCGCCGTCCACGGCAAAACCAGTAGTCTTCGATTTGGCATCCGATGCCATAGAGTCCATCCGCGTTTAGGGGTTCCACGCGTATCACGCGAATCGTACACTCCATCAGCAACCTGCTATTCGATTGATACGTCGGCACTTCAAGGAAACAATGTGCGCGTGTGCCGGGCGGCACTTCGAGCGGCGAAAAGCAGTAAAAACCTCCACTGCTCAAATTCTTCGTCGAAGCTACGAAAGCCGCTATCCCCGGGCCATTCAGAAAACGCACTTGCCATTGAACCCTTGCCCGAATACGTCGGCGCCGTTCGGGGGTTAGTGGAGGATCGTTTGATCCGATCAGATTTGACATTTAGTCGCGACGGGCTACCGTTTTTTCAGTTTTTTTATAAAGACGGGTACTAGGGTGGCACTTTGCATGCCAGATCTGCGCGGTGCTTCCAAAGTACAACAACATATGCTTTCCATCCAATAGCTTGGACGAAACCCCGTAACTTGTAAATTGAGGACCCACATAGAGTAAATCGTTGGTTGTAGAAGTAATGGAAGGACCTTATTGAAAAGCTTAAGTAGCGTGATATGAACATCTTCTGAGAAGTCGCAAGACTCGGCGCGAAAACCAATACTATCGGTACCTGGAACTTGACTGCGGATAATGATGTTGTAAGCTTCTTCACGGGTTGACTATTTTTTGAATCGATTTCGGATTTTATGAGACTCCTCACGGCGAAAGCACCGGAAACCGAGGTAGCCCTGAATGTGCAGCTTGCTTGCGACGACGAAGGGCTACATCGACTCTGTCAGGAAGTCCTTACGGAATATTTGGGGAATAGTTGGACTTTATCTTCTGGGCAATCGTCGGCAGACGTGTACATTTGGGACTTCCCGTCTCAGTGCGATATTCGGGCAGAATGGAAGCAGACTTCTTCGCGCCACCTTTTCCTGGTGCATCGCCGGGACTTGAGGAAGCTGCAGGAGCATCTCGGACTTCCAGAAGCCAGAATTCTACTCAAGCCGGTTACGCGCGCTACGCTGTCCGCCTCACTCGGTATGGCCATTTTCGCCCATGAGTCCCGGAGTTCGAATGGCAACCTCCGAGCGGACCGCGACGAAATACTGCAATGTCTAATCCAAGCTAACGTCAAGCTTCAGGAATATGACCAGAACCGGACCAATTTCCTGGCCAGGGCCATGCATGATTTCCGAGTGCCACTGACGGCTGTCAATGGTTATTGTGGCCTGCTTTTGAGTGGCGCCCTAGGCCCTCTTCAGGAACGCCAGAAAGAAGTGCTCCTCAAGATGCATCAGAGCAGCCGTCGGCTTTCCCGCATGGCTGAGGCAATGTTCCAACTGAGCATGGGAGGGCAATCGAAAAGCCCTCTCTTGTTGCGTAAGGAGGATATTCGGAGTTGCGTGGATCAATGTTTCCATGAGATGGCTCCTGCAATAGAAGACAAGGGCATCTCCACTTCGGTCGATCTGGATGCTCTTACGCCTAACCTGTATTTTGAAAGAAGTCTCATGGAACAGGCAATCATCAACATTCTTGACAATGCCTCCAAGTTCACCCCGAAGGGCGGCCGCATCGATGTTCGAGGGTACTCAGTTTTTTGGGAACGCCGCTCGAACCATCAGGCGATAGCTCCCGTTAAGGAGCGAAGGCAAGAAAATTCGCGCGATCCAAACGGCTACCGGATCGATATCACCAACTCAGGACGGCCGATTCCGGCGCCTCATCTGGAAGGGATCTTTGAAGAGTACGCGTCCTATTCCGGGGGGCAGGACCGGTCCGGCGGAGGACTTGGGCTGGCGATCTGCAAAATGATTATCACACAGCATGAAGGCCGCGTTTGGGCGGAAAACACAGACAAAGGTCCGCAATTCTCTTTCGTGCTGCCGGCACGCCTCAAGGCAGGAGTTTTGTGAGTGAATTGTTTACTTGGACGGCCGAAGAGAGTGGTAAGGAGTTCTAAAACAATTATGGAAGCTCGAGAATATACCGATAAAGTAATTCTGGTCGGCGAAGATGAAGCCGAGGTCCGATCTTATCTGGATATGGCCTTGCGATGCCTGGGCTATTCGGTGGAATTGGCGCGCGACGGCGACGAAGTCGTCAGTTACCTGGAATCCGGACCGTCGAAAATTTCTGCGGTATTATTGGACCTCCTGATGCCGCAACGCGATGGGTTTGAGACACTGAAGGCAATTCGATCGATTGATGCCAAGCTCCCGGTGATTATGCTCTCCGGAGCATCTTCCGTTCGGAATGTGGTAACCGCGATGAGGTTTGGTGCAACCGATTTTCTCTGCAAGCCCTTCGAGCATGAAGACCTGAAGAAGACAATCACCAGCGCTCTGGATCAGAAACCGTACACACAATCTCCAGCAGAGAGCAGCGGCAGCACAGGAGCTGGCGAAAACTGGATGGCTCTTGGGGACAGCCCCGCAATGAAGGCCATTTGGTCTCAGGTTGCCAACATCGGCTGGTCCGACGAGCCGGTCTTGATCCAAGGAGAAACGGGCACCGGAAAAGAAGTGCTGGCCCGGAAACTCCATGCCAATTCCTCCCGCGCCGACAAAGTCTTTCTCAAATTAAACTGCGCTGCTTTGCCGGCGGAACTCCTGGAAAGTGAGCTTTTTGGCTACGAACGCGGGGCCTTCACCGGAGCCCATCAAAGGAAAGCCGGTATGTTCGAAGTGGCAAATGGTGGCACACTTATGCTCGACGAAATTGGAGACATGGATATTCGTCTTCAAGCCAAGCTTCTACACGTCCTGCAAGACCATCAGTTCCATCGGATCGGTGGAAAAGAAGTGATTCGGGTGGATGTGCGCATAATGGCAGCAACCCACCAGAATCTGGAGAAGGCGATTGGTGACAAAACCTTCCGTGAAGATTTGTATTACCGCCTCAATGTGATTAATCTCCGGCTGCCTCCATTACGGGAAAGGAAGGAAGATATTCTCCAATTGGCGGAAACTTTGCTCAGAAAACATCTTCCTCCGGGAAAACCTATTCCAACCATCACCCCGAACCTGAAACGTGCACTGATGGCGTATCGCTGGCCTGGCAATATCCGGGAACTGGAAAATGCGATGCGGAATCTCAACGTATTCCGTGATCCGGAGTCCTTAGCGTCGCATTTATTAGGAAAGACGACGACGCTGACGGCAACCAAAACCGACAACACTACCGCGTCGCCGGTTCGGTCATCACCGGCAAGCGAGATAGAACGTAAGATAATTCTTGCGGAGGTGACCGACGCCCAAAAGCGCGCGGAAGCCGAGGCGATTTTGGGCGCACTCGATTCTACGCGCTGGAATCGAAAGCAGGCGGCCGCCCTTCTCGAAGTCGACTACAAAGTCTTCCTTTATAAAATGAAGAAGTTCAATATTCCCGGGAAAATTGCCGTACATTCTGGTGCTGGAACGGAAACGGCCGGCAATTCGGTTGCTAGCGGCGAATGCCAATAACTGGTTCCCGGAAAGAGATATATTTTCCCGATCACACAATCGTGCACACGAGTATCGAGCCGCGCACTCCGGTGGCGATAGTCCGGCCAGCCGGCGCAGATTTATTGCCAGACGGCAGATTCGTGAAGGGAAGATTCTCTGGGTACCCGAATAAGCTGACACTCTAAGGGGTGAGCCAAAGACCAAACTGCGAGCTCGGTACGGTTCTTAACGTCCAGCTTGCGGAAAATCTTGTTCAAATACTCTTTTACGGTCCCTTCCGACAGATGCAGCATGTACGCGATTTCTTTGTTCAGCTTAGCTTGCTTAACTAGATCAACGACCTGTTTTTCTCGAAGCGTGAGGTGCCGCTGCAGCGGTTCAGACCTTGGTTGGCGGGGTTTTCGACAGGTCTGGCAAACACGCTCCTTCCCATCTGCCCGAAACTCGTCTCCGCAGCGGTGGCAGTTGCGGATAAAGTCCTCCGGAAACGAGGAATTCTTAAGCAACATAGGGTCCGTTCTCCTTATAAGTAAATTGTTCCGAAATACGTGAATTTATTTCAAAATTAGATCAAAATGACGCCAATATAGATGCCGATAATCGTCCAACCTGCAGAAAATAAATGGCTAAGCATCGCAGGCCGGAGGGCGAATTCAAAACTTCCCGCATTCGATGGGGCAGTTTCACCGGGCACATGGCAGGGGCTTTGCCACTAAGCCTGGCGGGCGTACAGCCCCAGGAACTCACAGCCGTCCGCGACAGGCTAATGCCTGCCGCCGGGGCGGCAATGTTGGGAATGGCGGTCAAAGCTTTATTCATGCGGTTGTCTGCATTCATGCAGTCTGCTGGAGTTACACAGTCACCAAGCTGAAGAGAAGGGCCGCCGAAACCTTTTGTGAGTCTCACCTTCATCGAATAAGCTCGCAAACCAGGTTGTTGTACTCCCAAATCAAATGCACCGCGGGTCCAATCAAAATAGCACTGGATTCGGACAGTCCGCTCTGAACACCGCATGCTTTACGGCAATTAATCAGCCCGCAATCACCGAATAGTAGAGGTGCAGTATAACATACGTTTTATCCGAAAATCGAGGGTTTTATCCTAAAATTCTCCGTCTACCGTTGTTACAAACCAGCGAACCTTTGGAAATCAGTAGAGTACTTCCGTTTCGATCATTACTATTCAATTCATTACTAGCTGAGAATGTGGAGAAGAGGGAAAACTCTGCTTTCTGGCAAGCGGTAAACTGGAAACCAAGTGGTACTTCGGTTTCGACCATTACCACTCCATTCATGACTTGCTGAGAAGCATCTTATGGAGCGAAGTAATCAGACGTCCCGAGAGGGTTCCGTTTGCCCGTGGCGCAAGCGGTGCCGCTACAAGCGCCTGTACTACTCCGCCTCCACCGGAATGGCGGGCGCGGTCCTACCAGCGGCACATTGCCACGTCTGGCGATCGCTTTGGCTACTAAAATGATTTCGTTGCGCGAAAACTTACAACTGCTTCGATTCATCAGCGGCCTCCTTCGCGCCTTCTCCGATTTATTCGGAGCAAATCTGAACGGGCAATACCTCGCGCGGCAAAACATCCTCTTACGAGGAGATCTAAACCTATGCATTAAAAGGCCACACGTCGGCTATCCCTGGGTGAAACGCGAATGGCGAGCGACCTGCCTCTGAAAAGGGAAATAAGGGAATGGATGGCAACTCGCTTCAGCGTAGTTGTTCATCTATAGACTATACAGAAGAGATCATGCAAGAAGAGCTGCAATTGCGTTGTTGCGCCCATAATAATAAATAAAAGCGGCAAGCCTTTGGAACCTGAGGGATCAGAAACTGCGCGATGTGAAGAATGCAATTTATCGGAGAAT
This sequence comes from Bryobacteraceae bacterium, assembly GCA_030041985.1. Lineage (GTDB taxonomy): Bacteria > Acidobacteriota > Terriglobia > Bryobacterales > Bryobacteraceae > PSRJ01. The sequence continues at coordinate 20,088 of JASIAM010000008.1, read as the reverse complement.
TGCCGAAACGCGAAGGCGGGATGTCGGGATTTTCTACTCCGTGCAGGCACAATCCTTAGCAGCTCAGGTCTCGATAAAACCTCATGAGCCGACTCCGTAGCCTGCTTCGACAAGTCAATTGGCTCGACGAAAAACCGAGTCTGCAATCCCGTTCGAGCTCCGATCCCTCTCCCGCAACTGCGCCCGTGTTGCGTGACTTGGCAACCGATCGCGTAACACTCACACCAGAGACACGTCTCGTATATCATACAGACCCGCACAGTGCAGCGGCCGACCGCTACCGCTTGTTACGGATCCGGTTACAGACATTGCGGAACCTGGGAAAGCTCCGGAAGCTCCTGGTCACCAGCCCACTCCCAGGTGACGGTAAATCCACCGTGGTGATGAATCTTGCGACAGCCCTTGCGGGGAAGGGAAACCGAACCGTTCTCGTAGTGGATGCAGATTTGCATCGATCGCCTTTAGCAAGTAGTCTTGGAATTCGCGCACAATCAGGCTTGGCGGAGTGTTTGGAAGCCGGCAACGATCCGCTAACTGCTATCCGGTATCTTGAGCCGCTGAATTGGTATCTGCTGCCCGCCGGTGAGGCTACCGGCAACCCAGCGGAATTGCTGCATGGACCGATGTTGCCAAATGCCCTGGAGACACTGGCCAACAATTTTGATTGGTTATTGATCGATTCTCCACCCGTCCTCCCGCTAAGTGAAGTGCTGTCACTGAAAGATCATTCCGATGGCACTCTATTGGTAGTCAGGGCCGGCATCACTAGTCAGGACGCAGTCGAAGAAGCCATCACATTACTTGGAAAGCAGCATGTCCTCGGAATCGTCTTGAACGGGGTGGAACAATCGGATATGGCCAATCACAAATACGGGTACGGCGGTTACAGCGGCTATTACCACCCGGCCCATGAGCGATCTTCAGGCTCGGCAGACTGATTGCCGGCAGTGTTCACCGGATGATGACAGTGGATACGGTGTTGTTTAGAGCCGCCTCTTTTTCATCCGCCGAGGTCGCTACCGCATTCTGCAATCTGAGAGTTGTCGTTACTGCTGGTGCTGTAGTCTGTATCCGGAAATGGAAGATTGCGATCTGACCATCGGCAATCGGCTTCTTCCCTCCAGAGAGAGTACAAACGTAGGTATACGGGTTCCGGAGTGTGCATTTAAGCGACTTGTTCGGGTCTGTCACGGCATCGCCCATCTCCGCATCGCCTTCCATGTCCATCACTTGCGCGGGGAAAACCAATTCCCACTTCAAGGCGACTGGCGCTCTGCCAGGTTGCGAATTCGCGTAAATCCGCAAGGTCACGATCTCGCCCGGAGCTTTGGTAACAGAAGACCTGGAACTTTGAGCAATGAGAGGCAAACAAGCGACAAGTAGGGCCGCGAGTCTCATCTGGATCTAATGTTCACATAAAAACATCCTGAAGAACAGAGCTGGCCGGGGCCGCACCTCCGCTCCCGCTCCGTTCCGTGAAGTCAGCTCAGCGTCTCCGCGCTGTAGCGCGCGATAAGACCGCTGCGCACGGCGCGCCGGAAGATGCGCACGAAGAACCAGCCGGCCAGAACGATCTCCGCGAGCGCCAGCAGTATACCCACAAGTAAGGCGCTCAACGAGGGCGCCCGCCCTGCCACTACCGCGCGCAAATTTTCAAAGACATACGACTGCGGCAAAACGTGCGAGATAAACTGCATCCAGCGCGGCAGCGTAGAGAGCGGATAGAAAACGGCGGCGAACGGGGAAAGAAATGCCGGGATAGGCCAGATGAACCATTCCGCGGCCGGGCCTTGCCAGAGCACCAGGCCAGTAGCGAACACGCCCAAGGCGATGCCGGACAGAAATAACACCAGAAGAAACGGCACAATCACGCTTCCGTACACAAAGAATGGCAATCCGAAAACCAATGTGGCTAGGGCCAGCATGGCGCACAAGCCGACCGAGCTTGTCAGCATGCTCGAAAGCACCAGGCCGGCGACGTACTCCGAAACCGAAAGCGGCGTCGCGAAAATATTCAAAAAATTGCGCGACCAGACATCCTCAAAAAAGGTCATGGTGACGCCTTGCATGATGCGGATAAAAAAATCCCAAAGCAGCACCGCGCCCAACAGCGCCGGCACAAAATTGAACCGTGCCGCGGTAAGGCTGTTCAAGTAGCGGCTCATAAAGCCCCACAGAACCATGTCGATGGCGACCCAGCCGAACAGCGGCAGAATGCGCGCCGTGCTTCCCCGCAAGAGGTAAAGCTGCCGCAAGACGATAGCAAAAGTGCGGCGCCAATGGACGGGCATCTCCACGTCCAATCAGGTGCGCTCCAGGGCCAGGGGCTCGCGAGCCACGGTGATGAAAAGGTCCTCCAGCGTTTCCAAACCGTGCTCTGCCGGCAGGGTTTTGGGATTTCCCTCCAGCAGGACTTTCCCATGCGAGAGGAACAGAACACGATCGCAAACCTCTTCCACTTCGTACATATTGTGCGAGGTCCAAAGAATGCCCGCGGAATCATCCGCGGCAAATTCGCGTATCATCACCCGGATATCGCGCGCTGTGGCTGGATCGAGCGACGCCGTCGGTTCATCAAGAAGAAGCAGTTGCGGATCGTTGAGCATCGCTTTCGCGAGCGAAACACGAGTCTGTTCGCCGCTCGAAAGCACTCCGCATTTGATTTTGCGCAGGCCTTCCAGATCGAAGCGGCGCAAGAGCGCCTCAATGCGCTCGCGCAAATGAGGCACGCCGTAAATGAGTCCGAACACGCGCAGGTTCTCTTCCACCGTGAGATTTCCCGGTAGCTGCGCGTAAACAGCCGTGAAATTTGTGCGTTCCAGGGCGCGTGTGCGATGTTTGGCGAGGTCGATACCATCGATGGTAATAGCACCACCGCTGGGCTCGAGCACGCCCAGAATCATGTTGATCGAAGTAGTTTTGCCTGCCCCATTGGGCCCCAGCAGGCCGACGATTTCGCCGCGGCGCACATCGAACGACACACCATCTACCGCGGCCAGATCGCCATAGCGTTTCGACAATTGGTGGACAGACAGGACCATCTTTCTTAGTGTACGAGCCGCAGCCGGTTGGCGCGCACCGCCGGCTTGGTCCGTGGAACCGCTAGTCTGGTTTTGGAAAGACCCTATAATCAAAGGATGATTGGGGCTGGCGGTGGAGTTAGGTATGGCTGAAGCCGGCCGGCCACTGCAGATTTCCGCCACTGTCATCCGCGAGGAATTGGAGCGCGTGCTCGCAAGCCCCGAGTTTCGCGCCAGCAGGCGGAGCCAGGATTTCCTGAAATATGTGGTAGAGCATGCTCTGAACGGGCAAGCCGACTTGCTGAAGGAGCGGACCATCGGAATAGAAGTCTTCGGCCGCTCGACTGACTACGATCCCGGTGAAGACGCTACGGTGCGGGTGAAAGCGGGAGAGGTTCGCAAGCGACTGGGTCTTTACTATGCCGACGAAGGAGCGCGTAACCCGCTCCGCATCGAACTTCCGCTGGGCGCCTATGTGCCCGAATTTCGCTCAGCAGAAGCGGTGCTCCCCGCGCCGGAACCGCCGCCGGCGCTTCCCATTATTCAAGCGCCAACTCCACAACGCCCAGCCGCGAGGGGGCCGCGCATCGTGGCGCTAGCCGCGCTGCTGTGTTTTTCCGGCGCCGGAATCATGTGGTTGGCCAGCAGGCCGGCGAACACCCCGATCGATCAGTTCTGGGCGCCAGTTCTTACCGGGACCGCGCCCGTGCTGCTCTGCGCCGCGTACGTGCCGGTGTATGGCCTAGACCGCGATGCCCACCCCACGCCGCGCCCGGAAGATTTTGTGCCGCTTACCGATCAATTCGTGGGTGGGGGCGACCTGATCGCCATCTCGCGGCTATCGGTAATGCTGACGCGGCGCAGGCGGCCTTTCCGGCTGAAGGTAGGCAACGACGTTTCGTTTCAGGATTTGCGCACTGGCCCCGCAATTCTGGTGGGCTACTCATACACGCGCTGGCGGGAAATCAGCCGCGAGATGCGCTTTTTCATCGATGGCACGCGGCGGCCGGTGGGTATTACCGATAATGGCGCACCCACAGCATGGTCTCTCCCCAACCTGCCTCCGGACAGGCGCACTGATGAAGACTACGCGATTGTTTCGCGCGTATTCCATCCGGAAACCCACGCCATGCTGGTCGAAGTGGCAGGCATTACGCAGTACGGCACAGACGCTGCGGCGGATCTGGTGAGCAATGCGGACCTGATGGCCGAAGCGCTGCATGCGGCCCCTCGCGGGTGGCAGCAGAAGAATCTGCAATTAGTGCTGCATGTGAAGGTGATTGCCGGGGCGCCGGCGTCGCCCAAAGTGGTGAAGACGTACTTTTGGTGAGAAGCTGTCAGTCTGCGGTTATCAGTTACTTCAGCACTGTCTTTTCGACTGACTGGTTGTCGTAGGCGTCTTCGACTCGGACGGCGATGGTGTGTTCGCCGGGTGGGGCATCCACAGTGAGCGAGTAGTCAAGTTCCGGGGAGTCTGAGATGCCGCCGTTAGGCGCGGCGGCCGTCCAGTCTCCGCCATCGAGCGAGTACTCGGCCATAGTGAGATTACTCAGCGCGTCGGCTGCGTGCCAGTGGATTTCCAGCTTTGTTCCGTTGCGCGCCGCGGTGAGCGCGGTGATTTTGGGTGGAGTGTTGTCGATGAGAAAAGGCTCGCTTATAAGATGGCCGGTGAGCGCCTGGTCCGGCGGGTTTGAAGGAGCGTCCGAAGCGGTGATGCGCAACACGTACTGACCGTCGGGAAAGGCCGTCGAATCCCAGGAGTAGTATTTCTCGGTTAGTTTGTCTTTGAGCGGCTTCCACTCGCTCTCGTTAATGCCGCGAATCTCCAAGATGAAGATCAGGGAATCGCCATTGGGATCGCCCGCCACCCAACGCGCTCCGATCCAGCCCTTGGCGTATTGCATCGCCGGAGTGCTGGTAGAGGGAATTTCGGCAGGTGCGTTGGACTCACCGCGCGCGGACTGGCGGTTGTTCAGGCTCAGGGCCGGTAAATTCAGCGTGGAAGGGGCCGAAAATCCGGATGGCGGAGGGAACTTGTAATTGGCGGGAGTGATCTCGATTTTCTCAACGCGCGGCTCGACGTTCTTGGGCAGATATGCGACGTCTACGGAGTCCAGTTCCGGGGAGGAGCCGGAGGAAGCGGTGAGGGTGGCTTTCCACTGCAGGAAGCGGGCAGGGGGTGACGTGATCGCAGATCCCTTGGGATCGGAAATGGGCGCGGACCAGGGACTCCAGTTTTTCTGCGGCTGGTCGAGATTGCCGCTGCGGGTTTGAATAGAAATCTGGGCACCGTTGGTTTTGGCATCGAAGCTGAGGCGTCCCCAGCGGGTGAACAGGCCGGCATCGAAGAGATCACTTTCGATGGTGCCCTGCGATTCGGGCGTGGCATCGATTTCATAGATTTTGCCCACGTTACCCGCAGCCGCATAAAGGCGCCCATCCGCGCCTGACTGGAATGCCGTGACCTGAGTGGCAGGAACGGTGAGCAGAGCGGTGTAAGTAGTGGGAGACTCGATACGATAAATGTTGCCCTTGTTACCGGTGCCGAGCAGGGCGCGGCCAGCGGCATCGAACGCTATGGCGTACACGACATCCTGCGAATTACCCCACATGCGATGCGGCTCACCATCAGAAGCGATGCGATAGACTTCGCTGCCGCCGGTGACTGGGACCGGAGCGGACCTCAGTAGAGAGGACGGAGCGGCCTGACGCGGGGCGACCTGAATGCCTCCGGCGCTGACAGTGATCTGGGGGGGAGGAGGCGCAGGCGCGGGAGCCGGCGGGGGCGGCGCTCCTGTCTGGCGCGATCCTACACTGGCGGCGTAGATGGAGCCATCCGGTGCCAGCGCCACCGCGGTGACTTCCGGCTTTGACATCTGATAGAGCACGAAGCCTTCCCCGGCGGGCGAGATGCGCAATACGAGGCCGCCGGGGTCGGTGCCAGCGATCAGGTTTCCCTGCGCATCGAGAGCGAGGGAGCGCACGTGGGTTTCTTCGGAGCGAAAGAAAACTTTGCCAGTGCCATCCGGCGCCACGCGATGGATTTCGCCCGGATCACCGGTGGCCACAAACAGATTGTCCTGGCGGTCGAAGGCCAGCGCCCAGATGTATTTGGATTTCGGATCGTAGAAAACTTCGGGCTTTCCACCGGAGCTGACGCGGTAGACCTTGCCATCGGGAGCCGTGGCGACATAGATGCGATCTTTGGAATCGAGGGCAACCGCGTGGATTTCGAGCGCGTCCAGCTCAGCCAGCATCTTTCCCTTGCCATCCGGGGCGATGCGGTAGAGCTTTGCGCCGGTACCCCCGCCGGCATATAGATTGCCTTTGGAATCGCGCGCCAATCCCCAGAGGTACATGGCGGAGGAATCGTAGAATTCATTGGAGCGGGGGGCCAAGGTAAGAATTCCGTCGCTGCGTAGAGAGAGATTCTTCAGTACGCCCTTTTGAAAATCAGTGAAGTCGCCTTGCGACCAGACGCGGGTTTGCCCCGCATATAAGGCGGAGAGCGCCGCGCAAAAGAGCAGCACAGCGAATTTCGAACGGAAAAAGTGATTCATGCGAAGCGTTCGTTTGTGAGCCGCAACGGTTTCGGGATGGTTCTAATCCACGTGAATCCGCAGCGAGTAGCTGCCGGTGACCACGTAATCAAAGGGGAGCGCCATCTGCTCGGTCGCGGTTTCCGGAGATGTGACCACGCTCCGGGTGGCAGCGCGCCCGGCCTGCATTACGTTCAACACGGAGGAGGGCAGGCTCGGCAGAGTTTTGTCATCCAGGTAAGCGGTGGGACTCGATTCCACCAGCGAAACGTACAGTTTGTTGTTGCTGCGCTCCTGGTTAATGAGCGAGACCGTCTCCGGCAGATCCAGAAAGCGGTTGGCCATGCCGGCGATATTCTGCATGCGGTTGACGGTATCGGCGTCGCTCAGCACGATGCGATGATCGCCGCGGGCAATGCCTTCAGGTATTTTGATTTTGAATTCACGCTCGATGGTCCCTCCGCGATAGGGCTGCAGAAATACCTTGACCGGCACTACATCGCCAGGGCGCACGTCAGGGCTGCCGACCCACGCGTTTTCAATGGCGGCGATGCGGCGCTCGGGTAACAAGTCCACGGTGACGCTGACGCGCTCGATATCCGGTGAATTGACGTTATTCAGGTACAGGCGATTGAACTTATCGCCCCACCAGGTGGCCAGCATCGTGGGCGCGGGCACGGGCAGTTCGCCAGAAGCCTGCATGGTCGAGAGAGAGAGGCCGCTGCCACCCTTCATCTCGATCTTGCCCGCCAGGCGATAGGTGGCCTCGTCGGTAAACTCGTTCAGATCGGAGAGCGTGTCGGCCAAGGTCATCATCATGAGGCTGGGCGTCCACTTCTCATGGACGAAGACATTGAAGTGGAAGTTTTTCTCGCGGGCAACGCTTTCGTCTTCCCGAAGCGCCCGCACACGGACGCTGACCGGAATCATTTTCGATTCACTGCCCAGGATACCCATGATGCCGCTGTGGCGATCCTGGTGAAGCGCGCCCACGATCTCGGTGGCATTGGCCATTTTGTTGGGTTGGTATTGCGAGGCAAGCGTCATGAGCACTTCGCCTTTGCTCATGGGCATGTCGATGGGCCCGAGGTTAAAGAAAGGATGGCCGAATGCGAGTACGCGATGGCCATCGTTATAGGTGACCGTGCCCAGTCCGGTGATGCTTTTGTCGCCATCCACCAGGACACCGGCGATGGGGTCGCCGGGATTCAAAGAATTTTCCCATCCTGGGGCAGGCTTGTTGGTATGAAGCGCGCTGCCGGCGCCGCCGCTTTGCACAGCCGTTATGCCCATCTCGTGGAGCAAGGGAGTGAACGCAGAAATTGTGGCTTCGCTGAATCCGGAAAAGGTGAGGGGCGTTTCAATGGGCACCATCATGGGATTCTGTGGAATGAGGCCCGCGGCGCCGCCCGCACTGACGAGTTGCTGGAGCATGGAATTGCCGGAAGCAGCGTCTCCGGCTTGAGCAGATTTCAGCTTCTCCGGCGTCTTAGCGTCGAAAGGACGAGATTTATCGAAGTCGTTGATATCCAGCATTTCTTCGATCGGGGTAATCCCGCAGACGGCATCCGGGGAAAAGACACTCAAGCGCAACGCGATTGCGCCAATGAGCTTGCCATCAATATATACGGGGCTGCCGCTCATGCCTCCAGCGACATTGGTGCGAATGGCCTTGCCGCCCATTTTGCCGATGATCACATCCTGATTCGGCCCCCACTGGTTTTTCCAGCGGCCGACAATTTCGACCGGAACGGGTTCGGGGACTGTCCCTTGGAAGACGGTCCACGCGGTAGCCTTCATGCCGGGCTTGATGTCCTTGAGCGGCATGATTTCGACTTTGCCGGCTTTCGGGCGATCCACGATAGAAGCTCGTGGCGCCTCCGCTGCGGCTGCGGACAGCGCACCAGCCGCGGCGCCCAACAGGACCGCGGCAATTCGCACATTCATGTAATTGACAGCTCCAGTTAGTCCTATTGTACACCGCGGGTTTCCGAGGGCCGGGCGAACTCTTTCTTATACAAGATAATACTGGTGACCGAATTGCCTCCGAAACAGAGGACCCAGCCGAAGAAAACTGCGAAAATGCGGAATGAAGGGTTGTATGAAATGGCAATCTTCTCGAATAATCTGGATGGTGGCTGCCTCTGTGGCCAGTGCGGTCTTGGCTGAGGTGAGTTTCGGCGTCATGCCTGAGGCCGCGGCCAGCTTTGGCGCCGTTGCCAGCGGGGGCTGGCTCTACATCTACGGCGGGCACGTGGCGGAGACGCATTCGTATTCCACCGGCGCCGTCTCCGGAAAGTTCTTTCGCATGAACTTCGCTGCCCCCGGCAAGTGGGAAGAACTGCCCGGCGGTCCCGGTTTGCAAGGGATGAACCTGGCCACGCACGCCGGCAAAATCTATCGGATCGGCGGCATGATGCCACGCAACCAGCCGGGGCAGCCCGCCGATAACTTCTCGGTTGCCGATTGCGCCCGCTTCGATCCCGCGTCTGCCATGTGGGAAGCTCTTCCGCCCATGCCCGAACCGCGTTCCTCGCATGATGTTGTCGTCATCGGCGATCAACTAATCGTCACTGGCGGCTGGGACATGGAAGGAAGTGCCGGCCAACATTGGTCCCAAACGATATTAACACTTGACCTTTCCGCACCCAGGCTGGAATGGAAAAGCGCGCCGCAGCCGTTCCGCCGGCGCGCGTTGATTGCCGCCGCCTACCAAGGCCGGATGTGGGTCATGGGCGGCATCACTGATGCCGGTAACGTAGTGGGCGAGGTGGATATTTACGATCCGCGGACCAAAGCCTGGACGAAGGGACCTGCGCTACCCGGCTCCGGCGTCAACCCGTTCGCCCCGGCTGCCGCCGTAGATGCTAACCGCCTGTATGTGAGCGTGGCCGATGGCACGTTGTACCGTCTGAACCGCTCGGAACAGGGCTGGGAAAAAGCCGGCAGCGGAACGCCGCGCGTTGCGCACCGGGCTGTGGCGGACGGCCGATCGATTCTGGTAATGGGCGGCGCCGAAAAGGGAAAAGACCTCGACCTGATCGAAGTCTTTTCCGTAAACCATGTCTGAGACAATTTTTGGCGGATCGTTTAGGATTTGCCGCGGGTAAGCCTGTTTGCGCACTAGCTCGCGGCGCGGCCCTGCCGTTCCCTTTCCAGAATCCGCTCCAGCTTGTCCAATACCTGCATGGCAGGAACCACCTGCGTGATATCGGCATTCGGTTTGCGGCCTTCTTTTATAGCGGCGAAGAATTCCCGATCCTGTAGTTCGATGCCGTTCATCGATACATCTACCTTCGACACGTCGATGGGCTTCTGATAACCATCCACCAATTCGTCATAGCGCGCGATGTAGGTGCCGTTGTCGCAGATGTAGCGGAAGAAAGTGCCCAAAGGCCCGTTGTTATTGAAGGACAGAGACAGCGTGCAGATCGCTCCGGACGGCACTTTCATCACAATGTTCATGTCCATGGCGATGCCCAGGTCCGGATGCTTCGGCCCTTGGAGCGCATAACACTCGGAAACAGTTTCGCCTGTTTGGTACATGAAAAGATCTACCGTGTGGCAGGCGTGGTGCCAGAGCAAGTGATCCGTCCAGCTTCGTGGCTTGCCGGCGGCGTTCATGTTGGTGCGGCGGAAAAAGTAAGTCTGCACATCCATTTGCTGGATCTTCAATTCGCCGGCAGTGATCCGCTTATGAATAAACTGATGGCTAGGATTGAAACGGCGTGTGTGGCCGCCCATGCAGAGGACACCGGTTTTCTGCTGCGTCTTTAGCAGCAACTCGGCATCGGCGAGCGAATCGGAAACGGGAATTTCGATCTGCACATGCTTACCGGCGCGCATGCACGCGACTCCCTGCTTGGCGTGCATCTGCGTGGGACTCGCCAGAATCACGGCTTCGAGCCCAGGTTGCTTCAGGCTTTCCGCCAAGTCGCTTGTCCAATGGGGAATATGAAATTTCTTCGCCACCTCTTCGGTGGAAGCCGGGCTGCCCCCTACCAAAGTGATTACCTCGATGCCCGGAATGTTCTGGATGGCTTCCAGATGTTTGATGCCGAATGCGCCTTGACCTGCCAGTCCTACCTTCATATATGTTGGTTTCCTCGCTAAACCCGAAAAACACCGGCGGTGAAGGCCGCCGGCGCTACCAAGATCACTATTTCACCGACGCCACACTCTCGGCGCTCTCCACAAACTCCACGCCGAGCTCCGTCAGTTTGGCGCGCAGGCCGTAGAAATCGAGACCGAGCTCGCCTCTGCGCAGGCGTTCGCGGCTTTTCTCTTCTTTCGCGATACGCTGCTCCGCCGCGCGCGCCACTTCCACGGCCCGCTCGCGTGCTACAACCACAACGCCATCGGCGTCGCCGACGATGACATCGCCGGGGTTCACCAGCGCCCCCGCGCACACCACCGGAATATTGACGTCGCCCGGGACGTTCTTCACGGTGCCTTGCGAACTCACCGCTTTCGACCACACCGGAAAATTCATGGCCGTCAATTCCGCGGTGTCCCGCACGCCCGCATCGATGATGAGACCCGTGATTCCGTGCGCCTGGCACGAAACTCCCAGCAATTCGCCGAAGTACCCATCGGTGCATTCCGAAGTCGGCGCCACCACGAGCACGTCGCCGGGCTTGCAGATTTCGATGGAAGCGTGAATCATCAGGTTATCGCCAGGCGCTATGGAGATGGTAACCGCAGTGCCGGCCACGCGGGCTGTGGGATAAATCGGCCGCATGTAAGGACGCAGCAGCCCGGTGCGCCCTTGCGCCTCATGCACCGTAGCGACGCCGCAAGCGCCCAACACACCTACCGTTCCGGCGTCCGCCCGCGGAATTGTTCGAATGATTTTGTGACTCATGCCAGTTCGTTCGTTACCTGCGGATAAATCCGCTGGAACGCCTCCGCGTATTTGATATGGCGCTTACCGGAATTGCGCACGGCCTGCACGCCGCGGCGCTCGCCCAATCCCGTGTAATAGCGCACCAGATGTTCCTGCGCCGCCATCGATTTCATGGCTTCCAGCTTGCGTTCCCACGCAGGGGTGATGTCCAGCAGCACCTGCGGTTTGAAATTACACTGCTCGGGCTGGTGCGGCTCGAATATGAACACCGGCGGCGCATCGTCCTGGCTGCCTTTTCCCTTCGCGGGATAGCCCGAGGCCTGCGCGTACACGCGAGCTTTCAGCGTCAGGTCGTTGGCCAGCGGATGGTCCATGTTGTAGGGGTCTTCGAAACTATGGGTGAGCACGATCACCGGCTTGTTCAGGCGGAACTCGTTGACCAATTCCACGGTGTCTTCTTCTTTCGGCACAATCGGGTAGTCGCCCATATCGAAAAAGCGGATCTCCGCGCCCAAAATCTGGGCCGCCCGCGTGGATTCCGTGCAACGGTCTTCTTTGACCTTCTCGACGGTCATACCGGGAATCTTCCACAGCCGTTCGGATTCGCCGCGCTCTCCAAAGGAGAGGCACACAATTCGCACGCGATATCCGCGATCCGCGTACAACGCAATCGCGCCGCCTGCCCGCCAGACAAAATCGGCGGCGTGCGCACTAATCACCAGCACTGTTTTTTTGTCATCAGCCATAAGAGCAATCTTCTATCCTATCAAGTCCGAGGTGCAATGCTTCTATCGCGGCCTATGGCGTGAAGTCCGCGGTGGACATGGACATGGGCCCGTTGAGGCGGGCCGCCGGGGTTGCGCAGATTGCTGGTTTCGCGGTATAGAATGAAGTCGGTTACCAGGGCCCGCCAGGCCCGGATAAGGAGAGGGTCATGAGTAAGCAAATAGATCGGCGGTCATTCTTTAGAGGCGCGATGGGCGCGGGCGCCTTGCTCGGCAGCGCGCTCCGGCCGGCCCATGCAGCCAGCACCCAGGGAGCTTCAAGCGGCCCGATTGTGAACACTAACTCGGGAAAGATCCGCGGCCTGGTGATCGAAAAAGTCAACGTGTTCAAGGGAATTTCGTACGGAGCGCCAACCGGCGGCGAGCGCCGCTTTATGCCCCCTGTTAAACCAGAAGCCTGGACAAGTGTCAAAGACACGGTAGAGTGGGGGCCAGAAGCGCCGCAAGGGCCGCACACGGAAATCCCCGAAGTGGCCGCGACTATCCCCAAACAAGGCATCAGCGAAGACTGCCTGCACCTGAATGTGTGGACCAATAGCCTGCGCGGCAAGCGGCCGGTGATGGTTTGGCTGCATGGCGGCGGCTTCACCAGCGGATCGGGCAGCTATTCCATCTACGACGGCCAGAACATGGCCCGTAAACAGGATGTTGTGATGGTGACGGTCAATCATCGCCTGAATTCGTTCGGCTTCCTCTACCTGGCTGATCTGGGCGGCGAGCGGTTCGCCCACGCGAGCAACGTGGGCATGCTGGACATTGTGGCCGCCCTTGAATGGGTGCGGGACAACATCGCCAATTTCGGCGGCGACCCGGGCAATGTCACCATCTTCGGCCAATCCGGCGGCGGTGGAAAGGTAAGCACTCTGATGGCGATGCCGGCGGCGAAGGGCTTATTTCATCGCGCCATCGCAGAGAGCGGCGCTAATCTCCGCGGCGTGCCCGCAGCGGACGCAACCAAATCCGCACAGACTCTGATGGCCATGCTCTCTGTGAAAACTCCTGACGAACTGCAAAAAGTTCCCATGGACGATCTGGTAAAAGCTACTCTGAGCACGCCTGCGGTAGGATTTCGGCTCGCCCCCGTTCTCGACGGCCATACGCTTCCCGAGGGGCCGTTCGATCCCACTGCGCCGGCGCTTTCGGCCGATATCCCACTGCTGATCGGCTCCACGGAATACGAGGTCAATTTCTTCCCGAATACCAAGTTCGACCCGATTGATGATGCAGCGCTGCATGCCGCCGTGAAACAGGCTACGCGGGCGAGCGACGAGGACGTGGATAAACTGATCGCGGTCTACCACAAGGGCCGCCCGGGCGTGAGCAACGTGGAAATTTCGCAGATCATCGCCTCCGATAATTTCCGCGCGGGCGTTCTTACCGAGACGGAGCGCAAATCCGCCCAGAAGGCCCCGGTGTACTCGTATTACTTCACGTGGAAATCCCCGGTGCACGACGGCAAGCTGAAGGCTTTCCATACGCTCGAAATTCCCTTCGTGCTGGAGAATGTAGATAACGGCAAATCGATGACGGGCACTGGCGAAGACCGTTATCCTCTCCAGGACAAGATGAGCGGCGCATGGGCAGCCTTCGCGCGCAGCGGCAACCCGAATCATAAAGGACTGCCCAACTGGCCAACGTTCCACACGGCGGAACGCGCCACCATGGTGTTCGATAACGAATGCAAAATAGTGAACGATCCGCATGGAGAGGAGCGCCTGGCGCTGAATGCCCTCCGGCAGCGTGCGTAAGCGTGACGCCGTAAACGCTGTCTGTCCTGGAGAGGGAATGCGGCAGCAAACCACGCGCCTCGACGTTCAGCAGATCATCGACGAGCAGCCCTTCACCCGCTACCATTTGTGGATTGGAGTGCTGTGCGCTCTGGCCGTCCTGATGGATGGATTTGACGCGCAAACCATGGGCTTTGTAGCGCCCGCGCTCTTACAGCAGTGGCACATTACACGCGTGGCCCTCAGTCCTGTGCTTTCGAGCGGCCTAGTGGGCATGCTGATCGGCGCGCTGCTGTTCGGGCCGCTGGGTGACCGCGTGGGACGCAAACGTATCCTGCTGGCCTCTACGCTTTGGTTCGGACTCGGGTCTCTGCTTACAGCGCGCGCCAACTCTCTCGAATCGATGCTCTGGCTCCGGTTTTTCACGGGGTTCGGCCTGGGCGGCGCCATGCCCAACGCTACCGCGATCACCTCCGAATACATGCCGCGGCGCTTGCGGGCCACGGGTGTCATGCTCATGTTCTTCGGGTTTTCGATCGGCGCGGCCATTGGCGGATTCGTCGCCGCCGGAATCATCAGCCGCTACGGATGGCCCGCGGTTTTTGTCGTCGGGGGCTTGTTGCCCTGCGTGACCGCGGTGGTGCTGCTCAGCCTTCCGGAGTCCATCCGCTTTCTGATTCTCAAAGGCGGCGCGAAAGGGGCCAACGACGTTCGCGTGGCAAAGCTGCTGCGCCGGATTGCTCCGGCTGTGCCAGTGCCGCCGGACGCTTCCTTTGTAGTCACCGAACCGCCCAAAACCGGTTTTCCCGTTTCGCATCTCTTCACGGAGGGACGCGCGCGCACCACCCTGTTGCTTTGGGTGGTGTTCTTCATGAGCCTGCTCGACCTGTACTTCTTGAATAGCTGGCTTCCCACCGTCATTCACGACGCTGGCGTCGGACTGGAGCGGGCCATCGCGATTACAGCGATGTTCCAGGTGGGCGGTGCGGCGGCCGCGATCGTGCTGGGACGCGTGGTAGACCGGCAAATGTCTTACGGCATTCTCGTATGGGTCTATTTCGGCGCAGCGCTCACCGTGTTCCTGATCGGTCTAGTAAGCGCCACTGCAGCCATCGAAACCGCCGCTGTCTTCGCCGCCGGCTTTTGTGTAATTGGCGGGCAGACTTGCTCCAATTCTCTGGCAGCGGAATCTTACCCCACCGCCGTTCGCTCTACCGGTGTCGGCTGGGCGCTCGGAATCGGCCGCATCGGCTCGATCGTGGGGCCCGTGCTGGGCGGACTTTTGTTGTCTTTGAATTGGGGTATGCGGCGCGTTTTCCTGGCAGCCGCTCTCCCCGCACTGATCGCGGCCCTGGCAGCATTAAGCCTCGCAAGGCAGCCCCTGGCCGGATCCCTAAGGAATTCTCATGAAAATTGACATCTTCAATCATTTATTTCCCAAACGATTTTTTGATGAGTACATCAACACGCCTTCCGGACCCAAAGACATCGGGAAACGTGTGCGGGAAGCGGCCACCATCGTGGATCTCGATGCGCGCTTTCGCGTGATGGACGAGTTCGGCGAATATTGCCAGGTGCTCTCGCTGCCGCTGCCGCCGCTTGAATGGCTGGCCGGCCCGGACCAGTCTCCGGTGCTCGCCCGGATCGTCAATGACGGCTTCGCCGAACTCTGCCGGCGCTATCCCGAACGGTTCCCTTCTTTCATTGCATCTCTTCCCATGAACAACCTGGAAGAGTCGCTGAAAGAGGCCGAACGCGCGGTAACGCAACTGGGAGCGCGGGGGGTTCAGGTCTACACCAATGTGAAAGGCAAGCCTCTCGATGCGAGCGACGTGCTGCCCCTGTTTGAAGAACTGGCGCGCCGCGGCACCATCATCTGGATGCACCCCTCCCGCGGCGCCGAAATGACCGACTACCTTAGCGAAGACAAATCCAAGTACGAAATCTGGTGGACCTTCGGTTGGCCCTACGAAACCAGCGCCGCCATGGCCCGCTTGGTGTTTTCGGGCATTTTCGACCGCCAGCCCGACTTGAAAATCATCACCCATCACATGGGCGGCATGGTGCCGTATTTCGAAGGACGGGTAGGCTATGGATGGGATCAGTTGGGCAAACGCACTTCCGATACCGATTACACCGTCGTGCTAAAGACGCTAAAGAAGCGGCCGCTCGATTACTTCAAAATGTTCTATGCCGATACCGCCTTGTTCGGCGGTTTCCCGGCTACCCAGTGCGGATTGGCGTTTTTCGGTCTCGACCGCGTGCTCTTTGCGTCCGACGTGCCCTTTGAGCCTTCCCCCGGTCTCTACATCCGCGAGACCATCCGCTGCATCGAAGGCCTCGGATTGAACCCGCAGCAAAAGGACCAGATCTATCGGGGCAATGCCGAGCGCCTGCTGAAGATCTCACAAGTAGCCAGGACTGCGTAGCGTAGCGATTACGGGAGCAATCGTTTGAGAAGGCCCGTCAAGCGCCGCAAGAACGTGCTGGAATGCCCCGGCGCCTTCAGTATCCATGCTCCTCGGGGTCCCACTGGTAGACGCGAATCATATCTTCACGGCTGAGATGCAAGGCAGCCACATGCAGGAAGACCTCGCGGTCATTCGCGGATGGATAGCGCATGCGGGCTCCCATCTCAGCCATCTGGCGGGCGAACCGGTTCATCTCAAAAACCATCGCCATTTTTTCGCTTACCGTCTTCTTTCGCAGAAGAGACAACCAGACCTCGAGAGCTTCGGGAGAAGTATCCGCAAACAGTTGCGCGGGCATCTGATCTAGACTTACTGTAGCGCCTCAGCGCCATTCTGTCATGCCGGCAAATATCGAAATCAAAGCGGCGCTCACCGGCGTCGCAATGGCTCTCGAAACCGCAGCCCGCTTGAGCGGTGCGCCGCCGAGCGTGATTCCGCAAGTGGACGTCTTCTTCCCCACGGAAGGCGCGCGCCTAAAACTGCGCATGTTCGGGCCGGACTCGGGTGAACTCATCCGCTATCAGCGGCCCGATGTTGCGCACGCACGCCGCTCCCACTACCTCATCGCCCGCACTCCCGATCCCGAGGCTCTGCTGACAATTTTGACAGCGGCCTTGGGCACAATCGGAACAGTCCGAAAAACACGGCGCCTGTTCCTCGTCGGCCAGACGCGGGTTCATATCGATGCAGTAGAAGGCTTGGGAAATTTTCTCGAATTGGAAGTCGTGCTGCGGCCAGATCAAACGGAGGATGAAGGCCGCCGGATCGCCGAAAACCTGCTATCTGAATTCTCTATCGATCCTGGGAAACTCATCGCGAAAGCGTACATAGATCTTCTGCTTGCAGCCACCGCGTCTCAGCGGTGAAGTCACTGCCGAAAGGTTTCCAGAATCGGGTGAATCCGTTCCTCGATGCGCGTTCGCCGCGCGCGCTCAGCATAAACGATCCCGCTCAGTACCGCGTCGGACTCCTCCAGGTCATGATTAATCAGAACATAGTCATAAGCGCCATAGTTGCCGATTTCTTTTGCGGCTTCGTGAAGGCGCCGCTCGATCACTGCTGCGTCGTCTTCGCCACGCGCGCGCAGGCGCTGTTCCAGGATCTCCCGGGAGGGCGGCAGGATGAAGATCGTAACCGCCTCCGGCAGATGGCACTTCACCTGTCGAGCGCCCTGCACGTCGATATCGAGCACCAGGTCCTTGCCGCGCGCGCGCGCCTTTTCCAGAATGCTGCAATGCGTGCCGTAATAATTCCCGAACACTTCCGCCCACTCCAGAAATTCGCCTTGCTCGATCATCGCCTCGAAATCGGCGCGTGTCACGTAATGATAATTCCGCCCTTCGATCTCGGCGCCCCGCGGCTTGCGGGTGGTGTAGGAAATCGAAAACATCAGCCCCGCCACACTGTCCATCAGCCGGGAAACCAGCGTGGATTTTCCCGAACCGGATGGCGCCGAGATGATGAATACAGTGGTCATGGGAGCGCTTATTCCAGGTTCAGCGACTGCTCCCGGATTTTGTCGATTTCCGATTTCGCCCGCAAAGCAAGTTCCGTGATGGTCAACCCGAGATCACCCAGTCCGCCGGTTTTCGAGAGCACGGTATTGGCTTCGCGGTTCATCTCCTGCAAGAGGAAATCCAGGCGCTTGCCAAGTTCTCCTCCGGCCGAAAGCATTTGCTCTAACTGCGCGGTATGGGTGCTGAGCCGGACTAATTCCTCGTTGATGTCGCTACGGTCCGCCAGAATCGCCGCCTCCTGCGCCACGCGCTGCGGGTCCAGCGCCGTGCCGCGCAGCAACTCTCCCAGTTTCTCGCGCAAGCGGTTCTGGAAGGCAGGAGTGGCTCCCGCGCGGATTTCTTTCATCTGTTCCACCAGGGCGCAGATGGCGGCACAGTGTTCCAGGATCTCCGCAGCGGTGGCGGCGCCTTCGCCTTCGCGCGCGGCGTTCAGCACCGTTATCGACTCGGCGGCGGCCTCCAGAATCGCATGGGAGACACTCTCGCTCAGTTCCCGCTCTTCGCTGGACGCCAACATTCCGGGAATGCGCAGCGCGGCATTTAAGTCCGGCGCCCCGCTGATACCGTACTCTTGTGCTGCCTGGTGAAAGGCCCGCATATATGCTTCGAGCATCGGCCGGTTCAGCGGCGCGGCGCCCGCTTCCATCAGGCGCGCGAACGATACATGGATTTGCAGGTGGCCGCGAGTCACGCTCTGTTTCAGAAGGTTGCGCAGCTCGCCCTCAATCGCATCGAGCTCCGGCGGCGTGTGGAAATGCAAATCCAGGCCGCGGTGATTGACGCTTTTAATGCTAACGATGATTTCGCCTTCGGGGATGGTCCTCCTCGCACAGGCGAAACCGGTCATGCTGCGGACCCTCAACGCTCCACCGCCGCGCGCGTATCGGCAGGCGAAAGCGCCTGCCCCACCTGCAGTTCGTGCAGCCGCCGGTAGATGCCGCCACCGCTCATGAGTTCCTGGTGGCTGCCGGACTCGCGAATGCGCCCTTTATCGAGCACCACAATGCGATCCGCGCGGCGAATGGTGGAAAGGCGGTGCGCGATCACAATCACGGTGCGGTGCTCCATAAGATTGGCGAGCGCCCTTTGCACCAGCATCTCCGATTCAGCATCCAGATGCGAAGTAGCCTCGTCCAGAATCAGAATCGGGGCGTTTTTCAGCAGGGCGCGCGCAATCGCAATGCGCTGCCGTTGTCCGCCGCTGAGCCTGATACCGCGATCGCCGATCACGGTATCGTACCCCTCGGGAAGCCGCGTGATGAATTCGTGCGCCAGCGCTGTTTCCGCGGCGCTGCGAATATCGTCTAGCGAAGTTCCCGGCCGGCCATAAGCGATGTTGCGGGCCACCGAATCGTTAAACAAGAAGGTGTCCTGGGCCACAATACCGATCAGGGAGCGCAGCGAGCGCAGGCTGACATCGCGCACGTCATGGCCATCTATTTTTACGGCCCCTGCAATCACATCATAAAAGCGTGGCGGCAGGCTGACCAGAGTGGTTTTGCCGGCCCCGCTCGAACCCACCAGAGCCACAACCTCACCCGCCTTTACTTCCAGATTCATCCCCTGTATGTGAAACCCATTGGGATCTCCCGGGTAGCGGAATGAAACATTTTCCAAAATAATGGAGTGGTGGAATCCCTCCAGCATGTGCGCACCCGGCTTTTCAATAATCTCTTCGGCATGATCAAGGTGCTCAAAAACCTTCTGCGATGCTCCGAGCGCCTGCTCAAAAATATTGTGAATACCCACGAGCCGTTTTACTGGTTCATAGAGAAGCAGCAAGGCCGTAACAAACGCGGTGAAATCGCCGGCAGTCATGTTGCCGCTTTTGATCTGCGTCACGGCGTAAGTAAGCAGGCCCACGATGGTAGCCGCACCGAACAGCTCGATGACAGGCGAAGCGAGCGCCTGTTGCAGAGTGTAGCGTAGATTGCTCTTCAGCATCCGGCGCGACGCCTCGCGAAAGCGGGCGGATTCATACGCTTCGGCGCCGAACGCGGCCACCACCATATGGCCGCTGAGAGTCTCCTGCAGAATCTGATTGAGATCGGCTTGGCGATCCTGTGTCCCCCGGCTGGTGCGGCGAATGCGCCGGCCAATGAGCCGCGTGGGCAGCAGAACGAACGGCAGCACCGTGAGGCTCACCGCTGCCAGCCTCCAATCACTGGTCAGCACTACGAAAC
>JASIAM010000087.1 GCA_030041985.1 Bryobacteraceae bacterium | reverse complement strand
GAGCACGGAATCGAAGAAGCCGCCAAATTGCGTGACGCGATCGGTCGCCCGAGCCACACGGCCATCCACCATATCGAACAGGCCCGCGCCAATGACCACCACCCCAGCCCAGCGAAAGCTCCCTTTGGCTAACAGGAAAGCCGCCACGATGTTGATAACCAGCCCTAGAAACGTGAGGACGTTCGGGTGAATGCGCGAGAGCGCCAGCCATTTCACAATCCGGATGATGATGGCGCCGCAACCCACGCCAATCGCCTTCGTGAAGGTCATACTACTCCGCGGCGTCGTGAATGGTGGTGAGTTTGAGGATTTCGAGTTCCTTCACACCGCCGGGACTCTGGACCTTGGCCATGTCCCCGACCTCTTTTCCCAATAGCGCGCGGCCAATCGGAGAAGTGGTCGAAATCTTGCCATTCTTGGCATCCGCTTCTTCGCTGGTAACCAAGTTATAAGTGATCTCCTCATCGCGCGCCACGTCCAGCACCACCACGGTCGAACCGAGTCCTACTCTGTCGTGAGGAATCTTGGAGAAATCGACCATGGATACCTCCGCGAGCCTCTTCTTCAACTGGTTCAAGCGGGCGTTGACAAACCCCTGGCGGTCCTTGGCGGCATGATACTCCGCGTTTTCGCTCAAATCACCATGCGCTCGGGCCTTCAAAATCTCCTTGGGAAGCTCATTGCGCAACTCGTATTCCAGGGCCGCGATTTCTTCCTGCAATTTCTTCTTGATATCAGTCATCGGCCGGGGATATCCCCCAGCGAGCCATTATAGCGGACGCGAGGTAGGGCCGTCGTCCCCGCACACACAGGCGGACTGATCGCGCCTTGCCTTAAACCCCTATGGCGCCTCCTTATGGCGCAAGTGCCCGCAGAATTTCGTCAGCTACGTCGGCGGCGGCACGCATCTCGCGCACATCGTGAACACGAACTACGTGAGCGCCCCCTAAAATTGCGGCAGCCACCGCAGACGCGGTTGCGCACCTGGTCTCCTCCGCCGATGCGTGCGCCAGAAACGATTTGCGGGAGGGTCCCACAAGGATTGGGTGATCCAGCACCGCCAACTGTCCCAGCCGTCCCAGGATCAACGAATCTTGTTCTTTGCGCTTGCCGAATCCGATGCCCGGGTCGATTACCAATCGTGAATGATCGATGCCCACGTGGCGTGTCCGGCTGATGGCCGCCTCCAGGTCCCGGACGATCGCGGCCATGGGATCGGGCATCGGTCCCAGTTTGGCCCAGATCTCCGGCCTTCCGCGCATGTGATTCAGCACCAGGCCGGCGTTATAGTTGGAAACCATGCGCGCGAGCTGGGGCTCGAATGTCAGGCCCGAAGGATCGTTAATGATCTCTACACCGAGATCCAGCGCCCGCTCCGCAATTTCAGCTTTGTATGTGTCCACCGAAACGGGGATACTTAGCCGGTCTCGGAGCCGCTTCAGTACGGGGATCAGCCGCCTCGTCTCTTCGGCGGCAGAAACAGGCGCGGCTCCCGGTTTGGTCGATTCGGCGCCGATATCCAGAATGTCCGCGCCTTGTTCCTCCAGCTCCAGGGCACGAGCGAACGCGCGATCCGGTTCACTGTACCGGCCACCATCGGAGAACGAGTCCGGAGTTAGGTTGAGTACTCCCATCAGCACGGTGCGTTCGCCGAGCTGAATGTCCCGCCGGTTGAGTTTCCAGTAAAAGAGCTTCCTTGCGTGGATGGGCACGGAATCAGTGCGTCATCGCATAGACCACGAAGTTGACGCCAAGACGAATCCCTAAGGCGGAATATTTTTCAGGGTATTCCGGTTCGTCGGCCCACTCCCAGGAATCGCCCACGTCGTTGTTGAAGGTCATCGCCACCATGGCGCGGCCCTTGTCATCGTAAATGGCGCGCCAGTGTGACACCGCTCCTTCTGAGCGGGAGCGCTGTTGCCCGCGAATCCCCCACATACCCTGAATGACGAAACGGTCATTCAAGTCGTAAACAATATGAACGAGGGAGTCACCGTCTTCGATCTCCAAGATCGGCCGGTCGGGAAACACTTCCTGCATGCTTTCATTAAAGCGGTCCCATTCCTCGGGTCCCCAGAAGTCGTCCAGCATCAGGAAGCCGCCGCGCAGCAGGTATTCGCGCAGCGTTTTGGCTTGGCTCGGCGTCAGCTTCCAGTCGCCCATCTCGCCGGCGCATAGCCAGGGCCAGTCGAAAATATCGTCCGTATCGTCCGGGTTCACGGGCTGTTCGAGGGAGCGGGCGTGGACACGCGTCAGCCTCCGCAGGGCCTGCGCAAAGTGACGGTCAGCTCGCGGATAGTCCTGGCTCCAACTCGTGCCCCCTTCCCGCCAGTCCAACCGGCCGTAGCGGTAGCGGGCGAAGCGGGCATAGGGATGTTGGGGATACATCAAGCGGCCGAAAACCCACTCGGTCTTCTCATCGCCATCGGCGGGGATGGGGATGTTGTCATACCCTTCCATGCTGATATATACCCGAAAGGGTTTGGTAAAGGCGTAGAGGGCGGACACACAAACCAGCCCTACGCCCAGCCGCAACAGTTTTCCGCGGAGTTTCATTCCCCACCCCGGCAAGGCAAGTCGCCTTGTCTTCTATTGTGCCGCCGTCTGCGCGCTAATGACGCGATGCGCGAATACCTGGATGTTGATGTTGGAGTTTTTATCCCAACCGTGGCCCTGCCCGGTAAACTCGCCGGCGGATCGGCCGGAACCATCAAACAGCAGCATGACGCCATCGGCCTGGTCTTCGCGAGCCCCGCTCAAGGGTGCGTTGGAGGCGTAATTGAACCACATGTACGCCTTTCCGTTACTGCCTTCGATCTCGCGGCCCATGCCCCAGACGCCAAAACCGTATTCAGAGCCACCGTCTACCGGCAGATTCAGGTTGTTGAAATCGACTTCCCACACGCGCAGGAAATGGCCGAAGTTGTCGTAGAGTGGTGTGCCGGCCTTGGTGGCCTCCGAAATCTGTATATTCGGGTTGCTGGTTTCGTCGCTGCCAGTCGAAAGGGCCCCGGAAGTCACGGGCGAGATATCTCCGTCGGCCTTTCCGAAGTAAAGGCGGACATCCTGATAAAAGTCTCCCAGGTGATCGGGATCCTGATCGTCCAAACCCGGCACGGCCCAGGTTCGAATCGAATCGATCACCCACTTTTCGCCGCTGGCGCCGATAGTGACGTGGTCGCCCATAAATCCCGAATCGCCGGAAGCCCAGCGCACATTGCTGCGGGCCGCGCCGGAAACATTATTCAGATTGCCTTGCGGCAGGCCCCGATCCACCACCAACGCGGAATCGGCGGCCCAGACGCCGGAAGCCAAGGCGAATGCGAATGATACAGCTACCGTTTGAGCAGATCTTCCTCTGAGCATTAATAAGGTCTCCCGAGACTCTATTCTACACGGGACTGCGGCTCCGCGAACCAAGGTTTATCACAGTTCTACGAAGCAAGCCCGGCCCTCGCTTTTTTCGGTAATCTGGCGAGCACCAACTCGTAGGACCCCTTGAGCAGGCGTTTCACCTCCGCGGCCGGCAATGCGTCTTCGTACTCCAAAGCAACCCATGAGGCTCGCGCTAAATAGGGCGCCGGAATGATGCCAGGCATTTGGGTAAGATCAGCGAAATTTTCCGGTGTGCATTTGAAAGAGAGCCACACCGGAGCCGGTTCGAGAGCCGCAACCGCGTACATTTTGCCGCCCACCTTGAACACCAGGTCGGCGCCCCATTGCATGGACTCAGTGGTGTGGGGCAGCGATTTACAGTAGCGCCGCAGCCAATCGACGTTCATGGCAGGAGATGGCATCCTTTCTGATCCACCACGAGCGTGGCGCAGCTTCCGAGCAATACTGCACCACAACCTGCAGTGGCATCGCTCCGATCGATTTCCGCAAGCAGCCGGTTTTCTCCACAAATATCGCGTGCCAGCCGGAGCCATTGCCGATTGGATGCCCGGCAAAATGAGACCCGGCCGATAACGCCTGTGCGAACCAGCCCCTTCGCTTCGGCGAGCACGCTGTAGCACAAAGGGCCGGCCGTCCATATCGCGCCGCCAACCATTCCAAGGAACTGCCGGCGCGGCATTATCTCCGGCACGCTCATGGCTGGCATAATAACACTGATGCCAGACTATCCCGCCCTTGAACAAAAACTGCAGCAGGCACTCGAAACCACCCGCCACCCCGTGGCCGTCCTCTACACCGACAAGCCTCCCTCGGGCATGGCGCGATTTGCGGGCTCGCAGCCCTCCTCTTGCAGCTTCTGGCGGCTGGCCGCGGAGGGGCGATCTTTATGCACAGTGCCTTCTGATCATTTCAATTGCCCGGTGGGCAGCTACACACACAAAACCATCACGCCGGAGCGAATGCCGGAATTGCAGCAAGTGCTCGATTTGATGGCGGGAATCGGCTATATCCGGATGGAAGAGATTCCGGGAGTGTTTCAGCTTCCATCTACGCCGAACTTCGTAGTCTTTACACCGCTCGGCGAAACGCCGGCTCCGCCTTCCGTGGTGCTGGTGGCAGGTAAACCGGGCCGGGTGATGTTGCTGGCGGAAGCGGCCACGCGCGCGGGCGCTTCTTCCGTGCTGCCCCTGTTAGGACGGCCCACCTGCATGGCCCTCCCTGCTGCCTTGGCGCAGGGCACTGTTACGAGCGCCGGCTGCATTGGCAACCGCGTTTATACAGAGATCGGCGATGACGAACTGTACGTGGTGCTGCGCGGGCAGGATCTGGAAGCCATCGCCGCCGAACTGGACACCATCCAAAGCGCTAATACGACGCTCACGCAATATCACCGCGAGCGGCGCCAAACACTGACGCGATTGGAGTGATGGGTCAACGCCGGCTTGTGCTTTTACGAACTGCCGATGAGAATTCCGGTGAGGAACACGAGCATGCCGCCCAGACCCACCTGCAAGGCTGCCGATAATGGCGGTGTTTCCATATAGCGGTGGCGGACCCAGGTGA
Source organism: Bryobacteraceae bacterium (assembly GCA_030041985.1). Lineage (GTDB taxonomy): Bacteria > Acidobacteriota > Terriglobia > Bryobacterales > Bryobacteraceae > PSRJ01. The sequence goes on along the minus strand of JASIAM010000087.1, from coordinate 12,299 downwards.
TGACGCCTAATTCGGCGATGACGACTACAATGGCGGCGGTCATCGCGATGCGGAAATCAGGGATCAGGAAGGGCAAAGTGTGGCCGATGCCGCCGAGGGCGGTCATCAAGCCGCAGATAGCCCCGCGGAACCAGGGATGGCCGCGGCCGGTGAGGCTGCCATCGTCGGAGAGGGCCTCGGCGAAACCCATGCTGATGCCGGCGCCGACGGAAGCGGCAAGGCCCACCAGAAAGGCGTCGAAGGGCTTCTGGGTGGCGAGCGCGGCGGCAAACACGGGGGCGAGAGTGGATACGGAACCATCCATGAGACCGGCCAATCCGGGTTGAATGATTTGCAGCACGAACAGGCGGCGGTTGGCTTCATCTTCCTTTTCGCGGGCGCCGCTGCGCAGTTGCTGCTCGCCCAGTTCCTCGGCGCGGTACTCATGATGGCGCTCTTCGAGAGCCAGATCGTCGAGCAGTTGGCGGATGGCCGGGTCCTGCGTGCGCGCCGAAGCGCGCTCATAGAAGCGGCGAGTTTCTACTTCCATGGTGGCGGCCTGGTTGCGAACGGTATCCAATCCCAAAGGCCGCACCAGCCACACGGGACGGCGGTTGACGAATCCGCGGACGTCCTGCCGGCGAATCAGGGGGATGTGGTCGCCGAACTTGCTGCGATACAAATCCATCAGCCGGCGGCGATGACCCGATTCCTCCTCTCGCATTGCCTCGAACACGGCGGCGGAGGCGGGGAAGGATTCGCGCAGTCCTTCTGTGAAGTCGTCGTAAATTCTCTCGTCTTCCTCTTCGAGAGAAATGGCCAAGGCAAGAATTTCGCGTTCGGACAAACTTTGAAAATCGCGCATAGATTATCTTCGCGGGGCACGGCGCTCGACCGCAACAGGCGTGCGGTTAAAGATAGGGGCGGGGCCGCCGATCACAACAGGTCCGTGGCGCTACCACCGATATTGACTTCCACGGATCGACTGTGTGGCCATGAACTCCTGTATATCCGCGTCACTGCGCGCTTTCGCGGCGTCATACCGTTCGTAGTGGGTGAGTTCTTCGAGTGCACGCCGTGGGTGACGCATTGTCGGGCTCCGCTTCGCGAAGCCAAGCGGCAGCAAGTGATAGACCTGCAGCGGTTCCGGGATGTGGAGGAGCGACTTAAGCATGACAGAGAAATACGGAGAAGCTACATCGCTGACGTACATTGAGCTGAGCCCGAGGACTTCAGCGGCCAACAGCAGTTGCAGCACACAATTGGCGAGGCTGCCGTAGAAATGGGACTCCCACTTGTCCAGCCGCGTCCGCGTTGGGTACGCATCGGTTGTGCGCGGATCGCCCAGCACGATCACATGGACCGGAGCGTGCCGGAAATCCAAGCCGGAATCGACGAAGGAACGCTGCCCGCGTGCCGCCTGCTCGATTTCGATCTTTTCGCGCATCTGGGCTTTGTAGATCTCGACAATTTTCTCCCGTGTCTGGGCGTCGCGGATAACGATGAATTCCCACGGCTGTGAATTTCCCGCTGAAGGAGCCCATCGGGCAGCATCGAGGATCTGCTGGATATGCTCCTCCGGAACGGGAACATCTTTCAAAAAACCAGCCCGAACGCTGCGCCGGCTGCGCAGCAAATCCATAAAAGCCTCTAGTGTGATTTCCACTGTCAACTCCTCCGGAACGCGCAATCCTGACGCTGCCGCCACGGCGTTCCACCCACCGGCCCGGGTCTTTAGCCTGAAGATGGTATCACACGAGGCGGGGATGGCCCGCTGGTGCGCATGGTAACCTGATCGCGTGACTTGGGAACCCGACTCCTGGCGGAGCCGCCCGGTATTGCAGCAGCCGGAGTATCAGGATGCGGAAGAGTTAGCCGGCGTACTCAGAGAGTTGCGCCGCCTGCCACCGCTGGTATCCAGTTGGGAAGTGCTGTTGCTGCGGCAGCAATTGGCGGAAGCGGCGGCCGGCAGGGCGTTCGTGCTGCAGGGCGGTGATTGCGCCGAGCGGTTTATCTATTGCACTCCGGAACGGATTGCGAACACGCTCAAGGTCCTGCTGCAGATGAGCCTGGTGCTCGTGGTGGGGGCGCAGCGTCCGGTGATTCGCATCGGACGGTTCGCGGGCCAATACGCCAAGCCGCGTTCGGCGGATACGGAGCGGCGCGGCGGGGTGGAACTGCCGTCATACCGCGGCGACAACGTTAACCGTCCGGAGTTCACGGCGGAGGCGCGGCGGCCCGACCCGCAACTGCTGCTGCGCGGCCACGAGCGCGCCGCGCTGACGCTGAATTTCATACGTTCGCTGGTCAAGGGCGGTTTTGCAGACCTGCACCATCCTGAATATTTCGACCTGGACTGGGTGGATTACTCTCCTTTGCGCGACGAATATCGCCGCATGGTGGACACCATTGGAGAGGCGCTGCGCTTCATGGAGAATGTGCTGGGCGTGCGCGCCGGAGAGACCGGACGTATCGACTTCTTCACGGCTCACGAAGCGCTGCACCTGGCTTACGAAGAGGCACAGACACGATGCGCACCGCGCGGCAGTTTTGAGGGTAAGGGATGGTTCAACCTGGCTGCGCATTTCCCGTGGGTGGGGTTGCGCACCAACCATCCGGAGGGAGCGCATATCGAATACCTGCGCGGAATCGAGAACCCGATCGGGGTGAAGATTGGCGTTGAGGGCACGGGCGATGAGGTGGCGCGGTGGATCGACACGCTCGACCCGCAGCGCACACCGGGCCGCCTGACCTTCATTCACCGCTTTGGAGCCAAGCGTATTGCTGAGACGCTGCCGCGCGCGATTGAACAAGCCCAGGCTGCGGGGAGCACCGCGCTGTGGGTGTGCGACCCGATGCACGGCAACACGAAAATGACATCGGGAGGAGTGAAGACACGCCATTTCGCGGACATCTATGCGGAAGTGGAACAGGCTTTCGATATTCACCGGGCGATGGGGCAGCAACTCGGCGGCGTACATATCGAGTTGACGGGTGAGAACGTCACCGAATGCATCGGCGGCGCGGGCGGTCCCACGGAGGAAGATCTGGCGCGCGCGTATGAATCGGAGGTGGACCCGCGCCTGAATCACGAGCAGGCGCTGGAGCTGGCCTTTCTGATCGCGCGCAAGATGAAGGCGGCGGGAGAGTGAGGGATGAAGCCGGTGTTTTCAATCATCCGCCTCCGGTTTTGCTGCATGATCGATGACGAATATTGGGATCGGCATTTTCCGCAATTTCAAAGTTAAGCCCAACTGCTTGCCCATCTCAGCGGACATTTCCGATCTAAGGGTAGCCATAGCTTCCTCGCGTGGCAGCGCATCGGCGTCGTCCGGGTGCCAACGTAGCGCGACATGGAATGCACCCGTCAGACCGGTGCGATCCACCACGGGCAGATTTAGGTTGCGAGACAGAATCTCCGCGAACTCGCCCATGGTCATCTTCGAGGCCACCAGGTGATCGTGCATATTCTCCCAGGAAGCGCGAACATTGCCGGCGGGTTCCAGCTTCGGACCTTTTTTGGCGGCTTCGAGGACCATGGTTTCGCCTGGCCGTAACTCTTGATGGAAAACCAGCTTGAATCGATCCGCGAGAAGCGTCTGCAGCATCGCCATCAAATCTTTGTCGCCCAGCGGCTGCGTGGAGCGGCCAGTGATCTGAAAGCGATCCACGTCTATCCAATCGGGGCCGCCCAGGACCTGATCCGGCAGAACGGCATAAGCACCGATGATGCAGCGTTTGAGGGTGACGTTTGTGCACCTCATTAGACCGGGGGTGGTCGTACAACCGGAAGGCCCGCTGCCTTCTTTGGGATCGATCCTGTGAATGGATGCAGCCTCAAACTGCGGCGGCTCGATGGTAGGCGCGGGAGGTTGTGCGAAGCTTAAGGCCGCAACGAGAGAAGCGCAGGCGGCCAATCGAAGCATCGTGGTCCTCCACGATTTCATGACGGCGCGATCTGTTCCGTCGTGCAGATGCGATCACGCCGGTCGGGTTGCTTCCGTGTTTCGGAGCCTTATGGTTTCACAAGGCCCCGCAACCTTCTTACGGATTCTCGATTCCATCCAGGATCGCCTGGCAAACATACTCCTGCAAATGCCAGGCCGGAGCCAGCGTAAAGGCCCGCTTGAAGGTGTATGGCTGGGTAAACGCCTTCGGGTCCTCCAGCGTAATCTGGACATCCAGGTGCCCGAGGTCCGGCCGGCTGTAGCGCTCGATGATGTGCAACTGGTCGCTATGCGGCTTACCGGTAGGATCGAGCCAGGTTTTGTCATTCAGGCTGATGGTATCCACCACCAACGTGTCCCCATCCCACTTTGCGATCGAGTTGCCATCGTAGGTGGTGGGATCGAAGTCCACGAAGGGGTCGTGCGGCCGACCGTCCAGATAGAATTGGCGATAGCTGTGGATGTTGCCTTGCGAAAGGAGCAGTATTTTCTCGGGACGTTGCACGATCTGGTATGGCAATCGAGTCACGCGCACCGGACCATCGGGCAGGCAAAACTTTTCCGGATCGTCCTTCTGTTTATCAGCCTTGCGCTGGTCGTAGATTTCCTTTGCCCATGGCTGGTAAGAAGGATCGGAAGGCAAGTTCGGACTGCCGGACAGCACCCAGACTCCCGATAAATCGGCCTTGCCGTCCGCGGTGTGCGGGGTCGCGCCGGACGGCGGTGCGGGCGGACGCTTGGCGGCCGGAGTGGGCACGCCGTTGGAAAGTTGTTTCTCTTGCTTTCCGTAGGCCGCATCGATGTGGCCCGGATCCTGATTGTTGTCGTTACAAACGTAATCCGTTAACGGAAGCTTAGGATCGAGGGATATCAGCCGGTCCTGTGACCAAGGCTTGGTATAGGCGCCGGGATCGTCGACGGTGATTTTTTCTTCCAGGTTCCCGTAATCCACGCGGTGGAAGCGCTCGGTCAAGTGCATCTGCTTGGAGTGAGGGTGGCCGGCGCCGTCGATCCAGGAGATGTCGGTGAACCCGATCGTATCCACCACCAGCGTATCGCCGTCCCAATGCGCCCGTGAATCGCCGTAAAAGGTCGGCTTCAGGTCCTTGGGGTGGTCGCTCCCGTCCACGTAGAACTGGCGGTACATGTGAGTGTTGCCCTCAAAATACATCACCACCAGCTTCGGCGTGGAGAAAAGCGCCGTGTGATAGGGGGCGGAGCGGGGTGGGCCGCCCGGCAGGCAGCGTGTTTCGAAATCGTTCGCGCTGCTCGTCGCTCTGCGCTCCTCATATATCTTTTGTGCCCAGGCCTGCATTTCGGGAGTGTCCTGGCTGACCATCCGTGTCTCATCCCAGTTCCAAATGCCCGTAAAGTCTGGTTTGCCGTCGGGGAGGCGCGGGACCGGTCCGGGCGGGCCCGGCGCGCGGAAACCGCGGCCACGGCCGCCGCCTTTCCCAGCGTTGGCCGGTGTTTGTGCTTGAAGCATGGAGGCAGCCACCACCAATGTCATGGCGGCTACCACAAACGATCCGAACATTCTCCTCACGTGACGAATCCTCTCTGTTGCCGAGTGTAATCAAATCTTGTAGACAGTTCAGCCGGAGTTGCCACTTTCCGCTTTCTGTCCCGAATCATTATACAGCCACGGTTCCATTTGTCTGTGTGTGTAGGCGAAGCACACGCGGCCAGCCACCTTCGGGGAAAAGTTGTCAGTTATCAGTTATCAGTTTTGGGATTTATTACGCTTTGGCATCAGAGCGGAGTTAGCGGGCGGGCTTCCGAACCAATCCAGAAGGGGCGGGATACGTACTGGTCGGGCGGAAGGCTGATGAGGACCGGCCGGATGACGATGAGCACCTGAGAGTCTTGGATGTTTTTAGTGTTGCTGCGCAGCAGCGGACCTAAGCCGGGGAGAGTCGAAAGGCCGGGTATGCCGAGGATGTTGCGGGCGTCCTGATCGGAGAACAGTCCTGCGACTATCGCACATTCGCCGGTGCGAAGATTTACTTGCGACTGCACTTTCCGCTGCGCGATTTCCGGGATGCCATCGGTGGAGTTGCCGGTGAGCAGTTCGACTTCGGCTTCGAGATCCAGCCCCACATCGTCGATGCTGTGCACATGAGGTGTGACTTTAAGAGCAAAGCCCAGATCTTCGTAGTTGAATGCGGGAGGTGGCGAGTAGCTGGTGCCGCCGGTGTATGAGTACGTAGTTCCGGAGGAGTTGGTAAAACTGCCATTGCCCTCGCCGAGCAGAACGGCAAAGTCGCTGCCGGCAAAATTGGCAACTATCAGGCCCTCATATCCGTTCCCGTTGAATATGCCGGTGGCGAGCGAAATAGGTTCCAGACCGGTGCCGATGGAGATTTCGATGGGGGTTTGAAAGGTTCCATCTCCATTGCCGATTAACAGGGACACGGTGCCATCGCCGTAATTGGCAGTGGCGATGTCATAGATATTGTTATCGGTGAAATCGGCGGTGACGACGGATACGGGTCCGGATCCGGTGGCGTACTGTGTCACGGTGGGGAAAGTGCCGTCGCCCGAGCCCAGAAACACGGACACGGTGTTGCCGGCGGAATTGGCCACCACGAGATCAATAGAGGTGCTGGCGTTCAGGTCCAGGTATTGGGCGGTGATGGAGCGGGGAGCGTTGAGGCCGGTGTAGGTGGCTTTATTGGTAAATGCCCCGTTGCCATTGCCGAGGAAGATCCAGAGATCATTGGAGGTGTAATCGGCGACGGCAAGATCGGGGATGCCATCGTTATTGAAATCGGCGGTTGCCAGGGAACGCGGGCTGGTTCCGACAGTGAGGGCGGAGGGCGCCTGAAAGGTGCCATCTCCCTTGCCTAAGAGAATGGTGACATTGTTGGATCCCGAGTTGGCGATGGCCACATCCGCTATGCCATCGCCATTGAAATCTGTGCTTACCAGGGCGGCCGGCTGGGTCCCCACGGGGAAGGGAGTATAGGCGTTGAAGGTGCCGTCGCCATTGCCGAGCAACACACCCACATCGTTCGAATTGGCATCGGCCGTGATCAGATCGAAATAGCCATTGTTCCGCAAGGACACAGCGATGATGGCGGACGGGTTCTGCCCGGTAGAGTACGTGAGCGGATTATCAAAGGCGCCGTTGCCGAGGCCCAGGTAGATGGACACGCTATTACCGCCGGAATTGGCGGAGGCGAAATCCGGAATGCCATCCCTATTGAAATCGGCAACGGCCACGGCGGATGGGTTGGGAGCGCTGCCGAAGGTGTTGGCATTGCTGAGCGTGGTTCCCGTTGCGTTGGTCGTAGTCGTAGTGGGGGTGGTAGTCGAAGTGGCCTCATTCGAACCCATGTAACCGCTGGTCAGCACGGGGTACCGCTCGCCGGAGTGAATGCTGGCGGGCTGGCCATCCACGGAGCGCAGGTCGGCGTGATACAGAGAGCTGGTTTTCGAGTTGGTGAACTGGGCCAACAGGGCGGCGTTACTGATGGAAATGGCGAACACCGTACCCATGGGCCCCCACTTGGCAAGGTCTTCAAAAGTAGTCAGGGCGGCGCCTGCGGCGCTATAGGGGGTTATGTTGAACACGTTGGGCAGCGAGAGGCCCCATTGCAGCATGTCGTTGCGATCCACTTCGATGACATCCGTCTGGATCATCACTTGGGCGCGGGGCCGCATAAGTTGCTCGAGCATGGCGCGCGCCGGCAGCACTTTCGAAATGCGATCGCGCAACACTACGGTGTTGGTCTGCGTGTCCCACGAAACCTTTTCGATGGCCATGGACTGTTGCACCGCGGTGATGGCGCTGGTGAAATCCTGGGGATTAGTGGGATCGGGCAGGTGCACTTCGACAGCGACAACCGGCTCCAACGCAGTGCGCTTCTGGGGAGTATCTTTAACCACGAGGAATCGCTTCGTGGTAATGGGCACGAGGAATGAGCCGGTGGCGGCCTCGAGCGCGTGAAGAGCGGTTCGATAGTCCGCGCCCGTGATTTCGAAGTGGATTAGATTGCCCGGCGGGTAGTCTGCATCGAAGATACAGTCCAAGCCGAAATCCTTGGCCACAGTTTCAAACACGGATCTCTCCGGGGCGCGGAGGTTGAAATCTTTGACGCCGGGAAGCGCGCTCAGTTCGGTGGGGGGTAAAGGCTTGCGCGCATCGAGGAGGTCCTGGGCGGTGATGGAATCGAAGTGCAGCGGCGCGGGGAGTTGGCCTTCGGGTTTGTCCGGTGTTGGCAGGGTTTTGGGCGCGACTTCCAAAGATGCCTGCGAACGGACAGCCTGGCTGCGCGCCCAATAGGTTTCGTTTTTGGGATCTTTGGCGGCGGCTTCGGAATACAATACATAGGCTTGCGCCATGTGGCCGGCTTTCTCGGCCTTCTCGCCCTGGGCAAACAATTGGGCGGCAGTGGGGTTCTGCGCGGCCAGGGGCACGGCTACAGCAAGGCAGAGCAGTGGCGCAAACACTCGCACATGAGAATGACGCGGCATTGTACGTCTGCGTGCAAATAATTTCCTGTGAGAAGCTGATGCTATGCGAGTAGTCGAGGCGCTGCGCAATATCTTCATAAGGCATCCGGAGCGATTGTTTACCCCGCTGGCGGTTTTCGCGCTGGTAATAGTGATCGGATACATCGCGCGCCGCATTCTGCTGCGGGCGCTGGAGGTCTGGTATACCAAGTCGCAAAGCCGCGCCGGCCGGATACTGGCCGAAGCGCTGCGTGGGGCTGCGCTGATCTGGATTCTGATTCTGGCGGTGCACCTGGCGGTGCAGTCTTCCGATCTTCCGGCAAGGTTCACCGAGTGGTCGGTGGAGCTGCTGCGGGTGCTGTTTGTTCTCTCGCTGACTCTGATGGGCATGCGGGTAGCCGGCGAACTGATCCGGAATTCCGGGGCGCAGATACCGGGCGCGGTTCCGGTCACGACTCTGACGCAAACGCTGGCGCAGCTCGCGGTGCTGATCCTGGGAGTGCTGGTGATTTTAAACCAGCTCAACATCTCGATCACGCCGTACGTGACGGCTCTGGGCGTGGGCGGCGTGGCGGTGGCGCTCGGGCTGCAGGATACGCTGGCCAATTTGTTTGCCGGATTCTATGTCGCTATTGCGGGGCAGGTGCGGCTGGGCGATTACATCAAAATGGATAGTGGCTCGGAAGGATACGTGGTGGACATCACCTGGCGTAGCACAACCATCCGCACGCTGGGCAATAACCTGATTATCGTGCCCAATTCCAAGCTGGCCCAGGCTATCGTGACGAACTATAACTTACCCGAGAAGCGGCTGCCGGCGCAGGTGCAAGTGAACGTCAGCTACGATTGCGACCCGCGGCAGGTGGAGCGGGTGCTGCTCGAAATTGCGCAAGCGGTGGCGCGGGAGATGCCGGCGATGTTGCGTGAGCCGGCGCCCTCAGTTACCTGGGACCCGGGTTTTGGCGACTCCTCAGTGGGCCTGAGCCTGAATTATTCGGTCAGTGACTTTGCCAGCCAGTTTGCCGTGCGGAACGAGTTGCGCAAGCGGATATTCGCGCAATTCCGTGAGGAGCGCATTGAGATGCCATACCCGACAAGGACAGTGTTTCTGCAAGGCGACGCCGGAGGCTTGGCCAAGGACCGGGAGCCGCGGGACGGCCAGGGACACGGGGTGGGGGAGGCGGCGGGAGGGTGAGGGAGACCGGCAGCCGGGTACGGTGTGGGCACGGCTGTGATTATAGACCAGCCCAGTCTTACAATGGGTCCATTTTGCACGGATGCGGAAGCCATTAAGAACCCTTTAACCATGCGGGTTTCCGACATTGCGGCTTCCCCGCTCCTATGCTAAAAAGAGGCGGTTATGAACGACACGCCACTGGAGCCTGAAACCTTTGCAACGCTGTATCGCCGCGCCTTTGCGGAATACGGGGCACAGGCGCTTTGGAACAAACGCATGCTTGAAGAACCGACGCCGGACGATGCGCTTGTTATTGCGCGGGCGCTGCGCATCGAAGGCGACCGCGAAGCGCGGAAACTGGCGGAGCAGATCGAAAAGGCATGCCGTGCCGCTCTCTAAAATCCAGACTGGTATACTCCGGCTTCTGGCGTCGCACCGCGACCCGGAAAGCTACGTTGCCGGAGCCGCAGCCTTGAACCGCGATGCCCCGCGCTATTCCGGCGACATCGATGTTTTTCACGGTCGCGAGGAACGCGCCGCCGCCGCCGCCGCCGCTGATGTACAGACACTTGAAGCGGCGGGCTACGCCATCAAATGGATACGACGCGAACCGGCAATCTATACCGCCGAAGTCATCGGGCCGAGCGGCGCGACACATCTTGAATGGGTTGTCGATAGCGAGTTTCGGTTTTTCCCCGCCATGCGGGATGATACCTTCGGGTATGTGCTTCACCCGGTTGACCTTGCGACCAACAAAGTTATGGCCGCCGCCGGACGCCGCGAATTGCGCGACATCGTTGACGTGGTGACGGTCCATGAAACTATCCTCCCCTTGGGCGCAGTCGTTTGGGCAGCGGTCGAAAAGTCGCCGGGATACACGCCCGAAGGACTGATTTCTGAAATCCGCCGCAACTCCAACTATCCTGCCGCCGAATGGCGGGCGCTTGCCGGTACGGAGCCGATTGCCCCTGATGTGGTGATGCCCAAGCTACGCGCCGCGCTTGACGACGCAGACGCCTTTGCCTCTCGCATGCCCACGGACAAAATCGGCTTGCTATTCTTTCAAGCCGGTAAAATCGTACAGCCCGACCCGGACCGGCTCGACAGCTATCAGACGCATTCCGGACAACTCCGGGGCCACTGGCCGACCAGCCCGGAAATCACCGCCGCCATGTTCGAGCGTTACAACAAGAAACCGAACGGCGGCGAGCCGAAGCCTTAGAGTTTCACAATCGGTAGATGCTGCTGAAAAACACCCGCAGCGCCAACGCTCAGCCGTTCTCAGCCTGCGAGTTTTTCATCAGAAAGGGTAAGTTTTGCCCTGCCCGGCGTTAATTAACCAAACCTCACTTTGATCTTTTTAGCCGTTCGTGGCTGTGGAACGGGCGCGGACCCACTCGCCGGGAATCCGGGTATCATAATCTGAATTCCCATGCCCGATCAGAAGGTAGTGCGCCGCGAAGACCTTCCCGAAATCTATCGGAAGGCCGGGGATGCTTCGGCCAGATCGCAGAACCTGTTTCTTGTCTGGAATCTGATCAATATTGCCGCTCTCACGCTGGCCGCTCTGGTTTCAGCGCTGAAGGGCTGGCTCCATTCCGGCGGAGCGGCCGCCGGCGCGGTGCTGCTCGCGGCGGGCGCGGTGATGACGTTCTGGCTTAGAAAGAGCCGCTACGAGCGGCGGTGGTACAGGTCGCGAGCCGTGGCCGAGTCCGTCAAGACGCTCTCCTGGCGTTACATGATGCGCGCGTCTCCGTTTGCGGGCGGCTCGCTGCAGGACGAAGCGCAAGCTGCTGCGTTATTCGAAACATTCGTGCACGACATTGCGGATCAGGAAGCGGCTCCGGTGCCCAAGACGCACGAAATTACAGGCAAGATGAAGGAGGTGCGCGAAAAAACGCCGGCTGAACGGGCTGAGATCTATGTCCGTGAGCGTTTCGAACCGGAGCGGGAATGGTATGACACCAACAGCAAAAAGAACAGCAGAAACGGGGACCGGGTGCTTCTTTTGGCCATTGCCACGCAAATCATCGCTTGCGGATTGGCCGTGATCCAGATTTTCCATGAGACCCCCGATTTTGTTGGTGTGTTCGCAACCGCTTCAGCGGGCGCCTTGGCGTGGATGCAGGCGAAGAGGTACGAAGACCTTGCCCAGGCATACGTGACCGCGGCAAAGGAACTGAGCCGGATAGGCTCTACAGTTATTCCCGCGGCCATTTCTGATGCCGGGTTATCGCGATTCGTGCTGGATGCGGAAAACGCAATCTCACGCGAGCACACACTGTGGCTGGCGAAGCGCGTCTGAGGCCTTGCCACTCAAGCCCGCCTGGCTATATGCCGCGCGCGGGGCTACAGCCCCATCCAACGCCTCTATCAGGCTGCCTGGACAAAGATTCATCGGCACATCGGCCAGCAAGCCCGCCGAATGCATGGCAGCCATCGCGAAGGTGGTGCAGATCCAGCCCGTCTGCGAGCTCGCGCCAACCTCTTCTAGTCTGCCGGTCAGCCGGGGCGCGAGGAAACTGAGCACGCCGCGCCAACTGAATCGCTGCCCCAGATGAGCATCTACAAACGACCGCACCCGCCGTTCCTGAGCCGCCGTTGCGCGAACCGGTACCAGGTCCCAGTCACCAGTTAACTCATCCGGGCGCTTGTCCCAACGCTCGAACCGCCAACGCACGCCCGTACTGCGCCAGCAAGGCTTGCCGGTGCACTCGGCCGTGCGGCCATCGCTAAAC
>JASIAM010000086.1 GCA_030041985.1 Bryobacteraceae bacterium | reverse complement strand
CGGAACGTGCCATGCTTCTCCTTGCAAATACCCTGGCCGTTTCCGCTTATAATGGTTCGGTCACAGCCCTCCGGGTTGTCGATGCGGGTCCCTGCGATGCTTCGCCAAAAGTCTTCCGCAGGGACCGTGCTCTCACTACATCTGGATTCTGTTACTGCACCTTCAAGGGTTTTTCGATCCGCTCCGTGGCACTGGCTTGATGGACGCACCGCATTGCCACACGCCAGGGCGAATTTCATCCAGGCCCGGCGTTTGAGCGGCTCAAGGCGCGCCCCGAACAATGCCGGCCGGAATGATCCACGTTTTCAGGAAATAGCTTAGCTTTTTAGTTCATCGATAGTCAAGAGTTTTTTGCAACTCACTTGCGGGAGATAATGAGAATCTTAATAACCCGGCGTGAAAGGGGGATCCCGGGTGGGCTAAGCGTTCCAAAGCCTGATGCCTGCGACGTAGCCGATCTCAAAGGTCCAGCGATACCGGTGTAATGGCCAGAGGTCAAAGCCTTTCCATTGCGCCTAGGCCTCTCCTCGGCCCCAGTTGCAAGCCACTTGCCAATTGGCGCTGATTGCAATGATCTGCCTTCCGTTTTCGGCGTTGCTTCCGTCTCGCAAACCTCCACCCGAGCGGCCGGCCTCACGCAACGACAGCAAACCGCATGCGTCCGCAGTGTTCCTCTGATATCGCGAGACCCTCCTATCACCGAAGCGCGGCGCACTCCGCCTTCGCCTGCTTGAGGATTGGAATGCCGGGGTCGGCATCCTTCCAAAGCGTTAGGAAATCCTGGCACGCTGCCTTTGCTTGGCTGATATCTCCCGGCTGAGCGAACGCTCTTCCGAGTTGGAGGTGCGCCAGCGCCCCTACGGGATCAGCGAAAATGATACCGCCGTGATCCAGGACTTTGCGGAATTCCCCGGCGGCTTTGGCGCTTTGGTGTTCCGCCAGATAGGCCAACCCGCGTACGTAGACCGGATAGAGGCTGCCAATGACCACAACGGAGTCAAAGCCCAGAAAGCCCAGCTCATAAGATCTGGCGACTTCTAGCAGTTCGATGGCTTTTGAGGGATCGCCGCGGTTCAACGCGAGGAGTGCACGAAGCGTTGGCACGTAATTGAATCGCACCAATGTGGCCTCTGGGAACCGTTGTTCCAGCTCGTTACGAGTGTTTCCGAGCGGGAAGAATTTCCCGACAGGGCCAGAGCAAGCGCAGCGCCATACTCCACATCACGGCCCTTTGAAAGCCCAAGGGCCGCGGTCGCGTTTCGCATTGCCTCGGACCCATTCCCGAACAGCGCTTCCCGCACCGCTGCTTCGGCTGCATACTGAGCCGGCCTTTCCCGATCGCCGGCTTGCTGCCCCAACTCTTCCGCCCGCAGGGACATCCGCCTCGCATGTTGCAGGTGCCCGGAATATGCCAACGCAGATCCCCGAGCGTCGGAGATCCAGTCTTCGGCTCCTGTTTTCCCTTCACTCAGAGCGGCCGTCCGGTCCATTCCTGCCGTGTCGCCTCTCAAAAATGCGATCTCGTATTGCATGAACAAAAACTCAGGAATTTCCAGCTTGCGGCCAAACGCCTGCTGAAGCGCTTTTGCGCCTCGTCCAAGCGTCCCAGGAAAATATCACTGGCAACAAGATGAGCGTATCCCCAGGGAAGATCCGGATCCAGCTCAATCGCTTTCTTGGCATTTTCCGCCCCACTCTCGTACCTGCCGGTTGCCACCGAAATGGCTCCCGCCAATAGGCTCTGAGGTCCAGCGTCGCGAGGATAGGTTTGCGCCCACAACTCACAGGTCTCGCGCGCCTTCTCCAGATTTCCCGTCACCAGCCGGTCATAATTAGCAGTGATAAAAAATCGCTCACGGTCACTGACTCGATCCCGCAGATCATAGGCCTTGCTGGTGCTCTCAATGGACAGCGTGGACTCTCCAATGTCTCCGTACAATCGCCCGAGATACGCGTACCCCATTGCGAATTTAGGATCGATCTCGATGGCGCGCTTGACAAGAGGCACCGCAGCCGCAGAACCATGTGAAAACGCAACCTTCCAGGCTGCGCTATAGGATTTTAAGGCCGCGAGTGATGACGTCGTCGCCTCCGCGACTGCCGTCTCCGCCATTCGCAATTGACACACGCGGTATCCGCAGCCGACCCGGGAAATCGCCTGTAGCCGGCCCCTCGGAACGGCGCTATTGTCGCGAGCAAACCAAGCGGCTGGGCTATGGGCGAAACGGCCGCTGCCCGCGCGCCGCGAGAGCGATCGACGGCTTCACTTGTTAATCCCTTTCGACTTCACATCCCAGTTCGCATTCGTGCAGAGGCTGCAGTCCTTGCCGACGAACATCTTGCCCGCTTTCTTGTCGCCCTTGAACGTCCACAGGAGCCAGTCCGACGCGACGTTGGCGAACTCGCCGCCGCCGGGATGAAAGTACGTAGCGCTGTGGCCAGCATTGTGCCGCGACCCGTAGAACGCCGGCACGTGGTTGATCGCTTCGAACGTCGCCGCCGACGCCCCCATCAGGAAGTCGACCTCGCCGCCGTTGAGCAGCAGCACCGGCCCGTGCAGTTTGGGGAGCGCGTCCGCAGTGGGTTGCGCCGACGGGCCGCCACGCCCGGCTTTCCCCTCCGCCTGCCCAGCGGGCGGCGTCTGCACGCCGGAATTGAACACGCCGATGGTCTTGACGCGGGGATCGGCGCCCAGAGCGATTGAGAGAAATCCTCCGCACGACGTACCCATGACCGCGACTTTGTCCACGGCGATCTTGCCGTTCAATGGTGAACCGGCGCGTTCATTTTCCTTCTCGGCCCAGTCAATCGCGGCGCGCATGTCGTCAGCAGTCTCCTGCCGCCGGGCGGCGCCTTCCTGAGCGACCGTGCCTACCACCAGGACACCATGCGAGGCGATCGTGGTGAGAAAGCCCGAAAAATGCGTGCTGTCGATCGCGCATCCACCGTTGCCCCACACCATCACGGGCAAGGTGTCCTTCTTGGGAAACGCGTCCAGGGCCGCCGGGCGATAAATGTGCAAGCCGGCCGAGCCGAACGCGGGTTCGGACGTGACCTGGTACGGTCCAGGCTCCGCCTTCGGCGCGCCTTCGAGAGGCAACGACCGCGAAATCATCTCGCGAGTAATGCCGGACGGTTGCGCGAGGCACACCCCGGTGCCTGTAAGAAACATTGCGGCAGCAATAGCGATCGTCTTCTGCATAATCCTTTTCCTCCGGAATCGGGATTATCTCAAATTGAGAGCGCCGATGCCATCACCAAGACTTCCCGGCATATGTGCTCGATCGACCTCTGTGATTCTGGGCAATTCGCCCGCCCCAGAACATGCTGAGAATTCCTGCCATTGCCGCCACTTAGGATACGATGGAGGCCCTGGCAATCGCGGACGATATCCTCAACGGCGAGCTGCTGCGCTCGGTCGTTGAGGGCCTACCGAACGGCGTGCTCGTTGTCAATAGCGACGGGCTGATCACCCTCTTCAATCGGGAAGCCGAACGGTTGTTCGGTTATCACCGCGCCGAGGTGCTGGGGCAGCCTCTCGAAATCCTCTTGCCCGAGCGCCATTGGCAAAGTCACCGGAATTTGCACGAGCAGTTTGATGGCATCACGCGTCCCCTGGGCGCCGGCCGTGTGCTGACCGGCCGGAAAAAATCCGGCGCCGAATTTCCCGTGGAAATCGGGCTAAGCCTTCTCGAGACCGCTACCGGGCCTCTTGCGGTCGCCTCCGTCGTCGATATCACCGGACGGCAGATCCGGATCAAGGAACTGCATCACCGGGTGAAAAATAATCTGGCGGTGGTTTCGAGTCTCTTGTCTCTCGCGGCAAGCCGGGGCGCGCCCGGCCCCGCGCGGGCATGTCTTGAAGAAAGCGAGCGCCGCGTGCTTTCGATGGCCTTGGTCCACGAGTATATGTACGTCTCCGAGTCACTCGACCGGATCAATTTCGCGGACTACGCACAGCAATTAGTAGATCAACTCCAGGCCGCTTTGACCGATTCCGATAGAATCCGCGTGGAGACTGACCTCGAACCGATACTGCTGGAGATACACCAGGCCACACCCTGCGGCCTGGTTCTCAATGAATTGGTTACCAACTCCTTCAAGCACGCTTTTCCCAACGGAAGATCCGGGGTGGTACGGATCAGCTTCCGCGCCGTCAGCGAAAAGGAAATTCTCCTCTCGGTGGAAGATAACGGGGTGGGTGTGCCGGAAGATTTTCGGTTCGACCAAGAGCGGCAGTCCTTGGGAATGCTGGTGGTTTCCGTTTTAGCGAAGCAATTGGATGGAAATATCCGGTTGGGAAAAGGCCCAGGCGCAGTTTTCGAATTGCGTTTTCCCTTTCCGGTATCATCGTGAGTAGCCATGTTTCACCACCGCACGGGCCGGGCAGCCTCCTCATGGCTAATCCCCATGCTGCTTTCGGGGCTTCTCCTGGCGCAGTCTCCTCCCGATGCTAGCGCGATTAGCCGCAGGGCAATGAGTTTACTGCTGGCGGGAAGATATTCCGAGCTGGAAGACATGTTTACTCCCGAAATGCGCGCCCAGCTTACCGAAGATGTCCTGCGGTCGCAAATCGCCCCGCAAATGCGCTCGCTGGGAGCGGTCGAGCAAGCCGGCGAACCCGTAATCCAACCGGCAGGCTCCTTGACCGTCGCAGTCATCAACGTCAAATTCTCTTCGGCCGCCATCGATTGGCGCTTCTCGGTGAATCACCAGGGCAAAATCGCGGGCCTCTTCTTCCAGCCCGCCGATGCGGCGCACTCGCCCGTCTGGCAGCATCCCGCCTATAGCCGCCCGGAGTCGTTCCGCGAGCGCGAAGTCACCATCGGCGATGGCGCATGGAAACTGCCGGGCACCCTGGCCCTCCCCGGCAATGCCAATGGCGCTGTGCCCGGAGTGGTACTGGTTCACGGTTCCGGCCCCTTGGATCGCGATGAAACCATCGGCGCGAACAAACCCTTTCGCGACTTGGCGGAGGGCCTCGCTTCCCGCGGCATCGCCGTGCTGCGCTACGAAAAGCGCACCAAGGTGTACGCCTCCCGCATGGCCGGATTCAAAGATTTCACAGTGCAGCAGGAAACCGTGGAAGACGCCGTCAAGGCGGTGGCCCTTCTGCGTGCGCAGCCCGAAATTGCTGCCTCTCGCGTCTTCCTGCTCGGTCACAGCTTGGGCGGCTACATGGCGCCCCGCATCGCCCAGCAGGATGCGCGCCTCGCCGGAGTGATTCTCCTGGCGGCCAACGTGCGCCCTCTCGAAGACCTTCTCCTGGACCAACTCCGCACCATCGGCCTGTCCGGACCGGACCTCGAAAAGGCCAAAGCCGACGTGCTGCGCTCCTTGCCCGAATCCTATTCCAGCGATCTGAAAACCTACAATCCCGCCGAGGAAGCCAGGCAGATCGCTGCTCCCATGTTGATCCTGCAGGGAGAGCGCGATTATCAGGTGACCATGACCGACTTTAATCTCTGGAAGTCAGCATTAGCCGGCAACCCTAACGTGACCTTCCATAGCTTCCCGTCTCTCAATCACCTGTTCCTTCCCGGACAAGGCCCCAGCACTCCGGCCGAGTACGCCCAGGCGAGCCATGTCGATGCCGAAGTCATTGACCAGATCGCCGGTTGGGTGAAGCACGTACATTAGTCGGGGCCGCCACCTTGTCGACGTTCAAGCTTTCCAGATATAGTCACCCTCGGATCATTATGGCAGGGATGGCTCGCTCGTTTACCGTTTTGATGCTGGTGTATCCGCCTGAGCGAGATTTTCAGTAAGTCGCCCGATCGGGATGGCAATCGTGGCTGTCAGAGGGTCCGTTCCACTTAGGGCGCCATTCGCCTGCAGGATATAAGCCGTGAGGTTGATAGAGGTCTCTTCGTTCGCGTTTTCGGGTGGAAAACCGCCAACAGCCGATTTGATCCGTTCGGAGAGGTCCTTAGTTGTCCGCGTGCTCCATCGGCCTAAGAAGGCCGGTCCAGCCAAGGGTGGCACTTTGCCGGCAGCGGCCTTCACGACTTTCTGCATGTTCTCGGGCAGAGAGCTAAGAGGGGGCATTTCGTCACTTGCGCTTTTTCGGCCGAGTAAACTCGGCGTGTGACATTTCACGCATGTACTCTGGTATTCCGCTCGGCCCGCGGCCGCCTGGGCCGCTGTATAAACCTGTGGAGTGACTGGTGGTTCTCCAGTAAGAACGAAGGCTCCCGAAGCCGCGATGCAGGTCACAATGAGCATGAATTTTTGGAGCAAGAATTTATTCCCTCTTGGGACAGTACTCTATCCGGACGCAATGAGAAGCGCAATAGCTCAATCGGACCAACGACGCGAAACGGCGGAGTAGGAGGATTCCAAACAAGATGGTGTATATGCCGTCCGCCGAGAGTCAGATTATGAAAAGGACCACGGCCAGCGCTAATGCTATGTGTTAGCAGGTGAACTGTAGCGAATGTCAGATAGAACGCCACGGCCGCAACCAACTGGCGCTCCCGATGACGCTGCGAAAAGTGCTCGTGGTAGATATGGCCGACCCGTCTCCAGCCGCCTTCCATTGCCACTGCAAAGAAGACCAGCAACAGGAGTAAACCAACGAACAGAAAGAGCGCGAGCGCAATGTGTGCCGGATAGAAGCTAGACACTATGTACGGCCTCGGCTAGGATTGATTTCCTGTAGCCCGCCTGCTACCGTCGAATCGGCAACACGGCACCCGCCGGTATTATATGAGCCCTTCCAGCCCTAAGGCCCCAAGGAGTGTGACCTCATCGATACCGCCATCGCCGACTCCTGGCCCCTCCGCAAGCAAGCCCTCGCCACCCAACCCCAGCCCCCGCAAGCCAAGCCACCCCAACCAGTCGCGGATCTACCAGCCCATACGGAAATGAACCCAATTTTTGCCCCGGACGCGGCCTCTCTCACCATAGAAAACGGGCCAAGCATCCCGGCTTCTCAGCTTTCGCCTGACGCTCAACCAGCAGTGAGGAGCGCCTTCGATCCTCTGTAAGCCCCACGGATGCTTCCCTGCTGTTGCCATCGCTCGTTTTTCCTACAGAGGCCAGAGAACCGTACTACCACCCGTTCCGCAGCCCTCGACCTCCCTACTGTGGACCTGGGCCAACCTTTATCACTCACCGCATATTTTTCTCACTTTCCACTGATTCTACAAGGCTTACCCGCTAACACCCCGAATTGCGTTCTGCCGCCCTGCTACAAGAAGGACAGATGAGGGCGATCTCCAACGGTCTGCCGAAACGTACGATGCCGTTGAGAGTCCTGTGCCCGCAAACGCACTATCACTGCGGAGAGGAAGTGGGGAATGCATACTCGAGAGGACGCTGCCAAAAGGCAGATCCTGGTGGTGGAAGATGAAGGTTTGATTGCGATTGACCTGCAGCGGAGGCTGGAGCGGCTGGGTTTTTCCGCACCCGCCATCGCCCATTCCGGCGAAGAGGCCTTGGGGTACGCCCGTTCTACCCCCTTCGACCTCGTGCTCATGGACATTCGCCTGAAAGGCCCTATGGACGGCATCAGCACGGCCGAGCGGCTGAAGCAGGAACTGCAGATGCCCGTTGTTTACATTACCGCTCATGCCGACCACGACACCGTCGATCGGGCCAAAATCACCGAGCCGTTCGGCTACGTAATTAAGCCCGTGGCCGACGGCAATCTCCGTAGCGCTATCGAGATCGCGCTCTACAAAAGCGAGATGGAGCGGCGCCTGCGAACCAGCGAGGCCTGGCTCGCCGCCACGCTCGCCAGTGTGGGCGACGGCGTTATCGCTTGCGATACCAATGGCGAGATCGCTTTCCTGAACCGCCTCGCCGAGCAGTTCACCGATTGGGATAGCATCGCCGCCAAAGGCAAAATGCTCATGGATGTGCTCGTGCTTTACGAGGAATCCACCACCCGCCCCGCCAAGAATCCCATCTTCGACCTCTTCCCCGATGAGCATCGCGTATACTCACTGGTTTCCAAAAGTGGAACCGAACATCTGGTCGAAATCGGCTGCGTGGAAAACCGTGCCGGAGAGGAACTGCTGGGCTCCATCCTGGTGCTCCGTGAAGTCGGCCAGCGCCGCGAACTCGAAAACCGGCTGCTCCAGTCGCAGCGCATGGAGGCTGTTGCCACCATGGCCGGCGGCCTTGCCCACGATTTCAACAACCTGCTGATGATCATGCTCGGCAGCGCTGAGGAACTAGTATCCGTGCTGGCCGGTGAGGAGCAATCTCTCGCCACCGAGATCAAGCGGGCCGCCGTCATGGCCAGCTCGATTACCAGCCAGTTATTGATCCTCAGCCGCCACGATTCGGTGAAGGCAGAAATCCTCGACCTCAACGACCTGATCAGCGAGATCCAACCCCTGGTGTCGCACAGCCTGGGCCGGAACCGTACCTTTACTACCGATCTTGGCTCGCCCGCGGCCTTCGTAACCGGTAACCGTAGCCGGCTCAAACAGGTCGTGTTGAATCTCGCATTGAATGCCCGCGACGCCATGTCAAACGGTTGCGAATTACGCCTCACTACCGAGGTCATCGAGGTCGATGAGGAGACGGCGCAAGCGCGGCTTTACCGTCCGGGCAGGTATGTTCGTCTAACTGTAGCCGATACCGGCAAAGGCATGGATAAGGCAACCCTCGCCCGGATCTTCGAACCATTCTTTACTACCAAGCCCGCCGGCGTCGGAACCGGCCTGGGTTTGTCCATCGTTCACAGCATCATCGCCCAAAGTGGCGGCTATATCAAAGCAACCAGCGAGTTAGGGCAGGGAACAACCGTGGAGATTCTATTGCCCTCCATCGGTACATTTCAGGGTTCTCTTGATGGCTCGCCATGCGAAACAGTCCTTCTGGTCGAAAACGAAGGCAAAGTCCGCCGTCTGATGCATGCCTACCTCGAGCGGGAAGGATTTCAACTGCTGGTGGCAAGCACTGGTGAAGCGGCCGAGGCCATCGCAACAGCCTACCGGGATCCCATACACGTGCTGGTCACCGACGTGATCATGCCCGGCAAAAACGGGCCGGACCTGACCCAGGCTTTAGCGCCCCTTCACCCCGATATGAAGGTGCTCTATGTCTCCGGATACCGCCACGACACTCTCGATCAGTTTCTGGAACCCGGCGCCGAACTGCTGCCCAAGCCCTTTCCCGCGGCGGAACTGGTGCGCCGCGTGCGCAAGCTGTTAGGCCAGCCGGTGCCCGCTCCGCAGAGGGCATAGCATACGCCGCGCGGCCTCCTGCGCCCTGAGACCATTTCCGGGACCGAACCTTCCGCCCCGCCGCCGGGTTCGCCCTCGATCTACGTTTTAAAAGTTACTGCCAACCGAAGCTACCCATTCTCCCATTGCGCCTCCAGCAGCCGTGAGTATTCGCCCGAAGCGTAGAGGTCGAAGTGAAAATTCAAGCGTTCAATCTTCCGATACGGCTGGAGCTGCATATAGCAGCGATATAACGAGTCGGCGTAATGGTGGTAACTGCACAAAAACTGCGCGCTCACCGAATCAAACCGGGGTGGCTCCGTGAATATCGAGTTCAACCCCACGCCCCTCGCAAACACGGAGGCGTAATCGGCAACCCCCCAACCCACCAGCTTGCTGCTAACGTTTTCCGGCGGATTGTCCGTCAGCAGTCCCGCAAAGCTCTGCGCGCGTAAATCCCCCGTGCCGTTCAACTCCGGTGTTCGCTGCACGAAATCCTGGCATTGCTCTACCCAGCGCAGCACGTCCTTGCCCAGAAAAAAGAGCATCCGGACTTCAGCATAGCGGCCCGCCAACAGCCGCCGTTTCAGATCCTCGGGATCGGTGCCATCGTTGGCCACCAATCCGGATAACATCAGCGCCGCTTTCGAACTGTCCAACAGCGTGCTCGGCGGTATCCGTTCATTAAATGGATAAAGAATCAGCGGTGGTAGTTCCCAAACCCCGCTTAATATGCCTAAGGGTGGTGACATCTGCCTCCCACTTACCTTATCGGCAGCCGGAAGCAAAAACCTTAAGAACCGTAGAGTCTGTTACTGCAAATACTGGGCCTCGGCCAGGCCCCCACATCTTAAAATCGCGAAAGCTTATTCACCCCATTAAAAGCTGCCTGCTTATAGCATTCCGCCAACGTCGGATAATTGAAAACCGTCTCTACGAAGTAGTTGAGCGTCCCCTTCAGGGTCATCACCGCCTGCCCGATATGCAGCAGCTCCGAAGCCCCCTCTCCAATAATGTGCACCCCCAGAATCTCCAGAGTTTCCCGGTGGAAAATGATTTTCAGCCGGCCGGCGGTATCTCCCCGAATCTGGCCGCGGGCCGTTTCCCGATAGTAGGCCAATCCTACTTCGTAAGGAACGTCTTCCTCGGTTAGCTGCTCCTCGGTCTTCCCCGTAAAAGAAATCTCCGGAATCGAATAAATACCATACGGATAGGTTGCGGGATTGGAGTGGATCTTTACGCCAAACGCATGCCCCGCGGCGATCCTTCCCTGTTCCATCGATACGGACGCCAGGCTGGGAAATCCAATCACATCGCCGCAAGCGTAAATGTTCGGCACCGCCGTTCGATACTCCGAATCGACCGTCAGGCGTCCGCGCGCATCCGGCTGCAAACCCGCGGCCGGAAGGTTCAGCTCATCCACGTTGCCCTGGCGGCCTACGGCGTATAACAGGGCGTCCCCAAAAATACGCTTGTTGCTCTTCAGATTGGCGATCACCCCGCCCTCGCTAGCCTCCTCCACACTGGCAACTTCCTCGTTCAATCGCATGGTTACGCGGCGGTCGCGCAAATGGTACGACAGCGCTTCCACTATCTCGGAATCGGCGAACTCCAGCAGCCGGGAGCGCTTTTCCACCAGAATGACTCTCACCCCCAGCACCGCGAACATGCACGTGTATTCCACCCCGATCACCCCGCCGCCCACCACGATCAGCGTCTTCGGCAGTTCCGGCATCTGCAGCACCTGGTCGCTGTTAATGATATTGCGTCCGTTGATCGGCACCAGCGGGGAAACCGAAGGTTTGGTTCCGGTGGCGATCAAAACAAACGGAGCCTCGAGTTGAAAGGTCGCCACGTTGCTGTTCACCTGCACATGAGTCGCGTCGAGAAACGAGGCTTGGCCGTGGATCACTTCCACTCCGTTGCGGGCAAGCTGCGCTTCCGTTACATCCGCCTCCGTTTTGATCACCTGATTCACACGCATTCCCAAATCGGAAACCGTGACCTTTTCCTTCGGACGGAAATTGCCGCCGTACATCCCCTGCGAATGGTAGCCGGAGAGGTGAATCACTGCCTCTCGCATCGTCTTGCTCGGAATCGTTCCGGTGTTGATGCACACGCCGCCCACTACCGCACGCTGCTCCACCACGGCCACGCGGTGGCCGCATTTAGACGCCTGCACCGCCGCTCTCTGGCCGGCAGGCCCGGATCCTATTACAATAAAGTCATATTTCTGCATAGCTACTATCGAATGCTGCTGGGGTGTTCAGACAGAGAGTAGCACGGATCACAAAGCGGGCGCAGAAATGGGAAGACTACAGAACCATCCAAAAGGCGAGCTGACCTGGGGCACTTATCGAACTAAGGAGACTGACTGAACCGCTATCTTATCCCTCTGTCTTTGGCCTGTTACTTCCACTTTCACAAAGAGGATTTCCCGATTTTCCCAGCGAGACCCGTTGCCATGGCATTCCCCGCTGCATCAAACGTGAGGCGTTCTTCATCGCTGGCGAGCACCAAACCAACACAGGCGGCGAGCCGTGATATAAGTGTCATCTATCCTCCCACTTGTTTGGACTCCGAAGCGCTTTGGGGAGTTGCTGCCCAGAGTCCTCTACATCGCGAAAGGCGGTGAATTACAATATGCCAATGACGCTCACCGAAGGCAAATTGCGCCGCATGAAGGCGCTCTCCAATGAACGCGGAGTGATCGCGGCTGCCGCAATGGATCAGAGAGGAAGTTTGAAGAAATCGCTCGCCACCGCGCGCGGCGTTGATTCCAAACAGATCACTCCGCAAATGATGAGTGAATTCAAGACCATCGTGACCAGGGTCTTGACGCCCCATGCCAGCGCGATCCTTCTCGATCCTGAATATGGCATCGAAGCCGCTGCCGCCCGCTCCAAGAACGCAGGCTTATTGCTCGCTTATGAACTCAGCGGGTACGACAACTCACAACCCGGGCGCCTCCCGGACTTGCTGCCGCACGTTTCTGTAAAACGCATCGTGGATTGGGGCGCCGATGCCGTGAAGATTCTCCTCTACTACACGCCCTTCGAAGAGCAATCCATCAACGACATTAAGCACGCGTTTATCGAACGCATCGGAGCGGAGTGCGTAACGTACGAAATCCCATTCTTCCTCGAATTTGTTGGTTATGATCCCAAAGGCGGCGACGAAAAAGGTCTGGAGTTTGCCAAAAATAAGCCGGCGGTGGTGAAAGCCAGTATGCAGGAGTTTTCGAAACCGCAATACAAGGTCGATGTGTTGAAGGTGGAAGTGCCCGTGAATGCAGAGTACGTCGAAGGCAGCAGTGTGTACAAAGGGCAAAGGGCCTACACCCGCGACGAGGCCCTGAAGCACTTTCGCGAAGCTGCCGCCATTGCCACCAAGCCCTTTATCTATCTGAGCGCCGGTGTCAGCAACCCCGAGTTTATCGAGTCACTCCACATGGCCGCGGAAGCGGGCACCGGTTTTTCGGGAGTGCTCTGCGGCCGCGCCACTTGGAAAGACGGCATGCCTGTTTACGCCAAACAAGGCGCCGCAGCGCTCGAAGCCTGGCTCCAAAAGGAGGGCGTCAAAAATATCAACGCCGTCAACGATGCTATCCGCGCGTCCACTCCCTGGCAATCCAAGCTAGGGCTGGCAGTGAAGGTCTAAGTGGGCCAGCCCTTCCGGACTGCCGCCGGGCTTCTGCCCGGCGCCTGTAGCCAGGCCTGATTACTCGTTTGGTTTGCAAACTGCTGCGCCACCGCCAAAATCGGTTGTCCCGTAGAAGTTCCCATCCATAGCCTGCATCAGACCGGAAGGCAGGTAGCCGTCCGGGCACCCGCTTTGCAAACAAAAAGTGTAAAGGGTAGTCAGTGTCCCGCTCGGTGTAAGTTTGAAAAACATGCCAGCGGAGGCCGCACCTCCAAATTCGTTTGTCCCATAGAAATTCCGATCGGTCGCTTGAATCAATGCGTTCGGCTCCGGAAAGAACCCGAAACATCCGTCGGAGTTATTGGGCAGGGAGCACCAGTTGTGAAGAACCGTCAGCGCGGCCGCGCCCTGTGAAGCCCAATGACAATAGTCACTAACATGGGCAGCTTCATGGGCATTTAAAGCGGTCTCCAACTCGCGCGTCACTATGTGCGTCAATACCGTCCAAATCATACGCTGCAGCCTACGGCCCTGGTCCATGAGACTTATTTGCGGCTGCTAGAGCAACGCTCAATCAACGCTGAGAATCGCGCTCACATGATCGGAGTCGCCGCTTAACTCATGCGATGGATCTGCGTTGACTATGAACGAAAGCGGCGGGCCGCTAAGCGCGGTGCGGGCCAGACCTCAATACTGCTAGACGACGTATGGCTGGTCAATGCTCAGGAGACCAAGAACCTGCCGGGGAGGAGGAGCGACATACAGGAGAGCACCAGCCCGAGGGAATGTATGTCGGTGGCACTGGTGACCGGCTTTCTGCGGACGGGCGGACATCGCGAAACCGGCAAGTTCGGCACGCATGCATGACTTTCAGCACGGTTTGGTGGCGGTATTGGCCATCAGCGCGGATAGCTGGGCTGGATTTGGCCTTGCGCGGCGCGGCCCGGCCGCGATTCATTTCATTACTCTCTCCAACGGGGTCCATGCCGCTTCTTGCGAAGCTGCCGCCACCAATCGCATGATCGCCAGGACCGGAGCCATACTTCTACGCGGACGGAAACGCACCAATGTGGAAGTCGGCCATAGCTTGCCCGCCGCGTCCTTCCATCTTCCCTGAGTTTCTGGTTCTCACGGCGCGCGCGCCCGTCAGGCACTTCTACGTCGCGCACCCCAGTAACTCAAGCTTTCTCCGCGGCCGTCTGGTCCCTGGTTTACGATTGCTACACTGGCATAAGTATGAGCGTGAACGCCCCCGCGGCGGGAGTGAACCTCAACGAAATTACGGAACGGCGCGAAGTTCGGGAGTGCCTGTTGTGGTTCACGCGCGAGAAACAATGGATTAACGAAACCCATCTGCAGCTTTGCCGCATCCCCGCGCCCACCTTCCTGGAAGGGGAGCGGGCTAGCTGGTTTCTCGAGCAGTTTCGCCGCATGGGTTGGGATGCATCGGTGGATCGCGCGGGCAACGTAGTCGCCACCATGGGTGACGGTCCGTTCGTCGCACTGACAGCTCACCTCGACACCGTCATCGCACCGCGCGCTAAAGACGATATCAGCGTCGATCCCGACGGCTGTTTTCGCGGCCCCGGCGTGTCCGATAACGGCGCGGGTTTGGCAGCACTGCTGGCCGTGGCACGCGCACTAAAAACTTGTTCGCGGATTCCCGGCCTGCGCACCGGCCTGGTGCTGGTTGCCAATGTGGGCGAGGAAGGCGAGGGCAATCTGGCCGGTATGCGGCATCTTTGTAAGCAGTCATCCTTGGGCCGAAAAATCGAATCCTTCGTGGTGGCCGATGGAGCCAACACCGACTACGTCACCACGCGCGCCCTGGGCAGCCGCAGATTCGAGATCACCTTCACCGGGCCGGGTGGCCATAGCTGGAGCGATTACGGCTTGGGTAACCCGGTGCATGCGCTGTGCCGCGCGGTTACGCTGTTCGCCGAAACCCGTCTGGACGGCTCCCCCAAATCGGCTTTCAATGTGGGACTCATCGAGGGCGGATCGAGCATCAATGCTATCGCGCAAACGGCGCGCGCCAAAGTCGATATCCGCTCGGAGAGCAACGAAAAACTCGACGAACTGGTGGAATTACTCTCCGCCGCCGTGGACCGCTCACGCGACCTCGAAAACCAGCGAGCCGCGGCCGGAAAGGTCTCCGCCAAAATTAAGGAGATCGGTTCCCGCCCCGCGGCCACGCTTCCCGAGAACGCCGAGATCCTCCAATATATTCGGGCCGTGGACGCGCATCTGGGGGTCCGCGCGCGGCCCGACTGTTCCTCGACCGACGCCAACATTCCCATCTCCATGGGCGTTCCGGCAATCGCCATCGGCGCGGGCGGACAAGGCGGCGGGGCCCATACCACGCAGGAATGGTTTCGGCCCGAAGGCCGCGATCTGGGCCTCAAACGTATTCTGCTCCTTTTGATTTTGCTGATGCGCCATGGCCGCTCCTGAGGATCCCACGGCGCCGCCCCACGCCTTCAGACTCAGCTCCTTAAAAGCGGAGGCCGCGCTTGTCACCAACACCATCATCTGGGGCGCAACCTTCGTAGTAGTAAAAAGCGCTCTCGCCAATGTCTCGCCGGTGCTGTTCCTCGCTTTCCGATTCTCGCTGGCAGCGGTGGCTCTCGTCGCCGTTTTCTGGCGCCCTTTGGCGCGAACCGGAATCTCCCGCCAGCACCTGCGCGCCGGGTTGCTGGTGGGAATCTTTCTCTTTGCCGGCTTCCTTTTTCAGACCTTGGGACTCGAATTTACCAGCGCACCCAAATCCGCCTTTTTGACCGCAACATCGTCCGTGATGGTACCTTTATTGGCCAAGCTCGTCTATAGGAGTAGGCCGCAACGCTCCGAGCTTTTGGGGTTGCTGGCGGCCACTGCTGGGATGGGTCTGATGACCCTGGAAGGTCCCTTGGGTACCGTGAACCGCGGCGATCTGCTGACGCTCTGCTGTGCGGCAGCCTTCGCCGGGCATATCGTAACCCTGGGACATTTTTCCAAGAAAATGAGTTTCGAGGCTTTGTCGGTGATTCAGGTAGGAACGGCGGCCCTGCTGGCAGGATCGCTGTTCTGGTGGGGAGAGTCTCCGCGCCTGCTGTGGCGGCCCCAGGTGGTGCTGGCAATCCTGGCTACTGGGTTGCTCGCTACTGCTCTGGCGTTTACCGTCCAGACATGGGCGCAACATTACACCACCTCTACCAGAACAGCACTGATTTACCTGCTGGAACCCCTATTTGCCTGGCTGACGTCGTATTTATTGGTGGGAGAGGGTCTTTCCGTGCGCGCCGCGGTGGGCGCAGCCCTCATCCTGGGCGGAGTGCTGGTGGTGGAGACGAAACCGTTACAACCGCGGCTATATCCATCAGATTAACAGGTTGCAGGAGCGGGAGTTATAATGATAATGCCCACTGCAATCACATGAGGAGTGAAGCAATTCCATGAGTTTTTTTGACAAGTTGCGCGGCCAGAAGTTGCTTTCGTTTACCCTGGTTCTGTTCACGCTGTCGATCGGCATCGTGATCGGCACGGTGATCAATTCTGGTGTAAAGGCAGCTAAGGATTCCACGGTGGCGCCGGGTGCGACGCCGCTCGCTATTCCCAATCCGGTAGAGTTGTCCAACAGCTTTACGCAGATTTCGAAGATGGTGGAACCGTCGGTGGTGAATATTTCCACCACTTATATGCCCAAGGCTCCTGCCCAAGGGCGGAATCGCCGGCAGATTACCCCGCCCAATGACGATGATCAGGGTCAGGGCGGAAGCGGCGACGACAACAATTTCCTCTACCGCTTCTTCGGCGGCAATCCCTTCGGTTTTGGCCAACCGGAACAGCAGCAGCCTAGTGAGGCTCTTGGGTCCGGTGTGGTAGTCGACCCGGCGGGCTATATCCTTACGAATAACCATGTGGTCGACAAAGCGGATCGTATCCGGGTGAAGTTCATGGGCGATCCGACGGAATATGAAGCCAAGCTAATCGGCACGGATCCGCAGACAGACCTGGCGGTGATTCGCGTGGAAGGCAAGCATAATGTGGTTCCGGCCAAGATCGGAAATTCCGATGCCGTGCAGGTGGGCGATTGGGCGATCGCGATCGGCTCTCCATTTGGATTCCAGGAAACCGTGACCGCGGGCATCATCAGCGCGAAGGAGCGCGATGTGGATCCCGGCAGCACGACCTCTCAGTTCCAGCACTTCCTGCAGACCGACGCGGCCATCAATCCGGGCAACAGCGGCGGTCCGCTGCTTAACATTCGCGGCGAAGTAATCGGCATCAATACGTTGATTGCATCCCGTTCCGGCGGCTTCCAGGGTCTCGGCTTTGCTATGCCGATCAACACCGCAGTCCAGGTCTATAACGACATCATCAAGACCGGCAAGGTGACCCGCGGCGGCATCGGCGTTTCGTTTGTGCCGTCCGACACCACCAAAGCTCGCGCGCTTCTGCAGGCCAACAAGGTTTCCGATGGCGTCTTCGTGGAGAGCGTGCAGGCAGGCGGCCCGGCGGAGAAAGCCGGCATTAAGGATGGCGACATCATCACCTCTATCAATGGCAAAAGCGTCCGCAGCGGGAACGATCTGGTCGATACAGTGACGGCCACTCCGATCGGAACGCCGCTCAACGTTGGCGTCATGCGGGATGGCAAGCACGAGGATTTCAAGGTCATGGTGGCAGACCTCGGCCAGGTATTTCCGGAGAAATTCGGCAATGGACAGCCGGGTGAGCAATCCAAGGACGAAGGCGCAGCTCAAGCCAAGTTCGGCATGTACGTCCAGAACCTGACTTCTGCCCAGCGGCAGAATATGGGTATTCAGGGTGGCGTGCAGGTTTCCTCCGTGGAGTCCAACTCCTTTGCCGAGGACATTATGCTGCTGGCGAATGACGTTATCGTCTCGATCAACAACCAACCCGTAAACTCTGTCGCCGATCTGCAGCGCATTCAGGGCACACTGAGGCCTGGAGATGCCGTGGCGCTCCACATTATGCGGCAAGACAACAACCACAAGTGGGTTTCGGCTTACCTCGCCGGTACTCTACCGAGTGCGCAGTAACTTCCCTCCCGTACGGCCGTGGCTCGGAAATCCTTCTGAGCCGCGGCCGTCTGGGAGCAGCCCTATCGTTTCGCGTGTAATCCCCGCATTGGTTCTGTTATTGCTCGCTTGGTGTTCCTTCGCGGCTTCGAGTACCGCACCTGCGGCAAAGAAGGCGGCCGCCGCCAAGAAGAATGCAGTGGCGAAGCCCACGGTTTCAGCGGTAAAACAAACCCCCAGGAAAAAGACCTCTGCGAAATCCTCTGCAAGCCGCAAGCCCACGCGGAAAGCCCCAGTGTCTGCCGCCCGATCGAGCTCCCAGGTAGCGCCAACCCCGGAGCGATACAAGCAAATTCAGGAAGCCCTCGCCGCCAAGGGCTACCTGCCCCCCGACCAGGCCAACGGCCAATGGAACGATGCTTCGATCGATGCGCTCAAGCGATTTCAGGCCGCTCAGAATATCGACTCCACCGGCAAGATCAACTCCCTCTCGCTGATTGCTCTCGGTTTGGGCCCCAAGCACGATGCACCCACTCCAGCCGCAGCATCCCCGGCAACGGCCACTCAGGCAGCGTCGGCTGCCGCGCCTTGAGCGCACAATTCGCCGCGCACACTCGGCAACAGGTGGCATTTTAATTCCACGCTAGGCGAAGGGGTGCGTTGCGCCAGTTCACCGTATAGTTCCGCAAGCTGAGCTTTTCCCCGCATCAGTGCCGCCAGACCGCGCCGTATGAGTAGTTGATCCCACCCCCAAAAATTTTCAGCTCTCGCGGCCGTGGGTCACTTCTAAGAGTTTCCTCGAGAGCGTTTCCCGGCTGAAGGGCTTGGATAGAAAATTTACACCGGATCCGATGCCGTGATGGATTGTCGTCTGCTCCGCATAACCGGAAAAGAAGATCACTTTCATGTCCGGACGCAAAGGCAGCAAAGCGTCAGCCACCTGCCGTCCGGTCATTTCCGGCATCACGACATCGGTCAGCAGCAACGCGATTTTTCCGGCGTATGTATTGCTGATCTCGATGGCTTCCGCTCCCGACGCGGCCGCGAGAACGTGGTAGCCAAGCTGCTGCAACATGCGGACGGTCAAGTCGCGGACCGGCTTTTCGTCCTCCACCACCATTACCGTGTCATTACTTTGGCGCGCCAGGTGCGCCGGTTCTTCGCTCCCGGCCTGAGAGACCACGTCAGCATTTCGCGGAAAATACAATTGAAAGGTCGTGCCCTTCCCCGGCTCACTCAAAACCTGGATGTCTCCCCCGCTCTGCTTGACCATGCCATAGACTGTAGCGAGACCGAGGCCCGCACGCTTGCCCCGTTCCTTGGTGGTGAAAAACGGCTCGAAGACATGCTTGCGGACCTCCGCGTCCATTCCAAGGCCGGTATCCGTGATGACGATCAGGACGTAGCCGCCCGGCTTCACGCTCGGATGCGTTTGCGCCCAGGCTTCGTCCAAACCCACTTCCGCCGTCTGGAGAAAAATCTCGCCGCCCCCGGGCATCGCATCGCGCGCATTCAGAGCGAGGTTGACAATCGCCTGCTCCACCTGGTCGGGATCGGCCTTGATGTTACCCAGCGGTTCTTGCAGATCCAGCGTGAGCCGAATGTCCCCGCCCAGCAGGTGGCGCAGCGTTTTTTCAGACTGTGCGATCAGCGCG
Source organism: Bryobacteraceae bacterium (assembly GCA_030041985.1). Classification (GTDB taxonomy): domain Bacteria; phylum Acidobacteriota; class Terriglobia; order Bryobacterales; family Bryobacteraceae; genus PSRJ01. The sequence continues at coordinate 6,187 of JASIAM010000086.1, read as the reverse complement.
TTCACGTTCATCACGCGGGACTGCACCAATTGCCGCCGGCTGAAGGTCAGCAATTGATTGGTGAGGGCGCCAGCACGGTCCGCCGCCTTCCCGATCTCTTCGGCGTAGACCCGCAACTCGGTATACTCAGGTAACTCTTGGGGCGCCAGCCCGTCGAGGATCATACGGCTGTAACCGGCGATTACCGTCAGCAGGTTGTTAAAGTCGTGCGCCACGCCGCCGGCGAGCCTGCTCACGGCCTCCATCTTGTGCGCCCGCATGAGCTGTTCTTCGAGCTGCTTTCGATCGCTGATATCGGTTACGAAGGCGATGGCGAACGTGCCTTCGGCCGTTTCGATCGTGTTCAGACTCACTTCGGCTGGAAATTCGGAGCCATCGCCCCGGCGCCCTACCAGTCCCGCGCCGATTCCCATGTCGCCCCAACAGGCCGCGTCCCAGTTCGATCCGGGGAGACGATCCTCCATCGCGCACTCCAGCAGCTCCGCGCGGTTACAACCGAACATTTCTTCCGCGCGCCGATTAGCCAGAACGATTCTGCCGCTCTGATCGACACGCAGGATCGCCTGCGCCGCCGATTCTAACAATTCGGTTACAATTCGATCCTCGCTAGAAACACTATTCGGCGTTTGCTCTGTTGGACTCGGCTCATCGGCCCGTCCATCGACAGACATCGTCGGCCTCCACGTTTCGTTAATTTTGCCACGGCGTATAGGGAAAGACAACGCGGCAGCAACTGCTACGGTACAGCGGAAGCCGGCACGCCGCAAAATACTGGTGGCGATGGAGCTTCGATAACCCCTTTACAGTGCACCACCAGACGTTTGCCGCGCTCCAGCTCCACTAATCTCGATCCCAGCTTTGCCAGCGGAATGCACAACGAATTTTCACTCACTCCCCCGGCGGCTTCTCCAGGCTCCCGGACATCCACAGCAAACTGCATCGCCGGGCGAGTGTCGATTACGATTGCGCCCTCTTTCTGCAACTGCAGAACTTCGGGCGCGGTCAGCGCGGCTGGCGGCGGCAGTCCGGACAAGGGAGCCGCGCCGCGGCGGTTGAGGTCCGCATCCCGCGCGAAATACTCGGGGCGCGCCGGAAGATTGTCGGTCAGAAGGTGCATGAATTCATCACTCGTCCGCGCAAGCAAGGCATAATTCGACTGCCGCTGTTTGCCGATGGTCGAGGAGCTTTCCGAACTCATTTGACGGCCGCAGAGAGAACCGGCTCCGTGCGCCGGAAAGATTTCCGTGTCATCGGGCAGCGTCAGCAGTTTCTCGTGAAGGCTCCGGAACATGATAGTGGCAAGCTCTGGCGGCGTGTGAGTTGGCGAGAGGTCCGGCCACAGGCGGAGTTTAGGCATCGAGGGGAAATCAGATACTGCGAATGGCGGCCTATTGCGCCGTTCCCTGACCCGCACCCGCTACCGCTGGCTTGGCTGCGTCCGGCAGAACTACCACCGGGGCACGCCAGAAAGCGAACTTCTGCTGGCTCGGATCAAGCACACTCACCTGGCACGTGTAGCGGCCTGCCTTGAGTTTGGAAAGCGGCACGCTGAAACGCACCGGCAGCGCTTTGGTTTTGGGGTTTAGGCCCTGCGCCACTTCGAGCGGAGCGGTCTCGAAAGCTTTCACTTTACCGCGATAGAAAGTTACCATCGCCACGATCGGTTGGGCCGTTTCCGCGCTCGGCTCATAGGCTTCGAGATACACATACATTTCCTGATCCTGGCGGAACACGCGGGTTACGCTGGGAACCAGTTTCTGCCCATCCTGGATCAGCGGGTGCTCCGCAATTAGTTTCTTGTCGCGTTCGGCGCTCGCCACGGCGGTATCGAGCCTCTCCCGCTGATTGCTGAGTACGACTGAGCTGATCGGAAGATATTTTTGCTCGGTAGTGAGATCGGGAATTACGAACTTCGTTTCGAACGTGCCGATTTTGCCCGTCTCATTTTCGCGCGCGAGGAACTTCGTGTTGTAAGTGCCCGGCGGCAGCGTAAAACCGGTGTCGTATTCGAGAGTAGTTTTGGCAAGCTGCTGCGCGGTCTCCCCTTTGAGCTTCACGGGGATGTTATCGCGCACGTTGGCCACGACGTTGCCTTTGGCATCCTTCACCTGGCCGATGAAATCGAAGCGCGTGGATTCGGCGCCGCCGTGTTGCGCCAGCTCGATTTCGGTGCCTGGGATCTTGACTGCCAAAGGCACGAAGTACCGGTCGCGGGCGAGACGGAAGTAATCGAGCTCCATGGCAAGATCCATATCGGTGATCGGATCGCCCAGGGTAAGCGCCTGCGCAAGCTGTTGCTCGCGGTCCTGGTCATTCTCTTTGCGGAATTCCTTGCCGGCGAAATAGCCCTGGCGGTAATCGAGCTTGGCGATTTTCGTGCGTAGCGCGGCGTCGCCTATAGTGATTTTGATACGGCGGAAGCGGCCATCCAAGGCTTCGTTGGTAGAGTAATAACCGATGATGTAATAGCTGTTGATATCCTTCTGCGCCTGCACAATTCCCATGGAGAGGTCATTATTGTCAAGCAGCGCTTTGCCGCCAGTATCCGCCGCCAGAGTGTAGAGACTTTCCTGGGTGCCCTGCAAATTGGTCTGCACAGCCGAGGACGAACTGCCGGTATACATGGCTTGGCTGCCGGGCGCGCCCTTGGTCGCATCTCCCAAAGGGGCCTGGGCAACCAGGCCGCGCGCGTCGATGGGATAGAAGGCCACATTGGCGCGAATGGCCGCATTGATTGTGGCTACCAACTGGGCCTGGTTATCCAGGCCGTTGCGTGTGATGCCGCTGGAGAAATAGACCAGGGCCTTCTTCTCGTTAAGAGACGACAGCATTCGAGCGGCATTCTCCAGCGCCGCAAGCTGGCGGTCGGTGTTGAAGATGTTGAATTCCGTATCATCCTGCTGGAAGGCCGCGCCGGTATCGGAAGCGCTGTCATCGCTGATGGTTTCGTCGAGGCCCTGGCCTTCACCGATTGTAAGTTTCTTGATGTCTCGTTCCAGCAGATCGCGATCGTCCGTGAAGTCTTGCACCACTTTGATGTCGCTGGAGAAGGTCATGATAGCCACCAGATCGGAGGGCGTAATCTGCGTCCGCAGGAATTTCACTGCGGCATCCTGAGACCGAATCTGGTCGGCGAGCGGCATGGAGGTCATATCGAAGTAGAGGACCATCAGGCGGCGGTCACGGTATTTCAGATTGCCCGGAGTTTCCGGCGCAATTGCGTTGGCAGTGACCGAACTAACAGGAGGTTTGACGTCAACGCGCTCCGCAAGCACCGAGGGTTCTTTGCCCGGCGGGGGAATGCGGGGTTCGGCGGGCTGCTCTTCCAGCTTCTGGAAATCAAATACCGAGATCTTCTGCGGCTTGCCATCTTCAGTGATGGTAAAGTCCGAGGCTTTGAGACCGGTGATGGGACTGCCATCTTTGGCGCGGATGATCACGTCTTCGACGACCAGTTGTGATGTGACACCAAAGCGCGCAGGACCGTTCGACGGAGTTTGGGCAGTACGGGTTGTCCGCGCGGTCTCCGGCGCTGGTGCTTGCTGCGCGGGAACGGGAAGGCAGAGGAAGAGAGCCGCAAGGATAGCGACCGCCCGGCGGAGAAGCATGGTGGGGTCAGGCCTTCCGGCCTGCCGCCGGGCTTCCGTCCGGCGCCGCCCGCAGACGTGCGGCGCCACAGTAGAAAGTAAAGTATCGGGGAGTTCTGCTGGCAGGCGAAAGCGCCTACCCCACTGGTGTATTGGCAGAATCGAAAGCACTCGGCGGGTGTGCGGCACGCCGGCCGGAAGCCCGGCGGCAGGCCGGAAGGCCTGACCCCACGGTAACTGTGTTATCAGATTCATCAGTGGCTGCATAATTTAAAACCTGAATCTCAGAGTGGCCTGCATACTGCGCATGGCGTTGGCGGAAGTCGGCTCGCCGAATTGGGCGTTGTCTACGGTTGTGTTATAGGAAGCCCAGGTGACGTGGTTGAGCACATTGGTAATGTCGAAGCGCAGATCGAGGCTGCGGCGCTCTCCGGGGAGGCGGAAGGTGCGAGCAACCGATTGGTTGAGGCTGAACAGCATGGGGCCTGTGATGATGTCGCGTCCGGCAGTGCCCCACTGGCCGGAGAGAGGTTCCGTAAAGGCGGCGGGATTGAGATACAGTCCGCCGGAAGTGGCATAAATCGGAGCGCCCGTCAAATCCGCGCGCACGGCACCGGATATTCCGGTTCCGGTGTCCGTCAGGTTGCCCGCGGTGGGCGTAAGCGGCAGACCGCTTGCGACCTGCATAGTCGTTTGGAAGGTCCAACTCTTGAAGAGTGCCCCCTTCCAGCCATTGAGGAGCGCGCCTCCGCCGAGGCCCTGGCCCGGGCTGAATTGCGTGGTGAAGTTGAAACTGTGAGTGCGATTGAAGGGCGAAAGCGAGTATTCGGCTGTCAGATCCTGCCAGTTCTGCGCGATGGGAGCGGCAGCAGCGCCGCGCCCGCCCAAAGTTTGCGAATCGTCCATGGCCTTGGAAAACGTGTACGCGGCATTGAAGGAAACTCCGCTGCGGAATCGCCGCTGCAGCCGCGCACTGACGCCGTTATAGTTGGCTCTACCATTGGACGTTTCGTAGATGTACCCGGAAGGATAGGGGCTCGCCTGCCCTCCCGGCGGCACGCTCCAGGGGAGGAACATCTGCACTTCGTGCAAGCCGAGATCACCATTGTAGGTCAGAGTCGCCACCAGCGAACTGGTCAGGTTCTGCTGCACGGCGATCTGCCAGTAGTGCAGGTACCCGATCTGAAAATTGGGATCGAGCGCGAACGTTTGCGTGGTGCTGATGGTGGCCGGAATCAGGAACGCGTTTGCCAGCATATAGGGGCTGGTTAACGAATTGGGTTGCGTAAAGCTGTAAGAGAGCGGCGATTGCTGCGCCATTTGCTGCGCCAGCGGCTGGTAAACCGAAGTGTTGAAGTAGATGCCGTAACCTGCCCGAACCACCGTAGTGCCTTTGGTGAATGGCCGCCAGGCGATGCCGATGCGTGGCTGAAATTCGTGGTAGTTGGGGCGCACCAGCGAATCGGGATAACCGAACTGGCCGGCCAGAGCGCATCCCACGGCGGCCTCGCCGCAAATCGGAGTGACAGTAGTGAAATCGGGGCCCACGGCGAGGTTCACCAAGCGGTTCTGCAATTCCGTAACCGGGGCCTGAAAATCCCAGCGCAGGCCTATGTTCAGACTGAGCCGCGAATTGAGCCGCCAGTCGTCGGTGATGAAAGTATCCACCCAGGAGGCCCGGAAATACTTGTCGGCGTTGCCGTACGCAATCGAAATGGTATCTGGCACGCCCAACAGAAAATCTGCAAAATCGTTACCGAGATTGGGGTTGCCATTGCCCGTGTATTCGCCGGTGAATTGAAGGCTGCCGCGGGGATTCTGTTGCGAGAGCTGGTTGAAGTCGAGCCGCCGGAAATCACCGCCGAAGGTGATGTTGTGCTTGTTGCGAACCCACAGCAGACTCTCGCTCACAGAGCTGGTGTTGTTGTGATTCAGCGAGTAGTTGCCGTCGCTCAGGCTCGTGATGCCGTTGCTGAATGTCAGGGTGGGCGGCCCCCAAAATAGCGGCGACTGATTGTTGCCCACGATTCCGGCTGCTCCGGAGACATTAGTCAGATCGGAAAAGTACGGAACCGACTGCGTGGCCGAGCGGCTGAACTGATACCGCAGGTTGCTGATCATGCGGGTGGTGAAGTGATACGACCAGAGCACCCCGGTGTTCCATCCGGTCATGGACGTCGTGTCGATAAAGTCCAATGGCGTCGGCGTGGTGGAGTTGCTGGTCTGGAAGGCGAAATTAAACGCGAGCTGGTTTTTGGCGTTGACCGTCTCCGTGATGCGCGAGTTGACGTTGCTCTGGTTGCCCAGGCTGGTGATGGGGATCTGGTAGTTGTAGCGGCTGCCTCCGGCGAAATTCGCTTGCGGATAGTAGTTGAGCAGAGCCTGCGCCTGGGGGTTGATATCGGAAGTCGGCAGGATGTTGTTCACGAAAGGCGCCGGCAGCACAATAGGCGATCCCGTGGTTGGAGTCAGCAATGACGTGAAATTACCCTCGCGTTCGGCTTCGGTGGGAACAAGGCCGGTGGAAATGCTGCCGCTCTTGCTGCGCGTAAGCTGATAGTTGATGTTGAAGAAGGTTTTCTGGCCGCTCACCAGGTGAG
>JASIAM010000085.1 GCA_030041985.1 Bryobacteraceae bacterium | reverse complement strand
TGAAGACATTTTCTCGATCCAGGGCCGCGGCACGGTGGTGACGGGCCGCATCGAGAAGGGGATCTGCAAGGTCGGCGAGGAAATGGAGATCGTGGGTTTCAAGGACACGCGCAAGACGGTGGTGACAGGCGTGGAAATGTTCAAGAAGCTGCTGGACGAGGGGCGCGCGGGCGACAACGTGGGGCTGCTGCTGCGCGGCATTGAAAAGGACGACGTGGAGCGCGGGCAGGTGATCGCCAAGCCCGGTTCTATCACGCCCCACACCACGTTTAAGGGCGAAGTTTACGTGCTGAGCAAGGAAGAAGGCGGGCGGCACACGCCGTTCTTCAAAGGGTACCGGCCGCAGTTCTACTTTCGAACGACGGACGTGACGGGCGTAGCAGAGTTGCCGGAGGGCACCGAAATGGTGATGCCCGGTGACAACGTATCGCTGAAAGTGGAGCTGATCACGCCCATTGCCATGGATAGAGGGCTGCGGTTTGCCATTCGTGAAGGCGGCCGTACGGTGGGCGCCGGCACAGTTACGGACATTATAAAGTAGCGATCGGCGGCCAGCAATCAGCGTTCAGCTACGACACGTGGCGGGCCGGCTGAAAGCTGAGAGCTGATGGCTGAGAGCTTGATCAATTATGGCGCTGAGAGAACGAATACGAATCCGTCTGAAGGCTTACGATCATCGCGTGCTCGATCAGTCAACGACGGAGATTGTGGATACGGCGAAGCGGACCGGCGCCCAGGTAGCCGGTCCCATTCCGCTGCCCACTTCGCGCAGTATTACGACGGTATTGCGGTCGCCGCATGTGGATAAGAAATCGCGCGAGCAGTTTGAAATCCGGACGCACAAACGGTTGTTGGACATCCTGGAGCCGACGCAGCAAACGGTGGATGCGCTGATGAAGCTGGATCTGCCGGCGGGCGTGGATGTGGAGATTAAGGCGTTTGGGAAATAAGCGCTCAGCAATCAGCTTTCAGCGCTCAGCTAAGACAGGCTGGGGTGGCTGAAAGCTGATAGCTGATCGCTGAGAGCTATTTATGACTTCTGGAATCCTTGGCAAAAAGATTGGCATGACGCAGGTGTTCCGGCCGGATGGCCAGGTGGTCCCGGTGACGCTGCTGAAGGCAGGGCCTTGCATGGTGGTGCAGCGCAAGACGCCGACGAGCGATGGCTATGATGCCTTGCAGATGGGGCTGGTGGAGTTCGTCAAACCGCACCGCATCAACAAGCCGGCGGCGGGTCACTTGAAAAAGGCCGGCGTGGATGGCTCGAAGTTTCTGCGGGAATTTCCAGTGCGTCCGGGCGATGACGATTTGAAACCGGGCGACCGTGTGCTGGTGGACCAGTTTAAGCCGAAGGATAAGGTGGATGTGATCGGCATCAGCAAGGGGCGGGGCTATGCAGGCCTGGTGAAACGCCATCACTTCGGCGGTGGTGGTGGTTCGCATGGCTCGATGTTCCATCGCGCGCCGGGATCGATTGGCGCGTCCAGCTTCCCCTCGCGCGTGCTGCCGGGAATGCGCATGTCGGGCCATATGGGGCATGCGCGGGTGACGGTGCGCAATCTGGAAGTGATCGAGGTCGATACCGAGGACAACCTGCTGGTGGTGAAGGGCGCGGTGCCGGGGCCGAACGGCGGCTACGTAGTGGTGCGGAGGTCTGCGAGGTAACGCTATGCCGACGGTGGATGTAGTCGATTTGAATAATCAGAAGGTGGGCGAGCTGGAACTGGCCGACGATGTATTTGCTGCGGAAGTAAATGAGGCGCTGCTGTACGAAGCGGTGCGGCAGTATCGGGCAGGCCGGCGCGCGGGCACGCACAAGACTAAGGTGCGGGCGGAAGTGGCCGGTAGCGGCAAGAAGCTGTGGAAGCAGAAGGGGACCGGGCGGGCGCGCATGGGGTCGATCCGTTCGCCGCTGTGGCGGCATGGCGGCACGGTGCATGGCCCGGTGCCGCGTGATTACAGCTACAAGTTGCCGCGCAAAATGCTGGTGGGCGCGCTGCGGTCGGCGCTCTCCGCTAAAGTGCGGGATGGCGAGTTGAAGGTGGTGCAGGCGTTCAGCCTGCCGGACCACAAGACGAAGAACGCTATGAACGCGCTGGCGAATGTGGCCAGCGGGCGGACGGTGCTGCTGGTGGATAATTCGGGCGACCGCAATTTGACCTTGGGTGTGCGGAATCTCAAGGGCGTAACCCTGATGCCCACGCGCGAGGTAAATCCGTATCATCTTCTGGAGCACCAGGAGGTGCTGTTATCGGAAGCGGCCGCGCGCAAATTTTCGGAGGCGCTCGCAAAATGAATAACTACGAAGTGATCCGCCGGCCGCTGGTGACCGAAAAAGGTGTGGCCAAGAAAGATGATGAACGCACGCTGTGTTTCGAAGTAGCTCCGGCGGCTAACAAAACCCAGGTGAAGTCGGCGGTGGAGAAGCTTTTTAAGGTGAAAGTCGAAGAAGTGCGCACGGCGACCTTCGAAGGCAAAATGCGGCGCCGGGGCCGGTTTGCCGGTTACCGGTCGGATTGGAAGAAGGCGTACGTGCGGTTGAAGAAGGGCGAGAAGGTGCCGGATTTTGCGGAGATATAGCGGTCAGCTTTCAGCGATCAGCTTTCAGCTTCAGGGGCTGAAGGCTGAAGGCTGAAGGCTGATGGCTGAGAGCTAAATATGCCGATTAAAACGTACAGACCGGTGACCGCGACACGGCGATTTCAGACGGTCGTTTCGCGGGACGACCTTACCAAAAAGGCGCCTGAAAAATCGCTGCTCGAACCGAAACACCGCACCGGCGGGCGCAACAACCGGGGCCACATCACCTCGCGTTTCATCGGGGGCGGCGCGAAGCAGGCGTATCGCGTGGTGGATTTCAAGCGCGACAAGACCGGGATCGAGGCGGTAGTGGCGTCCATCGAGTACGACCCCAACCGGTCGGCGCGCATTGCGCTGTTGCATTACGTGGATGGCGAAAAGCGGTACATTCTGCAGCCGGACGGGCTGAAGGTGGGGCAAAAAGTAATGTCCGGGCCGCAGGCGGATATTCTGGTAGGCAACGCGCTTCCGTTGAAGAATATGCCGGCCGGCACGGTGGTGCACAATATCGAGCTGCGGCCGGGCAAGGGCGGGCAGATGGCGCGTTCGGCCGGGTCGCAGGCGCAGTTGGTTTCGAAGGAAGGGACTCTTGCGCTGCTCAAGCTGCCTTCCGGAGAAGTGCGGCGCGTGCCGGTGGAGTGCATGGCGACCATCGGGCAGGTGGGCAACGTCGATCACGAGAATGTTTCGCTCGGCAAGGCCGGACGCACGCGGTGGCTGGGCAAGATGCCGCATAACCGCGGCGTTTCGATGAACCCGGTGGATCATCCGCACGGCGGCGGCGAGGGAAAAACTTCGGGTGGGCGTCATCCGGTAACGCCGTGGGGGCAGCCGACGCGTGGATTCAAAACCCGCAACAACAAGCGCACCGATAAGTGGATTGTGACGCGCAAGAGCAAGAAGAGGTAAAGGACGCATGGGCCGATCGGTTAAGAAGGGACCGTTTACCGACACGCATCTGGAGACCAAGATGGCGGTGCTGAACGCCGCTAATGAGAAGAAGGTGGTGCGCACCTGGTCGCGCCGCTCGACCATTCTTCCGGAATTTGTGGGTCATACGATCGCGGTCCATAACGGCAAAAAGTTTATTCCGGTGTACATCACCGAAAACATGGTCGGACATAAGCTGGGCGAGTTCTCTCCCACGCGGACGTTTAAGGGACATTCGGTGAAGGCGGCGACGGAGAAGACGGCGAAACCCGCCTAGCGGCTGGGGATTGGGGGCTAGGGGCTGGAAATGGAAGCCAAGGCAGAAGCAAGATACATTCGGGTCTCTCCGCAGAAGGCCCGGCTGGTAGTGGACCTGATCCGCGGCCAGAAGGCGGGCGCGGCCATTAATACACTGCGGGCAACCAATAAGCGCATTGCGCCGGCTGTGGAGAAAGTGCTGCAGTCGGCCATTGCCAACGCGCAGGACCGCTTTGAAGACGTAGATGTGGACGAATTGTTTGTCTCGGAAGCCTACGTCCACGAAGGGCCGCGCATGAAGCGTATCCGTCCCGCCCCCATGGGCCGCGCTTACCGGTATCAACGGCGGCTGGCGCACATTGTCATTAAAGTGGCGGAGCGGGGAGGCGGGGAAGAGGAATGATGGGAGCGATCAGCGCTCCGCTTTCAGCGGTCAGCCAGAGTTGTCTCTGGCTGCGCGGGGAGCTGATAGCTGATAGCTGAGGGCTGATAGCTACTATGGGACAAAAAGTTCATCCATACGGGTTCCGGCTGGGCTTCAACAAGCCGTGGCGATCGCGCTGGTTTGCCAAACAAGGCTACGCCAAGCTGCTGCAGGAAGACCTGGAGTTGAAAGAGACTCTGCGGGCGCGGCTGAAATCGGCGGGCGTGAGCGCGGTGGAAGTGGACCGGCCGGGCAACAAGCTGCGCGTGACGATTCGCACCTCGCGGCCGGGAATCATCATCGGCCGCAAGGGCGCCGAAATCGAAAAGCTGAAGCAGGACATGGCCAGGCGCACCAAGCGCGAGGTGTTCATCGACATTCAGGAGGTGCACAAGCCGGAACTGGATGCGCAACTGGTGTCTGAAAATATCGCGCTGCAACTCGAAAAGCGCGTGGCGTTTCGCAGGGCCATGCGCAAGGCGGTCGATTCGGCGCTGCGGTTCGGCTGCAGAGGCATTAAAGTACGGGTGTCGGGACGCTTGAACGGCGCCGAGATTGCGCGCAGCGAGTGGTATCTGCAGGGGCAGTTGCCGCTGCACACGCTGCGGGCGGATATCGATTACGGTTTCGCCGAAGCGCACACGACGTACGGCGTGATTGGCATCAAGGCGTGGCTGTACAAGGGCGAGATTCTGGATACTTCGAAAGGGCGCCGCGGGTTTCTGCCCGAACCGGAGCCGCGGCGCGAGCGGCGCGATCGGGGAGACCGGGACCGCGGCGATCGCCGGCGCGACCGTGACAGCCATGCGCCCGCCCCTGCCGCCGAGCCTTCCGGACCAGCTACCCAGGCGCCGCCTTCAGACCTGCCGCGGCCTGCCGCCCGTCCGGCTCCCATTCTGCCTCCTTTGATGTCGCCCCAACACCAGCCGTCCTGGAAACAGGAGGTCCGGCAGGAGCCACCGGACGCGGCGGCCGATAAATCCGAACCGGAAGCCCCGCCCCCGTCAGGGGAGACGCCGGGTGAGAAGCACTAACGGAGAACCCCCGCTATGATGATGCCCAAGAAAGTAAAGTACCGGAAGCAGCAGCGCGGCCGCATGGCCGGCAAGGCGTGGCGTGGCTCTTCGGTGGCATTTGGCGATTTCGGCCTGAAGGCCATGGAATGCGCCTGGATTACGGACCGGCAGATCGAAGCCGCGCGCGTGGCCATGACCCGCTCCATCAAACGCGGCGGTAAAGTTTGGATTCGCCTTTTTCCTGACAAGCCCATTACCAAGAAGCCTGCGGAAACCCGTATGGGCAAGGGCAAAGGCGCTCCCGAGCAATGGGTGGCCGTGGTTCGGCCCGGAAAAGTGCTGTTTGAAATGGAGGGCGTGGATCGCCCCACGGCCGAAGCCGCCATGCGCCTGGCCGCTCACAAACTCCCCATCAAGACCAGGTTTGTCAGCCGGGCAAGCGAGTAGGGCGGCGCGGAGTAAGAATCATGAAAGTGGACAAAATACGCGGGTTGGATAAAGAGGAACTGGAGCGGCAGTTGAGCGGCATAGAAGAGCAGCTCTTCCGCTTCCATTTTCAGAAATCGATGGGGCAAATGGATGGTTTGAAAAAAGCGCGCGCCAACCGGAAAGACCGCGCCCGCATTTACACCGTGCTGCGCGAGCGCGAGTTGCAGGCAGGAGCGAAGAAGTAATGGCGGACCAACAGCAGCCGGGGCTGAAGAACGAAAAGGTGGGCCAGGTGGTCTCCACCAAAATGCAGAAAACCATCGTGGTGGAAGTGAGCCGGCGGGTGCCGCATCCGCTGTATAAGCGCATCATCGGCAAGCGGAAGAAGTTTTACGCGCACGATGAAAAGGGCGATGCGAAGGTAGGAGACATGGTGCGCATCGTGGAGTGCCGGCCTTTGAGCAGGCTGAAGCGCTGGCGTCTGGCGGAAGTAGTGCGGCGGGCAGCGCAGGTGGGAGCGCAGCCATCGGATCTGGATGTGAAAGTGTAGCTGTCAGCGCTCAGCTTTCAGCTATCAGCCGGCTGTTCTCAGGGCTGAAAGCTGATCGCTGATAGCTGATCGCTAGGAGCGAAGCGACTATGATTGGCATGCGAACAATTCTGGAGGTCGCCGATAATTCCGGCGCGCGCAAGCTTTCGTGTATCTTGCCGCGCGGCGGCGATCTCGGGCTGCGTGCGGGACTGGGTGACGTGATCACTGCCAGCGTGAAAGAGGCGGCCCCCGATTCGGCTATTAAGAAGGGGAAGGTGGTGCGCTGCGTGATCGTGCGCATGCGTAAAGAGATCCGGCGCAAGGACGGAACCTATATCCGGTTCGATTCGAATGCCGCCGTACTGATTAATGAGGCCGGAGAACCGGTCGGAACGCGCGTATTCGGCCCGGTTGCCAGGGAACTGCGCGACAAGAAATTTATGAAGATTGTGTCTCTCGCGCCTGAGGTGATTTAGATGGGCATCGCTAAGAAAGTAGCGCCGCCGCCCCGGCGCATTGAGTTGAAAAGGGAAGATACGGTAAAGGTAATCTCGGGGCGGGATAAAGGGAAAAGCGGCCGCGTGCTGCGCATCGACCGGGAGCGAGGCCGCATTCTGGTGGAGCACGTCGGCATGATCAAGCGGCACACGCGGCCCAACCCCAACAAGCAGATCAAGGGCGGCATCGCCGAGCGGGAAAGCGCCATCGCCGTGTCCAATGTGATGATCGTCTGCCCCGGTTGCGACAAAGCGACGCGCATCGGCCACCACGTCGATCAACTGCCTGGAGGCCGCACCCGCCGTACGCGGGTGTGCCGCAAGTGCGGAACGACGCTGGATAAGAAGTAGAGACAGGAGACTCGGGATGACCATCGACGAGAGGCTCGAAAGAGTGGCGCAAACCGTGGAGCTCACGGCTGCCGAAAACCGGGAACGCGACAAGCGTCTGGCGGAAATCATGGAAGGCATTGCTGCCCGGCTGATGCGCGTAACGGAGCGGCACGAAGCGTTGGCACAAACCGTCGAGCTCATGGCTGTCGAAAACCGGGAACGCGACAAGCGTCTGGCGGAAATTATGGAAGCCACTGCCCGGTTGATGCGTGTAGCGGAGCGGCACGAAGCGTTGGCGCAAACCGTGGAGCTCACGGCTGCCGAAAACCGGGAACGTGACAAGCGTATGGCGGAAATCATGGAAGCCACTGCCCGGCTGGTCCACGTAGCCGAGATCCACGAGCAACGAATCGAGCATCTGGAGGACCGGCCGTAAGCGCCGCCGTTAGAGGACCCATGCCAGCAAGATTGAAAGAGCATTATCAGAAAAAAGTTGTCCCGGTGTTGACCAAAGAGTTTAGCTACAAGAATCCGATGGCCGTGCCCAAGCTGGAGAAGATCTCGATCAATATCGGTCTGGGTGAGGCCAGCCAGAACGCCAAACTCATGGATGGCGCGGTTACCGAGCTGGGACAGATCACCGGCCAGAAACCCGTGGTCACGAAGGCGCGCAAATCGATCGCCGCATTTAAACTGCGCGAGAATATGCCGATCGCCTGCATGGTCACGCTGCGGGGCGACCACATGTACGAATTTTTCGACCGCCTGGTGAACGTAGCGCTGCCGCGTGTGCGCGACTTTCGCGGCGTTTCCACCAAATCGTTCGATGGCCGCGGCAATTATACACTGGGCGTGAAAGATCAGTTGATCTTCCCCGAAATCGACTACGCCAAGGTGGAAAAAACCAAAGGCATGAACATATCCATTACGACTACGGCCAAGACCGATGCCGAAGGCCTGGCGCTGCTGCGGCACATGGGAATGCCGTTCCGGCAATAAGGAGACACGGGAATCATGGCAACTACCGCTAAGATCGCTAAAGACCTGAAGCTCGAAGAAGCTGTCAAAACCAGGAAGCCGAAGCTGCGCTGCAAACATCGCAATCGCTGCTGGCGCTGTGGCCGCCCGCGCGGATTTCTCCGCAAGTTCGGCATCTGCCGGCTCTGCTTCCGCCAGCTTGCCCTCAACGGCGAAATCCCGGGAGTGGTCAAAGCCAGTTGGTAGGAGGCTCAATCAGAGAAATATGATCAGTGATCCCATTGCCGACATGCTCACCCGCGTGCGCAACGCCATTCGCGCCCGTCATCCCAAGGCGGATGTGCCTGCTTCCCGGCTGAAAATCGAGATCGCGCGCATTCTCAAGGAAGAGGGCTACATCGCCACCTATAAGGTCGTCGAAGAGGGCGCTAAGAAAACCATTCGCATTTATCTGAAATACGGTTCGGATAACGCTCCGGTCATCTCGGCCATCGAGCGCGTTTCGCGGCCCGGTTGCCGTGTCTATGTCGGGCAAACCGAGATTCCGCGCGTGCTCGGCGGCATGGGCATCAACATCTTGACTACGCCCCGCGGTGTGATGACCGGGCGCGATGCCCACAAAGAACATATCGGCGGGGAAATCCTGTGCCGTGTTTGGTAAAGCCATGAAAGAAGCCCATTTTCCACTTCCCGGCCCCCGAGGTATCTGATATGTCACGAATCGGAAAGAAGCTGATCCCGCTGCCTGGCGGCGTTACCGTGCAGATCGGCGAACAACTGGAGGTCGCCGGCCCCAAGGGAAAACTGTCTGTGCCCATACCGGCGGGGATTTCCATCATCCAGAGCTCGGGACGGCTCGAAGTGAAGCGGGACTCGGATCAGCACGCGGCCCTGCACGGCCTCACGCGCGCGCTCGCCGCCAACGCCGTCCAGGGTGTTTCGAGTGGTTTTACCCGCGAACTCGATATCGTCGGTATCGGTTACCGCGCCGATGTCAAAGGCAAGATTGTGACGTTCAACCTCGGCTATTCGCACACCATCGAGTTCCTGCTGCCCGAGGGCGTCGATATGAAAATCGATAAGCAGACGCACCTGGTCCTCAGCGGCTTTGACCGTCAGTTGTTGGGGCAGGTGGCCGCTAATATCCGCGCGCTTCGCAAGCCGGACCCTTACAAAAATAAAGGTATCCGCTACACCGGGGAAGTATTGCGCAAAAAGGTCGGCAAGACCGGGGCTGGTGGCAAATGATTCGTAGAGTCGCTAAGAACGAGATTCGTGCGCGGGTGCATCAACGCATCCGGCGCAAGCTGCGGGGCACCGCCGAACGTCCACGCCTGGCTGTCTTTCGCAGCTTGGCCCATATTTACGCGCAGGTCATCGATGATTCGCAGGGCAAAACCCTGGCTGCGGCTTCTTCGGCGGATAAGACTCACCGCACCAACGGCGGCAATCTGGCGGCTGCCAAGGCGATCGGCAAAGCGGTGGCGGAACAGGCGAAAGAACAGGGCATTCGCAAGGTCGTCTTCGACCGCGGCGGGTATCAGTATCACGGCCGCGTCAAGGCGCTGGCTGATGCCGCCCGCGCCGCGGGATTGGAGTTTTGATTGATGATTATCGTGAAACGCATCGATCCGGGAACGCTCAACCTGAAAGAACAGGTCGTTTCCATTAACCGTGTTACCAAAGTGGTAAAAGGCGGCAAGAACCTGAGTTTCTCTGCTCTGGTGGTGATCGGCGATCCTTCCGCCAAAGTGGTGGGTTTCGGCGTGGGCAAAGCCAAGGAGGTGCCTTCGGCCATCCGCAAGGGCATCGAAAGCGCCAAAAAGAACCTGCGCAAAATCAACGTGCTCGAGACCACGATTCCGCACCCGGTTCTGGGCGCATTTGCCAGTTCCCAGGTGCTGCTGAAGCCGGCGCCGGAAGGAACCGGCGTGATTGCCGGCGGGGCCGTGCGCGCGGTCATTTCGGCTTGCGGCATTCCCAACGTGCTTACGAAATCCATCGGCCGGCGCAACCCGCACAACGTGGTGAAGGCCACCATCGTCGCGCTCGAATCACTGCGCGAAAAGAGCGCCGTAGCGGAAATGCGCGGCCTGGCAGTGGAGAAGCTCTAATGGAAGGCAAAATCAAAATCAAGCTGGTCCGCAGCCCCATCTGCACGCCGGAAAAACATAAGCGCGTCGTCAAGGGCCTGGGCCTGCGCAAGCTCAATCAGGTGGTCGAGCGCCCCGATTCGCCGGTGTTCCGCGGTATGGTAAAGAAAGTTCCGCATTTGTTGGAGATTGTGGAGTAGGGGATGACCTTCGAAGAGTTTGAAAAGTGGGCAAAGCGGATGGAGGAGCGCCACGAGGCTTTAGCGGAGTCGCACGAAATCTTTGTCCACGATATTCATGAATTGCAGGCCAAACTGGATGCCCTCAAGATCATCGTAGAAGAGGATCACAAAAGTATCGTCGATTTGAGAGAAGCCGCTTTCGCGTTGCTCTCCGTCGTTCAAAGCCATGAGCGCCTGGAAGGGAACAGATGACTCGGTCCGGAAGAAGACAACTCATTATATGAACCTCAGTTCACTAAAACCTCCCGCCGGGCAGAAGAAAGCCCGCAAGCGCATCGGCCGCGGCATGGGCTCCGGGCGCGGAAAAACCTCCACGCGCGGCAATAAAGGCCAGCACGCCGGCACCGGCTTCAGCCTGATGCGTGGTTTTGAGGGCGGCCAGATGCCGCTCCACCGCCGCCTACCCAAGCGCGGTTTCACTAATATCTTCAAGAAGCAGTTCGTCCTAGTAAATTTAGGGCGTCTCGAAAAGCTGGATGGCGACACGTTTACCTTGGACCGGCTGCTGGAACTCCGTCTTCTCAAGAAGCCTGGTGAGGCCGTCAAAATTCTGGGATCGGGTCAATTGACGCGAAAAATCACGGTGGAGGCCCACCATTTTTCCAAATCGGCCCTGGAGAAAATACAAAAGGCCGGTGGGGAGGCGCGGGTCATTGGTGCTCCTCTGGAACCGGCCGAAGAATCGTAGGCGTTTATGAGGTTCCTGGAAAGATTCGTCAATATCTTTCGTATTCCGGATTTGCGGAACCGGGTCCTGTTCACCCTGGGTCTGCTCGCCGTCTACCGGCTGGGCGGCCACATCCCCATTCCCGGCGTCGATATCAACCGCTGGTCGGACTTCTTTTCTTCGAGCGGCGGCTCGCTGTTCGGCTTTTTCGACTTGTTCGGGGGCGGCAATCTGCGCCGGCTTACCATCTTCGCTCTGGGCATCATGCCCTACATTACGGCGTCGATCATCCTGCAATTGCTCACGGTGGTGGTTCCGACGCTCGAAAAGCTGCAAAAGGAAGGCGAACTGGGGCGGCGCAAAATCACCCAATGGACCCGCTATCTTACCATTATTCTTTCTGTGCTTCAGTCTGCGGGTATCGCCGTAAGTCTCGAGGCCGCGCAGCAAGGCTTCGTGCTTAGTCCGGGCATCGGCTTTCTCACGCTGACGGTCATTTCTCTTACCGCGGGCACGACCTTCATTATGTGGCTGGGCGAGCAGATCAGCGACCGCGGCATCGGCAACGGCATGTCGTTGATCATTTTCACCGGAATCGTGGTGGGTCTGCCGAGTGCCATCAACAACGTCTGGCAGAATACCTTCGTAACGCATGAGTGGAGCGCGCTCACCCTGATAGTCCTGCTGGTTATGATGGTGGCCGTGGTGGCCTTTATCGTCCTGGTGGAGCGCGGCGAGCGGCGCATTCCCGTGCAATACGCAAAGCGCGTGGTGGGCCGCCGCGTCATGGGCGGGCAATCCACCCACATGCCTCTCAAGGTCAACGCCGGCGGTGTCATCCCGGTGATCTTCGCCTCTTCCATTCTGGCGTTTCCCGCCACCTTCGCCAATATGGGCCCGATCAAGAATATCGGCTGGCTGGTCTCGATTCTACGCGATATCCAGCACGGCGAGCCTTTATATTACGTGCTCTTCGTTGCCGGTATCATGTTCTTCTGTTTTTTTTACGTGTCCATTATTTTTAACCCCAATGAAGCGGCCGACAACATGCGCAAGTACGGCGGTTTCATTCCCGGTATCCGGCCAGGCCGCAATACCGCTGACTATATGAACAACATTCTCACCAAAATCACGGTGGTCGGCGGCATATACCTCTCGATCCTCTGCCTCATTCCGGATATCATGATTTCGGGCATCAAGCTGAACCACTTGGTTCTGATCGGCAACTGGATCGATCGCGTGGCTCCCCGGTTCCTGCTCGACGGGTTGAACGTGCAGTTTTACTTTGGCGGCACTTCTCTGCTGATTGTCGTGGGCGTCGCGATGGATACGATCAATCAGATCGAAGCGCAGCTCATCATGCGGCATTACGAAGGTTTCACCCCCAGGTCGGGGAGAATCCGTGGTCGAAGGAGCACGTTCTAGTCTCCAGTGAAGGCGATCGTCTTATTCGGGCCCCCCGGTTCGGGCAAGGGCACGCAAGCCAAGCTGCTGCGCGATTGCCTGCAGGTTCCCCACATTTCTACCGGTGACATGCTGCGCGAGCGCGTCCGAAGCGGCGCCGAAAACGGGTCTCCCGTGGCCGCCAAACTCCAGTCCGGCGCGCTGGTTCGAGACGAGCTTGTCAATCGCCTGGTGGCGGAACGGATCAGCCAACCGGATGCCGCTCAAGGGTTCATTCTGGATGGTTATCCCCGTACGATCGCCCAGGCCGAGTACCTCGGCGGGTTACTGGAGCCGCGTGGACTTCAGCAAGTGGTGGTTTATCTCTCCGTCAATTACAATATAATTATTGTGCGTTTGTGTGCCCGCCGCCAATGCCCGGTGTGCGGGACCCTGTACAACATGGTTTCGCAAGCCCCCAAAGTGGATGAGGTATGTGATTTGGATGGGCATGCTCTGATGATTCGGGAGGACGATCGCGAAGACGTGATCCGCGACCGTCTGGCTGCTTATGACGAACAGTCCATGCCGGTGCTCGATTATTTCCGCTCCGCCGGACATCAGGTTCAGGAGGTCACAGCGGATGACCTGCCGCCCGAGGAGATCGCGCGCAAGATTTGTGGAATTCTAGAAAATAACGCCGTGAAGGCCGATGATCGTACGCAAAACCGCCGCTGAACTCGAGAAAATGCGGCGCAGCGGACTGCTCGTGTGGCAGATCCTGGAAAAGCTGAAAGAAATGGTGGCGGAAGGAATTAGCACGCTGGATCTGGAAACGGCCGCCGAAAAGATGATGGCGGATGCCGGCGCTATCCCTGCGTTCAAAGGCTATTATGTGCATGCCGCCGGCCAGGCCTACCGCTTCGCCCTGTGCACCTCGGTCAATAGCGAAATCGTTCATGGTATCCCCAGCGCGAAACGAACCCTCCGCAAGGGCGATATCGTCTCGATCGATACCGGCGTCAAGCTGGACGGTTATTATGGCGATTCCGCGATTACCGTTCCAGTCGGCGAAATCGATGAACCCAACCGCAAGCTCCTCCAGGTTACGCGGGATGCGCTCGAATTCGCGATCCATAAGGTGCGCTCCGGCAATCGTTTGTTCGATGTTTGCGGTGCAGTGGAGCAACATGTGAAATCCAACGGGTTTTCGATCGTGCGCGAGTACGTGGGCCACGGCATTGGAACCCAGCTTCACGAAGAGCCCCAAGTGCCCAACTACGTGGACCGCAAAAACGAGAACCCGCGTCTGAAGGAAGGAATGGTCCTGGCTGTCGAACCGATGGTCAATGCCGGAGGCGCCGAAGCGGTAGTTTTGAAAGACCGTTGGACCGCCGTCACTAAAGACGGCTCCAATTCCGCCCACTTCGAACACTGCATAGCAGTAACAGAAAATGGTCCATGGGTATTAACGAGACCCTAAAAACTGAAAACTGATAACTGAAAACTGATAACTTCTTTATGAAAGTACGAGCCAGCGTCAAACGAATTTGCGATAAATGCAAGGTAATCCACCGCGAGGGCGTGGTGCGGGTTATCTGCGTAAATCCGAAACATAAACAGAGACAGGGATAACGAGGAACAACCATGGCACGTATCGCCGGTGTGGATCTCCCGCCCGCCAAAAGGGCCGAAATCGGGCTAACGTATATCTACGGCATTGGCCGTACCCGATCCCGCTCGCTCCTCTACCGGGCGGGCATTGACTTCGACAAGAAGGTTCGCGACATGACCGAGGATGAAGTCAACCGCATCCGTCAAATTCTGGAAGAAGAGGGCGCGGTCGAAGGCGACTTGCGCAAGGAAATCTCGATGAACATCAAGCGTCACATCGAGATGGGTTCGTACCGCGGCTTGCGCCACCGCCGCAGCCTTCCGGTGCGCGGCCAGCGTACCCACACCAACGCCCGCACGCGCAAAGGACCACGCCGCGGCACCGTGGCCAACAAGAAGAAAGCGACGGCGAAGACCTAAAGCTATGGCTAAAGCCGCGAAAGCATCCACCAAATCGCCCGCCAAAGGCGGAAAAAAGAAGAGTTTCAAGAAAAAGGAAAAGCGCGTTGTCCACACCGGCATCGTGCATATCCAGGCGACCTTTAACAACACCATCGTCACCATTGCCGATCAGGAGGGAAACACCCTGGCCTGGTCGAGCGCGGGATCTTTGGGATTCCGCGGGTCGCGCAAGGGCACTCCCTTCGCGGCTCAGCAAGCTTCCCTCACGGCTGCCAACAAAGCCGTAGAAAGCGGTTTGCGCACAGTAGAAGTTCGTGTGAGCGGTCCCGGTTCGGGCCGCGAATCGGCGGTTCGCGCCCTCTCCACCGCCGGCATCGAAGTGCGGGCGATCAAAGATGTCACTCCCATTCCGCATAACGGTTGCCGTCCGCCGAAAAAGAGAAGAGTCTAAAGCGAGTTGTCAGTTATCAGTTGTCAGTTTTCAGTAACTGCTCGAACCGATGCCTTAAACTGACAACTGAAAACTGATAGCTGACAACTAAAAACAAGCGGGACGAAGGCCGGCCAAGGCTGTAAACCGCACCTGAAGGAAAAGGTAAGGAGAAGAAACATTGGCTCGATATCTCGGCCCGGTTTGCCGGCTCTGCCGGCGCGAGGGCATGAAACTGTATCTCAAGGGCGAGCGCTGCCATAGCGAAAAGTGCGCCATTGAAAAACGTAACTTCGTCCCCGGCCAGCATGGCAAGGATCGCAAAGCCAAGCTCCAGGGCTATGGTCTGCAGCTTCGCGAAAAACAAAAGGTGCGCCGGGTGTACGGCATCCTCGAAACCCAGTTCCGCAACACCTTCGAGAAGGCTGCCTTGGCCAAGGGCATCACCGGCGAAAATCTCATGTCGGCCCTCGAGCGGCGCCTGGACAGCGTGATCTACCGCATGGGGTTCGGCACCAGCCGTTCGCAAGCCCGCCAGGTGGTCCGCCACGGACACATTCAGGTGAATGGCCGCAAGGTCAATATCCCTTCCTTCCAGGTAAAGCCCGGCGACGAAGTGGCGGTTCGCGAAACCAGTAAGAATAACCCCACCATCCTGGCGGCGCGCGACGCTACTGCCCATGCTCCGGCGCCTAACTGGATTGATGTCGACCGTGATGGCTTAAAAGGCCGCATTCAAAGCGTGCCCAAGCGCGATGAGCTGGTACAGATCCAATTGAATGAACAGCTCATCGTTGAGTTGTATTCCAAGTAGCTGATAGCTGAAAGCGGATAGCTGACAGCTTCCGAGGTTTTCACTATGTTCAAAGGCTTCCAAAAACCCAAGCGTCTTGTCGCCAATACCGAAACCTTAACCGACCGGTATGGCATGTTTACCGCACAACCCTTCCAGCGCGGTTTCGGCACCACCATCGGCAACAGCCTCCGCCGCATCCTGCTCAGTTCGATCGAGGGCGCCGCTATCACCGCCGTCCGCATCGACGGGGTCGAGCACGAATTCAGCCCCATTCCCGGCGTGGTAGAGGACGCTACCGACATCATCCTCAATCTCAAACAGGTGCCTTTCAAAATCATGGGCGAAGGCATCAAGACCGTCCATTTGAGCATCGATCAGCCCGGCGATGTGCGCAGCGGCCAAATCGAAACCGACGCCGATGTGGAAGTGCTCGACCGCGATGTCCATATCGCCACCGTGAGCGAAGGCGGCAGACTGCACGTCGAAATGCGCCTCAAGAAAGGCCGCGGCTACGTCAGCGCCGACAAGAATTTCGATGAGGATCTGGCCCTGGGCTACATCCCCATCGATTCCGTCCACTCCCCCGTGCGCAAAGTCAACTTCCAGGTCGAGGCCGCGCGCCTTGGCCAGATGACCGATTACGACAAACTCACCCTCGAGGTCTGGACCAACGGCGCGGTTTCCCCACAGGACGCCATCGGCTACGCCGCTAAGCTCCTCAAGGACCACATGTCCATCTTCATCAACTTCGAGGAAGTTCCCGAACCCTCCGAAGAAATCGCCGAGCGCGGCCTCGACAAAATGAGCGAGGTCCTCAACCGCTCCGTCGAAGAGCTTGAGTTGAGCGTGCGTTCCTATAACTGCCTCAAGAACGCCAATATTCAAACCATCGGCGAACTGGTGCAGAAGACCGAAGCCGAAATGCTGCGCACTAAGAACTTCGGCCGCAAATCTCTCAACGAGATTAAAGAGATTCTCGCCAACATGGGCCTAGCTCTCGGAATGCGTATGGATGCCCATGGCCGTCTGGTAGCTCCTCCGCCCCAGGTCGGCGGCACTCCAACCGATCTCGGGCCCGACGACCTGCAGGAGTCTTCTCCGGAGTAACCCATGAGACACAAAGTCGCAGGATTTAAACTCAAGCGGGAAGTGGATGCCCGCGTCGGACTGCTCCGCAATCTCGCCACCAGCGTGATTCTGGAGGAGCGCATCATCACCACTGTCCCCAAAGCAAAGGCGGTTCGGCCTCTGGTCGAGAAGATGATCACCTTGGCCAAAACCGATACGCTGCACAGCCGCCGTCAGGCCGCGGCCGTATTGCGCACCCCGGCTTCCGTAAAAAAACTCTTCGATACACTGGGAACCCGTTTTGGCCAGCGCAACGGTGGCTACACCCGCATTACGCGCCTCGGTCCCAGGAAGGGTGATGGCGCCGAGCAGGCCATGATCGAGCTGGTCGGCTCCGAACTCGTCAAGCGTGCCGCCGACCGCGCCAAGCGCCGCGAGGAGCGCCTCAAAGCCCAGCGCGAAGGCCGCGAAGGAGAGGAAGAGACTTCATAAGTTCTTCCGCAGGGCTGCACACCGCGGCATCTGACGGCCTCGAAACCCTCATCGAGCACCGCATCGCCCCAGCGGAGACAATCCCGGAACAAGACAGTAGACTTATGTTGTGAAGAAAATTGGCTTTCTCTCATTCGGTCATTGGACGCCGTCACCGCAGTCACGAACGCAGTCGGCGCGTGACGCGTTGCTGCAGTCCATTGACCTTGCCGTAGAGGCCGAGCGCCTGGGGATGGATGGCGCCTATTTTCGTGTTCACCACTTTGCGCGGCAACTGGCGTCGCCGTTCCCACTGCTTGCCGCGATCGGAGCCAAGACGCGGCGGATTGAAATTGGCACCGCAGTCATCGACATGAGGTATGAGAGCCCTCACTATATGGCGGAGGATGCCGGCGCTGCCGATCTTATCTCTGGCGGCCGGCTAGAGTTGGGAATCAGCCGTGGCTCCCCCGAGCAGGTGATCGATGGGTGGCGCTATTTTGGCCACCAGCCGGCGGAAGGCGAGGACGATGTAGGTATGGGCCGGCGGCACGCCGAGCAGTTTCTGGAGTTACTGGGTGGCAAGGGTTTTGCGCAGCCGAACCCACGCCCGATGTTTCCCAATCCGCCAGGGCTGCTGCGTCTTGAGCCGTACTCCGAAGGATTGCGTGATCGTATCTGGTGGGGGGCCGCGACCAATGCGACAGCAGCCTGGGCCGCCAAGCTCGGGATGAATATGCAATCCTCAACCCTCAAATTCGACGAGACCGGCGAGCCGTTCCACATCCAACAAGCCGCCCAGATTCGCGCTTTCCATGCAGCCTGGAAGGAGGCTGGCCACGCTCGTGTGCCGCGAATTTCCGTCAGCCGCAGTATCTTCCCGTTGATCAACGACAGCGATCGTATCTATTTCGGGCGAGGACGCCAGGAAGAGGACCAGATCGGCTTTCTTGACAACGCACGGGCGATCTTCGGCCGTGGCTACGCTGCGGAGCCGGATATCTTGATCGAACAGCTTAGGAAAGACGAGGCGATCACGGCGGCCGACACCCTATTGCTAACCATCCCTAACCAACTGGGCGTAGCGTACAATGTGCATGTCATGGAGGCAATTTTAACGATTGTCGCTCCTGCGCTCAGTTGGCGCTGAATGGCCTGCCGCCTGTCAGTCTCTATGGTCTGGTAGCTGAGAGCTTCTACCCAACTGTCAGTCCTCCGGATCCGCATCCGCGTCCCATGCCGCGGCGTCGGCGCGGTGTCGGCATCTGTTTCGCGGGCCCTTACGATTTCGCCTTCTTCTCCTTGCCCTTATTCAGCACTACCAGGTTGTCCGTGACCGAGAAAACGTAGGGCACCGTATTGGCGCGCGTGCGGATAAGTGTGTCGTCAAACTGATTATCGACCACCCCTTCCAGTGTCACGTGCCCGTTGTCGACGATGATGTGAATGGAGGGCAGAGCTTGATACCCGTACCGCATCCCGATATCGGACGCGCCATAAATGGCGCGCGCCTCCGCCCGGCGGATTTGCCAATCCATGTCAGACAACGGAAGCAGTTTAATATTATCGACAACCTGGGTCACGCCGGAGACCTTTTTAGCGGCAGCTACGGCATCGGATCGGATATCCCATGGCGGCTCCGGCGGGCACGCCCCTTCCAGCGTGACAACGCCGCCATCCAATTTGAAGGCGAGGTCGTCGAAAATTGAGTAGTAAGGCACCATCAGCAGATTGTGCCGGATCTGCTTGGCCATTTGAGATTCGTTTGCAGGCCCCGCCACAAAAGCGTCGTTATGGTTCTGCTGTTGCTTGTCCACCTTATCGGCAGCCAGGCCGGAGCCAATGGTTATCGTGCTTATAGTAAGTAGTCCAATCAGCTTTCGCATACAAGTTCCTGCTGGCCGAGATGCACCGAATGCGCCAACGTTAAAAAATAGGCAGAGATGCGGCCATTAATGTATGCACAAATCCGCCCTTCCGCAGTGGTTACGGTGTAAGTGTCCCCAAGACTCGCCATCGCGCGGGCCTGAATCGCTCTCTGGCGCAACTGGGCAGTATCTCATCATGAAGAGCGTCCGGAGCGATTGCCGATGCGAATTCATACCATCTCCTGAGAGCGGGTCGTACAAAATGGCCGTTGACAGTGATTTGCGGCCCGCATATAATTCCAGGCACGCTACAGATCTTGGCATAGTGACTTGATACAGAGCAGTTTAATTAGTTGATGCAGGGCCGGGCGGCGAGGCCGGAGGTCCAGTGTGTCTACCTTGCGATGTTGGATCTATCGCCAGAGGAGGGGCCATGGTGAAACGGGTTGTTGCTAAAGGTCTTTCTCGGTTTTCTCTGAGTTTTTTCCTAATGGCGGCGGCCGCATTCGCGCAAGGCGGGGGTACGATCACGGGAACGGTCACCGATCCAGCCGGAGCGGTAGTCGCCAACGTCTCTGTGGAAGCCACTAACACCGCGACCAATGCTAAGTATCCGGTAGCGACTTCGAATACCGGGAATTACACAATGACAGAGTTGCCCCCGGGAATCTATCAATTGATGATTACCGCGCCCGGCTTCAAGATATTTGTCCGGACGGGCCTCGAGGTGCAGGCGGCGCAAACCATTCGCGTGGACGCTACGCTCGATGTTGGCACTACTACCGAGTCGGTCACCATCCAGGCAGCAGCTCCCTTGCTCAAAACGGAAAGCGGAGAGTTAAGCCAGACTGTCTCCACAGAGGCCATGGACGCGTTGCCGCTGCTTATCGTCGGCGCGGATAGTTCCGGCATCCGTAATCCCTACGCCGGCACGTTCATGCTGCCCTCAGCGCTTGTTATGGGCCCGAATTTTAACGAGCCCGGACTCAACAACAACACAGGGGTTCGCATCAACGGCAACCCGTCGGCATCGGAGACGGGGCTGCTCGACGGCATGGACAACACCAATATCATGGCGCAAGTAGCCCAGGAGCAAAACGCGCCTGGGCAGGACGCAATCGCGGAGTTCACCGTGCAGACCAGCAACTACTCAGCGGAATACGGGCAAAGCGGCGGTGCGGTGGTGAACATGGTCATGAGGTCGGGCACGAACCAATACCATGGCAGCCTTTACTATTACGGGCAGAACGAAGCCTTGAATGCGGGAGACCCGTTCACCAATAACGGCCACGGTGGGTTGTTGCGTCCGGAGTTGCGGCGCAACGATTATGGCTTGACTCTCGGCGGCCCGATACGGATTCCCAAAGTCTACAACGGCAAGGACAAGACGTTTTTCTTCTTTGGCTGGGAGCAGTTCATTCAGGACACGAACAGCCTGCAAAGTGAGGAAACGCTTCCCACGGCGGCGTACCGGACGGGCAATTTTAGCAGCGCCATCACGGCCGCGGGGAATCACGTTCTCGGAACCGATCCGACCGGCGCCACCATCTACGCCAATGAGATCTTCGACCCCACTACCGCGCGAACGGTGAATGGACAAGTGGTCACTAGTCCATTTCCGAACAACACCATTCCGCAATCGCGGCTGAGCCCGGTTGCTCTTGCGATGCAGGCCCTGCTCCCCGCGCCCTTCTGCGTAGCGGGCGGCACATGCAATGTCAACAGCGCGATCAATAACTTTCAGAACACCGAATATACCGCCCGGACGACCTACATTCCCTCGCTCAAACTCGACCAGATCATCGGACCTAAAGACAAGCTCTCCTTCTACTGGAGCCAAACGGACACCTACTGCCTGACCTGCTACGGCGCCGACGGACTGCCGCAACCTGTTTCCGGCACCTTCGGCGGGGGGATTTACGGACAAACCGAGCGCCTGAACTACGACCACACGCTCACGCCGACGCTTCTGTTGCATTTGGGCGTCGGCTTCAACTACGACGATCTGGGCCGCCCATCCGTGACACCCAATTATAATTCTGCACCAATCTGGGTCTCTGCAGCTCTACCTTTACAACTCCCACCACGTTCCCCGAAGTCACTGGCCTCTACAATGCCCAAGCCGGCGGTATGGCGGGGGCGGGGACTACATCGGGCGAGTTGGGCCCTCCCGGACGCGTAGACGACCTTTTCTCGAACTTCAATAACATCGCTAGCTTGACCTGGGTCAAGAGCAATCACACCTTCAAGTTCGGGGGAAGTCTGAACCTCGAGGGATTTTATGAGAAAGACTCGAACGACCTCCAAGGCTTGTACGGCTTCTCCTCCGCGGAAACGGCAGAGCCTTATTTATCTACTACGACTACTACTAGTGCGACAGGCACCTCTAACGTCGGCGCCTCTGCGGTCGGCGCCTACAGCCTGGGCTTCCCCTATGCCAGCTTTCTGCTGGGCGCAGTGGATAATGCCAACATCGATCCTACCTCCATCGCGCGCTATGGAAAACATGAATTGGGGCTGTATGCGCAGGATAGCTGGAAGATAACGCGAAAGTTCACGCTGGACTACGGCCTGCGCTACGACTACTCGACGTATTACAGGGAACAATACGGCCGCTCCCCGCAATTTGACCCAACCTTGCCCGACCCTACCGCCGGAAATATGCCAGGAGATGCGATTTACCAGGCCACCTGTCATTGCCAGTTCGCGCATAACTACCCTTATGGCTTCGGACCGCGGCTCGGCTTTGCCTATCAGGCCGCGCCGAAAACCGTGCTACGCGGCGGCTTTGGCATCCTCTATTCCGGCACAGGCGTAGCCCAGTTCAACGGAAACGCCTCCGGTAACGCCACCGCTAGCAATCCCTTTGGCCCCACCGTTCCCGGCCAGCCGGTCATGACTTGGCCAAACGTGACGGTTCGTGGCGAGCCGTTA
>JASIAM010000084.1 GCA_030041985.1 Bryobacteraceae bacterium | reverse complement strand
TACGGGGCAGCAAACCAATAGCGTTTACCAGCTCACTCTGCAAAGCGCCAACTTGCAGGAAATCTACAAGTGGGTGCCGCCGCTGATGGCCAAGATCGCGACCCTGCCCGGTTTCGTGGATGTGAATTCCGACCTTCAGATTCGCAGTCCCCAAGTGCAACTGGATATCGACCGCGATCGCGCGCTTTCTTTGGGAGTGACCCCGGCGCAGATCGAGGGTGCTCTGGCCGCCTCCTACGGTAACCAGCAGGTCTCGACCATTTTCACGTCGTCCAACCAGTACCAGGTGATCACCGAAGTGGAGCCGCGCTACCAGTCCAATCCCGATGGGCTTTCGAAACTCTACGTGCACTCCGCCACGGGGTCGCTCGTCCCGCTCGAATCCGTGGTGCGCTCCACGCGCGGCGCCGGACCACTCTCGGTCAATCATTTCGGCCAACTTCCCGCCGTTACCATTTCTTTCAATCTGGCGCCCGGATTCTCGCTCGGGCAGGCCGCTGACCGGGTGAATGACGCTATTCAGGAATTGCGCATTCCACCCACCATCAGCGCCGATTTCCAGGGCACGGTGAAGGAGTTTCAAAAATCGTTCCGCGGTATGACTGTCCTGTTGATCGTTGCCGTGCTGGTGATCTACATCATCCTGGGAATTCTCTACGAGAGTTTCATTCACCCGATCACCATTCTTTCGGGATTGCCTTCTGCCGTGTTCGGCGCGCTGCTTACCCTGAAGCTGTTCCACAAGGATCTCGACCTGTTCGCCTTCGTGGGACTCATCATGCTGATCGGCGTAGTGAAGAAGAATGCCATCATGATGATCGACTTCGCTCTGGAAGCGCAACGCCTCGAAGGGAAAGACGCGCGACACGCGATTTACCAGGGCTGCCTGCTCCGTTTCCGGCCCATCATGATGACCACGATGGCGGCTTTGTGCGGCACCCTCCCCATCGCTATTGCCTACGGTGAAGGCGGAGATGC
Organism: Bryobacteraceae bacterium; assembly: GCA_030041985.1. Taxonomy (GTDB): domain Bacteria; phylum Acidobacteriota; class Terriglobia; order Bryobacterales; family Bryobacteraceae; genus PSRJ01. Next base: position 12,750 of record JASIAM010000084.1, on the reverse strand, counting down.
CCGACAGCCGCTGGGCCTCGCCGTGGTGGGCGGACTGCTGGTGTCTCAATTTCTAACGCTCTATATCACGCCGGTAATTTACCTATATATGGAGCAATTCCAGTCGTGGTTACGCGGGCGAAAAGACCCGGATGCTTCCGGCTGGCGTCCCGCCGGGGATGAGCGAGCCGGCCAGCCGCAATTGAGCGCGGCCCGTTCTTGAGCTATTCCGCTCACAAAAAGAACTCCCGCCGCAGATTCCTGTATTCGCCGGTTGCTATCGGAGCGTTTTGATGTGACCTTGCTCCTGGAGCCAGCGGCGCAGCAGTTCGGATCCGAAGTAATAGCTCGGTTCTGGCCCCCTTTTCTCCTCGACGACAACACCTGTCAGCGTTAGGGAACGAAGGAGATCGCGAACACGTTCCCGGTCGGGCAATCCCGCGCGATCCTTACACAACGCCGCTAATTCATTAAACCCAACGAGCTGGCGTTCCGCTTTCGCTAATATCGCGAGCGTCAGGAGCACTTTCCATGGGTACCCTCCTTGCAGCACCTTAAAATCCTGGTACAGCAGGCTGAAGCAGCTCTCGTTCAGTTGCGAGGAAACAATTTCGTCAGCGCAGTCTTCCACGTCCTTACGGCGCACCTGGCCCGTCCTGATAACTCTCTGCCTGTTGACCAGTTCGTAACCCATGTACTGAATCAGGTAAGGAAATCGGCCTGTCAACTCGACGATTCGGCGGACGGCCTCCTCTTCGTAACGAACCGAATCCGCGACCGGATCCCGTACCAGCGATCGTGCCGATGGCTCATCGAGCGGACCGAGCTCAATTCTGACCATGAGTTTGAAGAGTTCCATTCTCTCCCGCTGCTCCAGGTCCTTGGCCTGGAATCGGCAGCCCAGCAGCATTTGGAGATCTCCATTCTTGACCAGCGATCCCAGCCATCGAATTAAGCCGGCATCGAACGCCATCGGAATGTGACGGCTCGCCGCTCGTTCAAAAACATGTTCTATGTCTTGAAATTCATCGATAAATAAAAGGATCGGCCGTCCGGTGATCCTCCGCGATTTCCTCAGAATGGATCGAAACGTCTCTTGCAGATTGAATTCTGACAATACGGCGTCGCTGTAGGCATCGAGGAGCACCTTTTGGAGCGTACTTGGGTCGTTCCCTTCTGCCCGTGCCAGCTCATTAATGATCAAATTGAAGAACTCAAGGGCGCCTTTGAATATACCCCACTGAGAAAACATGTCCACGCGAATGACGATCGGTGTATTTCGTGCGGATTCGCTACTCACCATCTCCAGGGCTCGCTCCACCAGGGATGTTTTCCCGACTCGCTGCACACCGAAGACAACCGCGCTTTTTTCCTGCCGGATCGCGCCGCAGAGACGATCAAGTTCCTTACTACGGCCGCGAAAGAACTTTCCTCCGGCGTGTAGTGTGGCCGGAAGATTAAAATCGTACGAGCTCGACAGATCGGCGGCCCTGTTGAACGCACATACCGCTTCCTGGGGTGTCAACCGGTCCGCAATGGCTGCCTTCACAGCCGTGCCGACGGGTCCTGGCCCTTCGAATTCAGGTTCGGAAAGCCCGCCTGCGGGAGGTGCGATCCGGTTCCCGTTGTGACGATCCTCAACTTTCGGACTCCGATACCCTTCTAACGCCTCTCTCAATCCCGCAGCTATCTCTTTATAAGCATCATCGCGGTCGGGCCACTTCGAAACCGGGTGGGCGTTATGGGGCAGGGCTTGAAAAGCCGCAAGAGCCGTCGTTTGCCACTCGACCGGCCGGATCACAACAGGAACGAGCAGTATTTCCTTGCGGGCCGCTCTTTCTAAGGCCTTGGGAAGCTCTACCGTCATACTGAAGTTGGAATGGAAGAACGGCGGGCTGACCAGCGCTAAAACCACATCTGCTATTTCGAGCAGGTGAAGGATCTCCTGCCTCCATAGCTCACCTGCAGGAATGTCGACGTCCTGCAGGATAGTGATTTCGTTGGCAACCACCAAAGGCGCCAAATGCTGTACAAGCTCCTCACGAAAATGCTTGTCCGTCCGGGCATAGGAAATAAATACGTTCAATGCCTTACGAACCGCCGGCTGCATATGTTTTGAATTTTATATGAATATACCGGGCTTGCGTGGGAAACGGGGGAACTGCCCTATCGGCGACTCACAACGGCTCTGCGGAAGCCACGGCCTGCATGGCGAAAGAAAATGGGCTGGACCACCCCTTCAACTGCCGCTTGAACTACCCCTTCAACTGCCGCTTGGACTATCCCCTTGAACTACCGCTTGACGGTTTTGTTGCGGCTTGGTGGCGCGGTTTTTCGCGGTGGCCCCTGCATGCGCACCACCAACCGCTCCAGATCCAGAAGATGCTGAGGATAGTAACCTGCTTTGGACCAACGGCTTGCGGGATCAAACTGGACGCCCGTGAAATAGCCGATTTCCCGGAACACGCAATAGCGCACCACTCCCGCGAATTCCTTTTTCGGGGAGTGCCAGCGCAATACGGCGCCTACAGGCACAGAGGTCTCCAATTGCAGACAAGCTCCCGAGGCCGAGATATCCTCCAGCACCGCCTGGGACCTACAGGTCTTCCCCGCGAAATCTCTCCAGCAGACTTCTATCAGGTCTGCACACATCATACGAACTTCTGAGCGCCGCTCCGGCATACTGTTCATATCGGCTTGGCCGCCTCGAATCTTTATTATCCCCGATTCGGCTTGGGGAAACGGAACGGCATAGCCGCCCGCGCCGTCCATGGTAGAAAGCTCGTAGGATAATTAGTAGAATCGGATGCGAATACGGTCCGGACTCTTCCTGGTTTTGGTGGCGCTCCTGGGCTGCCATCACAAGCGATCTGCCCGCCTCATTCCGCAAGTTCCCCCGAGCCCTGTCACGGTTGCGGTCGGCTACACGGAAACGGGCATCGCGAGCTGGTACGGCCATCCCTATCACGGCCATCCCGCCGCCGATGGGGAAGTCTATGACATGGAAAAGCTGACTGCGGCGCACCGAACCTTGCCCTTCAATACCTGGGTGCGCGTATACGACCTCGATACCAGTAAGAGCATCGATTTGCGCATTATCGACCGCGGCCCCTTCGTGGATGGCCGCATCATCGATATTTCGCACGCTGCCGCGCGGGAGATCAAGATGATCGGGCCGGGCATAGCCCATGTGCGCGTCGAAGTGATTCGCCTCCCCGAGGTGCTCGAGGGCATGGGCTTCGCGGTGCAGGTGGGGGCGTTTCGCGACCGCCGCAATGCCGAGCGTGTGCGCGACCAGATGCAAGCCCGCTATGGGTCGGCCCGAGTCGTCATGCGCGCGGGAAACCCCGAACTCTGGCGCGTGCTGGTCGGCTCGGAACCTACTGAAACTCAAGCCAATAGCCTGGCCGAGCGCATTCGGAGAGAATCGCCCGATGGAATGGCGGCTTTCGTGGTAAGGCTCGATTCTGTCCAGGGCTAGCCGCCCGGGAGTCCCAATTCTCGGCATTCGAAACGAACGATCGGGATCACCGGCGGAAATTGCTTTTCCGAGATGCAGATAAACAGAGGTAAACATCTTCTTTAAAACGGCCCGGCACGTGCTTGATCAAGCCCGATGTCTCCGCGCCCGAGCACCTCCACCAACGGGCTGGTTGGCCAGTCCTCGCCGATCGCCGCTGTCCGCCGCCTCATCGAGAAAGCGTCCCGAAACCGCCTCCCGGTGCTCCTGCTAGGCGAAACCGGCACGGGCAAGGAAGTAGTGGCACGGGCGATCCACAATGCGAACCCGCGCGGCCAGTTTGTGCCGGTCGACTGCGGGTCGCTGGTGGGCACCCTGATGGAGAGCGAACTGTTCGGCCATACCAAGGGATCCTTCAGCGGCGCCGTAGAAAACAAAAAGGGCCTGATGGAGCTGGCGGACGGGGGAACCGCCTTTTTGGATGAAATCGGCGATCTGCCCCTCGATATGCAGGTCAAGTTGTTGCGCGTCATCCAGGAACACGAGTTCCGGCCGGTAGGCGCGCTTCATTGGCGGAAAGTGGATGTGCGGATTATCGCTGCCACGCACCGCGACCTGAAAGCGGAAGTGGCTGCGGGACGGTTTCGCCAGGACCTTTATTACCGCCTCAACGTGATTGGCATCCACCTCCCCCCGCTGCGCGACCGTAAGGAGGACATCCCCCTTCTCCTCGGCCACTTCATCGATCTGGGCCGCGCCGAAGGACTCCCCGAATTCTGCTGTGGCGACGATGTCATGCGTGCTTTTATGAGCTACGATTGGCCCGGTAATGTGCGCGAGCTGAAACATTGCATCGATCGCATGGCGGCACTTCGTTCCGAAGGAGCGCTTCAGTTAGCGGACCTGCCTTCCGCGCTCCGCAATCATCAAGCCTCCTTGGTCATGCACGACCTGGCCGAGGTTCTGGAGGATCATTCTTTCGGTGAGTTTGTCATGCCGCCCCGCTCCCACGTGATTTCCATCCCCGATACCGAAAAGCATGCCATCCGTAACGCCCTGGTGCAGACTTGCGGCGAACGGTCCAAAGCCGCCCGCCTGCTCCGCATCGGCCGCACTACGCTCTACCGGAAGATGAAACAATACGGTCTTGAGTGACCGTTGCCCTTGATGCCACTTACAGCCTGGGAGATGATCTTTCCGGGGTCGGTGTTTACTCGCGCGAATTGATGGCCGGATTGGCGCGCGCCCACCCGGAGACCCGCTTCCTCTATTGTTATCGCCCTCACCGTTTCCTGCGCTCCTGGCGGGAGTGTTTGCCCCCCAACGCACGGCGCAGGCTGCTCGCCGAACCCGTAGTTCCCCGTTGGGCGGACCTCTTTCACGGCCTGAATCAGCGCCTTCCCGCAACGCGGTTCCGGCGCACCGTTGTGACCTTCCATGACCTTTTCGTGCTGACCGGCGAGTACTCGACTGCGGAATTCCGGGAGCGGTTTGCCGCCCAGGCGCGCGAGGCGGCAGCCCGCGCCGGCCTTATCCTGACTGTTTCCGAATTCACGAAATCGCAAGTAACTGGTCTGCTGGGAGTGGAACCGGGAAGAGTCCGCGTAGTGCATCACGGCATCCGCCAGCTCCCGATTACGCCCGGCCCACGCGAGCGCGTGATCCTTCACGTCGGGGCCATTCAGAAACGCAAAAATATCGCGCGGCTGGTGCAGGCGTTTGAGTGTCTGGACCATTCCTGGAAACTGGTGCTGGCGGGATCGCAGGGTTACGGCGCGGCTGCCATTCTAGAACGGATTCGAACCAGCAGCGCGGCGGGCCGCATCGTACTGGCAGGCTATGTGACCGCACAAGAATTGGCGCTTTGGTATGCGCGGGCGTCCATCCTCGCCTTTCCCTCGCTTGACGAGGGTTTCGGCATGCCCATTTTGGAAGCCATGGCTGCAGGTGTTGCGGTACTGGCAGGGAACCGCTCGGCGCTGCCGGAAGTGGCCGGCGATGCGGCTCTACTCGTCAACTCCGAAGACGGCGAAGCGCTGCGCGAAGCCCTCTGCCAACTTGCCGGCAGCGAGGATTTGCGAACCCGTTTCATCGAGCGCGGCTACGCGCGCGTGAGGCTATTCAGTTGGGAAAAGGCTGCCCGGGAAACTTGGGAAGCATATCAGTCACTTGGATAAACGGCTCATTTACCGGAAGCGTACGAGGAAAGCTGAAGACAGCCCCAATCGCCCCTCGGAGGCCGCAGGCCGGTTCGGGTTAGTGATCGAAACCTGCCCGGCGCCCCTGATTGCAATTGATCCAAACCACTCGCAAGTACTGAAATCGTGCGATCATCAAAGCAATTAGCCAATGCGCCGCTCGTTTTATGCCTGGGTTATTTTCGTTTGCCTCTGTTCGGGCTCGCTATCGGCTGCATCCCTTCTTCGTTACCTGGATGAGATTGGCCATTTGGGAACGCCCAGCGACCCACGTACATCCGTCCGGTTCGGGCGCACACAGGTGGTCTTGACCGATGCTGGAGTGCGGTTCCAAGGTCACGACGATGATGGTAAAGCATGGCAGGCAGCCCTTCCAATCGCTGAAGGAATTGCATTCACAACTGTTTGGGAGGCTGATTTCGACCATAACTCCCGTCCAGATCTGTTGATCGCCGCTCATTCCGCCGGAAGTGGGCGTTGCATAGATGAAGTTACACTCTCTTTCATCCTCTTTAACAGTCGAGGGCAACCTGTTCCCTGGGTGATTCGATCACGAACCCCGTACAGCACTGAATTTCCTCCCATTCCGGCCATCTTCGCCGATTTAGAGCATACGGGCCGACCGAAGCTTGTCGTGACTGACTGTGCTTACAGCGACCCCCCGCGGCTGGGCGAGGATCGGTCCCTCATTGGCATTTACGAGGCCAAGGATGCAGCATGGAGTCCTGTAAGGCCAGTTAACTTGGACGCCTATGCTGCTCTCGTGCGCCAGAAGCATCGATTTCGGCCGCAACTGGATCAATTGCTCACCGTCGATCCTGGAAGTTGGACGGACGAAGGAAATCGACAGATCCTCGGCGGGCCAGTCCCCGTACAACTGGCCGCGATACTGAAACCCTCCGAGAACTGCCGTGGAGCGGTTCACCTTCCTCCAGTTGTGAATGGCACGTTGCAAACGTCCGTCTGGAAAGATCCCTGCGAGGAACTGGGGCGCAACCGTATAGAGCTGTTGGATAAGACCGTGTGCTATGGCTGGCCAAGCGTGATGGTGGACAGCGCGGACGGACGTGAGATCGCCGCCGAATCCGAGCATCCAGAACTACTGCTACAGAAAATCATCAATCAGCGGCGCAAAGTAATTCTCGTCGGGCAAAGAGACCCAAGACGATGTAGTCCCGTTTTGATTTGGGCGCAATAGAAAATCACCTACCGCGGCTGGCGGCGTGCGCTATCAAGAGCGCTCGTACGCACGCAGAAACTCTTCCCTCGGGATGTAGGAAGTCCGATCCGCCTTCGGGGCCTAAACGCCGCATCGCGATATGCTCAGCCTCCCGCACCAACTCGAATCCGAGGTTCCGAAAGGCTGCAATCACCCTGGCCTTCGGAGCGTCTACGGGGAACTTCGCCATCAGACTGAGATCGTTGCTTCAGCGATAAAGGCCTCAACGAGGGCGGCATCATCTGGCAGCAGTTGATCTCCGAAGGTCTCGATGTGGAACCGGATGGCGGATTTCACGTCAGCGAGGGCCTCTTCGTAACTATCACCCTCTCTCACGACAATGCCGCTCAGTCCCAACGGGTACGCGACGTAGCCGTCAGAGTGCTTTTCTACGACGATCTTGAATTGCCGAGCCATTCCTGTCTGAAGTCTACCACCGCTTTGCAACCACTCCTGTTTACAGAGCAGCGAGTCTTAAATAGCGAGAGGTGTGAAACTTCCTCAGCGGTTCTCGTCGTCCACCGCGATTTTCAGCGCCCGCAGGAAACGGTGATCTTGGGTGGTGAACTTGATTTTTCCCGTGGTCCCGAACGTCCGCTTGGGCTCTTCGGTCTCTTCGGCCGGTTCACCGGCTTCCTCGGCTTCTTCCTCGTCCTCGCGACGGTTGAACCCGATGGTCGCCTCCAACACCAGGAAGACGTCGTACCCGGCCCTCTTGATTTCCCCGATCGCCTCGGCGATGCGGTCCGACTCAGAAAGGGAATCGTTGATCGCGTTTCCCAGTTCCTGCATGAGCCGTTTTAGTGGTTCGTCCAAGACTTCCCCCTTTAGTGGATGCACGGTATGGGACCGACGTTCCACAATATGGCCAACTTCACCCGTTCCGATTGTAGTGGAGCCAAGGCCAGTTCTCAAGGGTTCTATCGGCATTTTCGGGTCCGTACTCCACAGCATGGTACCTCGATTCGAGAGGCTTTGTTACGATGGGATTGTGAGGCATGCGGCAGTCCAGCAGGGGGTGCGCCAGGGAAGACTTCTGGTGAAGCACCTTGTGCCCGCCGTGTGGAAGCCCATACACTCTCTTTGGAATGAGGTGATTGGCTTTCTTTTCTTCTGCTTAGCGATCATCTTCGGGTTCCAGGTAGTACGCCATTTTCACGAGCATGACTGGAAAGTATACATGGCTCTCCCGATCATCATTCTGCTCTTGTGGTTCGGTATCGACGCGTTCCTGCGCGCGCGCAAGATCTCACGTTCATGACGGAGGCGCCCGAAAAGCCGGGGGAGTTCCCCTACACTCGGGGAATTTACCCGGAAATGTACCGCAGCCGCTTGTGGACGATGCGGCAATATGGGGGATTCGGCACCGCCGAAGAGAGTAATCGCCGTTATCACTATCTTTTGTCTCAAGGGACAACGGGTCTGTCGGTAGCTTTCGACCTTCCCACGCAGATGGGCATGGACTCCGACCACCCGATGGCGGCGGGAGAGGTCGGGCGCGTGGGAGTCGCCATTGCGTCGCTGGCCGATATGGAGGTGCTGTTTCGAGGTATTCCGCTCGAAAAGGTGTCCACCTCCATGACTATCAATTCCACCGCCGCGATTCTCCTTGCTTATTACGCGCTGGTGGCGGAACAACAGGGCGCTGACCGGAAAAAGCTCTCCGGCACCATTCAAAACGACATCCTGAAGGAATACATCGCGCGGGGCACCTACATTTATCCGCCGCGGCCGGCGATACGCATCATTACCGATGTGTTTGCGTGGGCAGGGCGGGAAATGCCGGAGTGGAACACCATTTCCATCAGCGGATATCACATTCGGGAAGCGGGCTCAACCGCGGTGCAGGAACTGGCTTTCACTTTTGCCAATGCCTGCGCCTACATTCAAGGCGCCATCGATGCGGGTCTCGCAGTGGACGCGTTTGCGCCGCGGCTCTCGTTCTTCTTCAACTCGCACAATGGTTTCCTGGAGGAGATCGCGAAGTTCCGCGCGGCGCGCCGCATTTACGCCCGCTTGATGCGCGGCCGGTTTGGCGCCCGCGACCCGCGGTCCCTGATGCTCCGCTTTCACGTGCAAACCGCCGGCTCAACGCTTACCGCGCAGCAAACCGATGTGAACATCGTCCGTACGGCGCTCCAGGCCATGGCCGCGGTGTTGGGAGGAGGGCAATCACTCCACACCAATTCCCGTGATGAAGCGCTCGGCCTTCCGACAGAAGAATCGGTACGGATCGCGCTACGCACGCAGCAGATTATTGCTTATGAAAGCGGCGTGACCAACACCGCGGACCCGGTAGGAGGCAGCGAAGTGATCGAGCGGCTCACCGGCGAAATCGAAGAAGGCGTCGAACGCTATCTCGAAACCATCGATCGCATGGGCGGCGCCCTGCGCGCCATCGAGACCGGTTTTATTCAACGCGAGATCCAGAGCGCCGCCTACCATTATCAGCAGGAGGTGGAATCGGGCAAGCGCATCGTGGTCGGCGTGAACCGGTTCCAGTTGCCCGAAGATCACGCGATTCCAGCGATGCGCCTCGATCCGGCGCTCGAGCGCACGCAAGTGGAGCGGCTGCGCCAGGTCCGTGCCTCGCGCAGCCAAAGCGCGGTAGAGCAAAAGCTCACTGCGCTGGAGGAGACCGCGCGTGGCACAGGCAACCTGGCGCCGCCCATTCTCGAAGCCGCCGCCTGCTATGCCACGGTGGGCGAAATTTCGGACCGGCTCAAAAACGTGTTCGGTGAATACCGCGAGCCATAGGGCACGGCGGGACTAAACCGCGGGCCTTCTCCCACAGAGCGCCGCGGGCGCAAGCCAAGACGGTGAATGATGCGGCCGGCGTGATCCGGATCGTAGCGCACGCCGTAACGGAGAAAGATGGCTTCCGCAAAGCGCCCCGTAGTCCAGCGGTCGCTATCCAGGCCGAGAGCGCGCGGCCCCTCCTCATACGTTTCGCGAAGCGCTGCCAATTGCTCCGGCGTTAAACGGCTGGGCCGTCCGGTGGCACGGCGTTTGCGCAGTCCTTCCACGCCGTTTCCATCAAGTGCTCGCCGCCACCGTGAAGCGGTTGTCCGGCTGACTCCGAACTGGCGGGCGACTTCCGATTGCGTAAGGCCGCGTTGCAACTCTTCTGCTGCCGCGAGGCGCCGCTGCTCCATTTCATCACGAGTCAACACACTGAGTGTGACTGTTTCCATGCGTCTAATGCGCGGATTAATTGGCCAGAGCGATACTAGAATATCAAAAAACAGCCGCGGTGCAAACTGTTTTTAAAGGGAATTTACTGGCTGGCGGACAAGGCTGGCGATTGATCGAACGCCCGCTGCATTTCTTCCAGGATCGCCCCGGCGTTTGCGCGCGGATCCGGCTTGCCGGTAATCGGCCTTCCGACTACCAGGTAATCGGCGCCGACGGCGATAGCTTCGCCGGGAGTTACGGTGCGCTTCTGGTCATCTTCCGGAGATCCATCGGGTCGAATTCCCGGAACGACCACCAGCAATCGATCGTTGGACAGAGCTTTGATCGCACTGGCCTCCCGGCCCGAAGCGATCACTCCATCGCATCCGGCTGCCAGCGCTTTACGCGCGCGAAACAGGACCAGTTCCTCAACGGAATGCTCCGCGTAGCCCAGTTCGGCGATATCCGCTTTATCCATGCTGGTCAAAACGGTCACAGTGAACAGTTTCAGATCGCTTGTGCCGCGGCCTTCCACTGCTCCGCGAATGACGGAACTGGAGCCATGGATCGTCAGGAACGATACGCCCAAATCCACCACTCTGGCCACGGCCTTTTTCATGGTTGCCGCGATGTCGTAGTATTTATAATCCAAAAAGACCCGGTTGCCACTTTTGATCAGATCCTGAATGAAGGTTTCCGCGCCCGGCGCCATTTGCAGGACAAGCCCGACTTTAAAAAAAGTTACGGCGCCCTCCAACTGGCGAACCATGCGCCGGGCCGCATCCACGCTTTCGAGATCGAGCGCGACAATCAGACGGTCTTTTGCTTCGATTCGGGGAGCGGGCATGAGAACCTGCTCCCAGTCTAACAACACTTTCGGCCTAGGGCTTCTTTTCCATAATATTGTTGCCGAATACGAAGCCAATCTCAGCCATGGCTCTCGGCTGGCTTTTGTTTACGCCGTTAGATCCGAAAGCGTCGCCGGGAGTGATGCTGCTGGCATGCACGTAAGCCAAGTCTCCGCGGAAGAAGAACCCTCCATACTGAAACGTGGGAGAAACCGTGATCGAGGTGCCCGCGCTTCCCGGACCGTACATAAGATTGACGGCGTCCTGCGCGAGGCTGCCCGAACTGGTAATGTATTCCCAACGCACGGGAAGCGAAAAGCCGTGCGGGAAGGTGTGATTTACCAGAATTGCCCCGCCCGTGGTGGAAGCGCCCTTCACGATGCCGGCTTTCAAATCAGTGGGCACATCGGTGTACTGAAAATACGGCTGAACGATCCAGGAGCCTTTCGAGTAGGTGTAGATCACGTTATAAATGCTGCTGTTGTTTTGCACCGGGGTGGCATAACTCTGATAGGCTGTGCCCGAGTAGTTCCCTCCCGCTACGAATGCCAGGCTGTGCGGGCCATTGGTGTAAGTTAACGAGCCCGATAGCCAGGTGTACCGGTTGGAGTAGAAACCGTCATTCCAGCTAAACGACGCGGTGACCTTTCCCATGGTCTGATTGATCTGGACGCCGCGGTTGACAGCGTTTTCCTGGTTCCACAGCAAGCCGCGCTCGATGTTCATATTCTCGAAACTAAAGGTGTACTCGGCGCCGATTAGTGTAGGTAACTCGCCGATCAGGATCGAAGTATTCTTGGCTACCTGAAGCTTCAGGAACGCCACCGGCAGCGGGCCGAATAGATCGCTCACAGTTTTCTGAGTACTCAGAAACGGGGTTCCGAGAGCCGCAATGTCATATACGCCGGCCTGTAGATAGAACTGAAACCAGCCGTCGGTCTTTTGAATGAAGACTTGTCCGTTGCTCACGGCGGCCTGCGTATTACTATCGCCCGGCACATGGTTGCCTTGCCACATACCCATACCGCTGAGGAAGCCGTTCACGGCGATATTGCCGAACGGTCCCGCATTGAAAACTGCGGGCGGGAGGTTCTGGATAGGACCGGTAATGGAAGGGGAAGAGAGTGGCATCGGGGCTGCAGGCGCGGCTGGGGCTGCAGGCGCGGCCGCGGTTGCAGCAGTGCTCCCATCAGCAGGCGCCTGCTGGGTGCTCTGCGCAGAGCAAACGGTGGCTAACCCAAAACAGAGCGTAATTGCGGCGGCATTTTTCACGTTGTTCGCTTTCATATGTGTTCCTCTTTGCGGAATTCGGCGTCAACAACCGATCCGGGTATTCCGCCAATATGCATAAAGACACACGAATAACAGCGGCCTGTATGTGGCGAGGGTAACCCTCCTCGAATGTTTGCCTTAACGTACCTGAGCAAGGCCGTCGGCACCGATTGCATACGGGGCACGGTGGACGCCCTAAATTTGATTTAGAATCCTATGAATCAGCACGCAAACACAAGCAAAAAATTTTTATTCCTTCCATCATGAATCCGGAGTAGAGAGTGCAGTGACTGCAACGGCTCGGAGATCGCAGGGGGATAGCACGGCGCGGCTTTGGCAGGGGTGTGGACCAGGGAAATTCATTTACAAAGGCCAGAGCATTGCTGGTTTGTGGGGCCGGGCAGAAGCCTGGTAGAAGCCCCGGCCCCATATGGGTTTAGATGTCGTAATACAAAGCGAATTCGTAAGGATGCGGCCGCAGGCGCACGGCATCCGCTTCGTTTTTCCGCTTGTAATCGATAAAAGTCTCGATCAACTCCTCGGTGAACACATCGCCACGCAGCAGGAAATCGTGGTCGTCTTCGAGACAACTCAGGGCTT
>JASIAM010000083.1 GCA_030041985.1 Bryobacteraceae bacterium | reverse complement strand
TATCAGAAGTGGTGCACGCCCTGCCATGGAACCGGGCTGGGAAAGCCGGGGACCAGCGCTGCCGCTGCACACGGCGTGAACCCCGCGGTGCTGGAACAACGTACTGGCCTCACCTCCAAAATGATTGAAACGGCCGTGCGCGACAGCCGGAACTTCATGCCTCGATTCCGCAAGACCGAAATCTCGAATGCGGACCTCGCGGCGATCACAGCCTACCTGGTGCACAAGTAACGAGGAGGACCCATGGAGATTCGATTTCCGGACATACCGCTGTATAAAGGTTGGGGCCATCCGTATCGTGTCGAGGCCACCGTTCGCGGCTTGGAGTTGGTGGAAGGTCAGTTGCCCCCGGAAATCGAAGGAACGTTGCTCCGTTGCGGTCCCGATCGCCAGTACCCGCCCCGCGATGGCGCCGACGTTTTTATCGATGGCGAAGGTATGGTGCATACGTTTCGCTTCTCGGGCGGACAGGTCGATTACATGAGCCGCTGGGTGCGCACGGAGCGCTTTGTGCTTCAGGAGAAGGCCCGGCGCTCGCTATTCGGGCGCTATCGCAACCGCTTCACCAATGACCCCGAAGCCGGCGGCGTGCGCATGGGAACCGCCAATACCAACATCGTGTTCCACGCGGGCAAACTCCTCGCCCTCAAAGAAGACGACCTGCCGTACGAGCTCGATCCCGAGACGCTCGAAACGCGCGGGCATTGGGATTTCGGCGGAGCCATCAGCAGCGTGAGCCTGAGCGCCCATCCCAAGCTTGACCTGGTTCACGACGAAATGCTGACCTTCTCTTACCAGGCGAAGGGCGATGGCACCAAAGACATAGTCTTTTACGCGCTCAATCGCGACGGCCGGGTCATCGATGAAATCTGGTTCGAGATGCCGTGGCCGGGCATGGTCCACGATTTCGCCGTAACGCCAAATTACGCAGTCTTCCCGTTTTTTCCGTTCATCACCGACATGGAAGTGGTAAAGCGTGGCGGGCCGTTCTACCAGTGGCATCCGGAGCAGGAGACCGTGGTGGCGATTGTCCCGCGCCACGGCACCGCGCGCGACATCCGGTGGTTCCGCGGTCCCACAATGAGCGCGGGCCACATGATGAATGCATATGAGGATGGCTCGAAGCTCCATCTCGACGTCTGCTTGTACGACGGCCCGTGTTTCGACTTCTTTCCAACCCCGGCAGGCGAATCTTTTCCCGTGCCGCCGCCCATCCTGACGCAATTCACTTTTGACCTGGCCGATGGCGATCCCAACAGGAATCATGGATACACGTTGCGGCCGCTGGCGCGCATCCCCGGAGAGTTGCCGCGCACGGACGACCGTTACCAGGGACACGGCTATCAACACGGATACATGGTGGCGGGCCGCGGCCCCGATGGCAGTTCGTCCATTGGCCACGTGAATCACAACACGGGAAAGATAGAGTGTTGGAATCCCGGCCCAGCGAGCTCGGTTCAGGAATCGCAGTTCGTTCCCCGCCGCGCGGACTCCGCCGAAGGCGACGGCTACCTGCTGACGGTGGTCAACCGGCTGGCCGAGAACCACAGCGACCTCGCCGTACTGGATGCGCGCAACGTGAGCGCTGGACCAGTCGCGCTATTCCGCCTGCCTGTGCGCGTGCGCATGGCGTTCCACGGGACGTGGGTTCCCGCAGAGACGTTCCGCACCCACCGCTACGGGATGGAGATCGCAAGTGTTCAGCGAGAACGGCGGGATGAAGACGATGCTGCGCAGCGGCGCAGATCCACTTGAGCGTCAGTGGTTCCAGGCCGGTGCCGCTGCAGCGCCCTTGGCTGAACTCCCTCAGGCCCCTGGCCTCCAGTGCAAGGTAACGTTTACTCCCGACTTCAAGAACTTGGACGAAGAAGCCATCCGGCTTGATGTCCGTCACAGCAATCGCCAGGGTTTCACCTCCTGCACGGTTTCGGCGAAATGCCAAGCCTCTCGTGCGCGACTTCAACCCCGCCGTGGTGGTGCTGCAGCAGGCACGGCCTCTCGCCGGAAGCCACCGAGGAACTGCTAGCCCGCTTGCCCGCGCACCCGGCGATACCCTTACTATCGAATCGGCCGAAGCGGTGAGCCGCGCCGTGAAAGACTTCGACGAGCATCTCCGTATGGGCTTTGCCGGGAGCACGAGTGACGAAGTGACAACGGCTGTTCGCTTGAACCGTTAACTGTCCCGGCCTATGTGACAGACTGCGGGGATGCGCGGAGAGCCGCATCCCTGCGTCCGGGGAAAAATGGGGAAGGTGAGGTTCTGCTCCTCCGAGAGCAGGGCGGATCACTCTCCGATCAAACCGCTCGATAGCAGAGTGACTCATAAGCTGCCTCCGTTTCAAGACTACTCGTACTGGATCGGCGGCAAATCAGTACTAGCCCCACGGGCGTACAGGACGTCGCCGTCCGGTGGCATGGCCCTTGGGGACATGCCGAGGATGTTGCCCGGGCACTCGCACGGGCGGGCGATATCGTGGGAGTACACACAGGAACACCGTTCCGGCGATTTTTGGCCGATCGGCTACCCGTGCGTAACGCCGGACGTCCAATGTCAGGAGGAGAAACGGGGGACTGATGCTGGCTGATTTGCGGGAAGCGTTGCGGCAACTGCGAAGGGCGCCGGGAATCACCACCACGGCGGTGATCACATTGGCACTGGGAATCGGTGCAACGACTGCCATCTTTACGCTGGTGCAGCAGGTGATGCTGAAGTCCCTGCCGGTGACTAAACCCGAGGAACTCTGGCGAATCGGAGATAAGATTCTCTGCTGCAACTGGGGCGGATATACCCAGGGCCAGGACGGAGATTTTTCACTGTTTTCTTGGGAAGCATACAGGAATTTTCGTGCGCAAACGCCCGAGTTCACCGATCTCGCTGCACTGCAGGCCGGCAATGCGCCGCTTGGCGTCCGCAGAGCGGGGTCGCTGGCCCAGGCAGATACGCGCAACGGGGAGTTCGTGTCCGGCAATTTTTTCCGGACCATGGGCATGCAGTCCTGGATCGGCCGGCTGATGACCGATGCCGACGATCGGGAGGGAGCGCCTCCCGTCGCAGTCATGAGCTATCACATCTGGCAGGAGAAGTATGCCTCCGACCCCAGCGTGGTGGGCGCGACTTACCAGATCAACGGGCATCCGTTCACCATCATCGGCGTGACGCCGCCGGGATTTTTTGGGGCGAAGCTGGCCGCGTGGGGCATGCCCGATCTTTGGCTGCCCTTGAGCTCGGAATTATTGATCGACGGATCCACGGCGCGCTTAAAACAGCCGAACAGCAACTTCCTGGATCTGATCGGGCGCATACATCCGGGCGTTTCCCCCAAGTCACTCGAAGCCAAACTCAAAGTAGAATTTCACAACTGGCTGGCCAGCCATGTTCCGGATATGGAACCGGGCGAAAAACAGCTCTGGAACAAGCAGACGGTGCGGTTGATACCCGGAGGCGCCGGGGTAGCCTTTATGCGGGATCAATATCAGGATGGATTGAAGCTGCTTCTGATAGCGGCGGCATCCGTGTTGCTGTTGGCCTGCGCAAACCTGGC
>JASIAM010000082.1 GCA_030041985.1 Bryobacteraceae bacterium | reverse complement strand
TCCTTTTCCGGCGACACGAGCCAGGAACCGCTTTTGCGATTCAATATTAAGTACTGGAATGATCTGCCCGATAGCGCCCGAGCCTTCCGCACGTGCTTCCAGCTTCAGGTGGGCACCGCCAGCCCAAACATCCACGATTACGGTTTCCCCGTTTTGCACTTGCTTGGGCGGCTCCAACTGTTCCGAACGGATGGCGGTACCGGAGCGGATGGGCACCCGCGCCAACTGTCCTATGACCTGATCGGCGGACTGCGGGAAGTTGCCGGTTTGGGGGAACTCATCGCGAGTTTCCACTTCCACCGAATCCGCTGCAATAACGGTTCCGGGCTGAAGATCATGGAGCGCAACCACCCGTTGCGCCTTAAGCCACACCGCCACTTTGGCCCAAATCGGAAACCGATGAGTACCGCCATAGCGCACGTTGCCGGCCCAATAAGCGCCCGCTGGGCCCGCGTGTAGTTCGGAACGGCGGAATTCAATCTCGCCCTCAGGAACTGCACGGTGGCTAAATTCCAAAATCTCGATGCGCGCGCCGGGCAACTCCTTTTGCATAGCCGCCAGCATGCGGGTGGGATCGGGCGGAGTCACCGTCCTCTGAATGCAGATCTCATCATGCGGAGGATCTACGTGAAATGTCGTGGCCATTCTGGTGAGTTCGGGAACACGGAACACGCGCACAACCCCGGGAACCGGGGCTGGCGATACCGGTGTATCCGCGGCAACTGCGCTGAGGCCCGGGAATTGGGACGCCAGATCGCCTGTGGTAATCTGATCCGCGGCCGGGTTCATCGCCAGACAAGCAGCCAGAAGAATAGGAGGAAAAAGAATCATGAGTGGCTCAGGTTGTTGACGTCCTGATACATCTGGTCGGCAGCCTGCACCACCTTGGAGTTGGCCTCATATCCGCGCTGCGCCACGATGAGATTCACAAACTCCTGCACCACCGATACGTTGGACTGTTCTATATAGCCCTGCAGCAAGGTGCCCATTCCCTGTTGACCCCCTGGCACGTCCACCGTGGCGTTGCCGGAAGCGTCGGTGGGTTGGTAAAGGCTGCCCCCGAGTGCATTCAACCCAGCCGGGTTAGGGAAATTGGCGAGCTGTATCTGCCCGGCCTGTTGGGTTGCGGTCTGTCCGGGAAGGGTATAACTCACGGTGCCGTCGCTCGCAATCACAACGGACTGCGCTTGTTGGGGAATCGTGATCGCCGGCTGGATGGGATTGCCATCGCCTGTCACCAGGTTGCCGTTCTTGTCGAGCTGAAAACTCCCGTTGCGGGTGTAGGCCAATTCCCCGTTGGGAAGTTGGACTTGGAAGAAGCCGTTGCCTTGAATGGCCACATCCAACGGGTTATCGGTTTCGGAGAAAGCTCCCACTGAAAAGAGAGTCTCGTTGGAAGCTGTGCGGGTGCCCAGCCCCAGTTGCAGGCCCGCGGGAACCACCGTACTTTGTCCCGCCGCGGCTCCTGGCTGCACCATGCTCTGATACATCAAGTCCTGAAATTGGGCGCGACGCGCCTTGAACGCGTTTGTGTTCGCGTTGGCGAGATTGTTGGCAATGTTCTCAACATTTGTTTGCTGGGCCGCCATGCCGCTGGCGGCACTATATAGAGCGCGAATCATGTATTGTCTTCCTCTCGATACATACGTTCCTGCCGGGCCTAAACCGTCAGGAACCCACTTTGGCCACTTGCTGAATGGCCTGCTGGTTCATTTCCATTCCCAGGGACGCCGCTTTCTGCAGCATCTCGAACTGCCGCATGATGCTGATCAGGCGCACGGCCGACTCCGCGCTACCCGCATTGGAAGCCTCCAGTTGCCCTTGTGTTACTGATGTGTCCGAAGCCGCCCCAGGCTGGATCGCCTGGTCCGCGGGCAGAAAGTAATTACTCCCTCGCTTGACCAAGCCAGACTGCTGCAGGTCCTGAATGGAGATTTGGCCAAGGACATTTCCGTCCTGCGTTACCGTGCCATCACTCCCGACCTCTACCGCTCCCGATCCCTGCAAAACCAGATTGCCGCCATCTACTCCGCGAACCGCATATCCGTCCGAGGTCACCAGCCTGCCATCGTTTGCCAATCGAAAGCTGCCGTTACGTGTATAAAGAGTTCCGGAAGGACCATTGACTGCGAAGAAGCCCTTTCCAGAGAGAGCCAGATCGAGCGGATTACCAGTTGCAGTCAACACGCCCTGGGAAAGATCGGTCCACGGCCGCTCAATCAACGGCATCGTGGTGAGATCATCATCTGGGGCGCCCGGCTGCGCTTCCGGAGCCACATACAGACTGTAAAATTCCCGGTCGGATTTGTAGCCTCCCGTAGAGGCGTTCGCGACATTGTTCGCCAACATTTCAAGCGATTCCATGCGAGAGCGCAGGCCGCTCGCCGCAACCGCGGTCAATTGGTCCATGACAACCGTCATCCTTGCACGCGATGTGCCGAATAGAACTTTGGGACCTAAATCTCTCAAATAAGGACGCTGGAGGCCGATGAGAGTACTGAAGCGGGGCTAACTACGGCGACAGAATTTTGCCATTGGCGCCTCGTGGCGGCATTCTTTTGCCACGAGAACATCTGTAAGCTGTTGAAACAGCGGCCGAAAAGAAATGGACCTGGATCTGCATAACGGTCCTGCGTGACTCGCTCCGCGCCACTTGGTTCCCAAACGCCCGCTGCTATCCTGGCGGCGTTCGACACCTCCGAACCTGTTCCAGATCGGGGCAAGACCACGGCTTCCACCCGCAATGCCAAGGGAGCGCCTCATTTCTCGAGCGTACTCGGAGGTCTCGTGCAGAACAAAGAAAAGCCTGAGGAGACCGCAGGGACAGCACCGCTAACGGCCTATCCGTTGCCGGTGCCCGTACCAGCTCAGCGAGATCCAGTCCGGTTCGGATGGAGTCCCGCCAATGTGGAGGGCCCAGTAGCGGCTGCTGGAAATTCCGAACGGGAAGCTTCTCTACTAGAGGATGCCAGTTCTGGAGCCGCTTCCAGCGTTTCGGCAGCCGCTATGCCTCCAATACCGTCTTTACTGGGCATATCAACACTAGATCAAAACGACCCCCTGAATCCCACAGTTTCGGATTCGCAATCGGCGTCTGCGAGTATCCCAACTGATCTCCCGCCGACTGCGGCGGATTTGTTGTCAGGTCAGACGGAATCACCAGAATCTAGCGGGGGATTGACCGCGGTCCTCACAGATATCGCATCGAATTCCAAAACGGCACGGTCACGTTTCGAAACGAAACAGCCGGGGGACGGATCGCCGGATAGCGCCGACTTGGATTCCTCCGCCACCACGCAAGCTGCACAGCCAGGAAGCAAGCTATCGGACGGCACCCAACCGAATTTGTCCGACCTGTCGCTGAATGCGATTCAATCTGTTATCTCCGGTTCCGCCACTCCGTTACCCCCGAGTTCTACAGACGAGAACGGTGGTCTGGCGAAAAGCGCTGCCAAAGGCAACCTAAAACTTTCGCCGATGGACCGGCTAATGTTGGCTGGGCGAGCCGAATCTTTCGATGCTAGCGTTTCCGGCCACTCCTCGCAGGCACGATACGAGGCGTTGGAGCGGAGTCCGGAAGGCCTGGCAGGAAACCGCCAATTGGCGGCGGATAACCTTTCACCGTCGTCTAGCGTGGCCTTTACCGCCCGGCTTGTGCCCCAACCGCCAGCAACTTCTACGCCGTCACTCACATCGTTTTCTGCTTCCCACAATCCTGTGAAAACACGCGAGCAGGATTCACCGGATGCCCTGCAAAGCGAGGGGAGCACGGTTGATGCAGATCAAGCACCGGACAGCCAGGACAGTGGTAGAGAGACCGTGAAGAGTGATCAGACCGATCCCGGAACAGATACGATAGCGCCGACGGCTCCGGCTGATTTTGCGGCAACACCTATTCAGGCGGCTCATACCGAGATTCAAAAAGTGCCAGAGGATTCGCCGGCGGAGGACGAGCCAACGCCTCCCGCGCCGCCTACTTTTGATACGGAACCGGTGAAAGGCGTGGCCGGACAGGAGGGCACGCCAGCTTCGCCGGCTCGCGACATTCAACTCCAGCTCACCGAGGGAGGTCAGCGGGTCGATGTGCGGCTGAGCGAACGCGGTGGAGAGGTCAGAGTCGCCGTGCGGACACCCGATACACAGTTAGCCGGCGCTTTGCGGGATCAACTTCCGCGTCTTTCCGCCCAACTGGAACAGACCGGATTTCGCACTGAAACCTGGCACCCGGCGATGTCTGAGGTCTCCGCGCCCGACCGGCGGATGCCGTCCACTCAATCTTTCTCCAATCCGCCAGGAGGCGATCAAAATCAACCACGGCAGGATAGCCAGCAGCAGCAATCGTCGCGCCAGCCGAAAGCCAACCCGGCGCCTGCCCCCAAAAGTTCACAACGAAAGGATTTTGCATGGCTCATGTCACAGCTTCCCTAAACCGTTCGTACCAAACGGACCTTACGACGCTGGGCAGCGTCCGAAAGCAATCGGCCACTTCGACAACCTCGTCTACTGGGACAGCGTCGTCTGCTACCAGTGCCGCTACGTCCGGGGCTTCCACGTCCGGAGCTTCGAGTTCTGGCGAAGATGATTTTCAAGCTCTGTTTAGCAGTCAGACCTCCTCCGAGACTACTTCCACCACTCCGGCGGCCCCCGCAGCGGCGACCCCGGAAGCCGCACCCACGCCGGAAGCCGTATTCGGGGCAAGCCCGTGGGTATCCGATCCGACCGGCACCAATCCGGATGGTTCAACCTTTAGCTACAATTCCTTGTACTTCGCCACGCCTCAAGCGGCTACGCAGGTAGCCCAAATGTTGGGCGGCACGGTGGTTTCGAGTAACGAGTTCACCTCAGCGGGCAGTCCCTTCGTGCAGAACCAGCCGAATCTGATGGTGCAGATGCCGAACGGGAGCACGGTCAACGCGGGCCTGATCGCTTCGTTCTATACCCACGGTTACCCGCAGTCATACATCAATACGCTGATCAGCAACGTGATCAGCGGGAGTAACTCTTAAGGCATACACATGACCCCGATGATATCGTCCACCACTCCGACGTCCAGCACCACGCCAACGACCAACTCGTCTTCCGCGAACAGCTCCTCGAGTGCATCCGTAAATGAGGATACGTTTTTGCAACTCCTGGTCGCGGAGTTGCAGAACCAGGACCCGTCAAACCCGACGGATGGCACCCAATTCGTGACGCAGCTCGCGGAATTCCAGCAACTTACTACTTCCATGAACATGGCCACATCGGTCACGGGCATCGAGGATGATACCAACCAGCTTGTAACGATTGCGGGCGGCACGCCGGCAAACGACTCACAAACAGGTACTCAGGGTACTTCAGGCACTCAGTCATAACAGGAGAATTCAATGTTTACTGCTTTTTCGACCGCGCTCTCTGCGCTAGACGCTACTTCTACCGCCATCGATGTGGTAGGAAACAACCTGGCCAATATGAACACGCCAGGCTTCAAGACCAGCGAGGTAGACTTCAGCGATCTGGTAACGCAGTCGCTGGGTTCGGGTCTCGGAACGACTCAGGTGGGATTCGGCACGGGCATACCGACAACAGTGATGCAGTTCTCGCAAGGGGCGCTGGAAACCACCAATGGCTTGGACGACGCGGCCATTCAGGGATCTGGATTCTTTGTGGTGAATAACCCTTCCGCGGGAACGGAGTACACACGCGCCGGAGATTTCCAGATAGACAAGAATGGCAATCTGATCACCAACAGCGGCCAATACGTACAGGGGTGGACCACCATTAACCCAAACACAGGCGCCGTGGACACCACCGGGCCGATCGGGAACATCACCATACCGGAAGGAACGTTACAACCGCCAGTCGCTACGACCAGTTTCAGCGACTCTATTAACCTGAACTCGGCCGCTACGACCGGGACGGCATCCGATTTCACCACCCCGGTCACGGTCTATGACAGCCTTGGAAACCCCCTAGTCTTGACCTTGAACTTTCAGCAGACGGGCGCTAATACCTGGAGTTACGACGTGACCGTTCCGGGATCCGCAGTCTCTGGTGGAACGGCCGGCACGGCCTTCGATACTGGCGCCAGCGGCACCTTAACCTTTAATAGCAGCGGGACTCTAATCGATCCCCCCGCTGGTAGCCCAATTTCCGTCAACATCAGCGGGCTAACAGACGGGGCTTCCGATCTGAACCTGTCGTGGAATCTGTACTCGAGCTCCGGCTCACCCTCGATCACGCAATATGCGCAAGCGTCTGCGTCCTCCTCGAATACCCAAAATGGCGCCCCCGCGGCGGAGTTGTCCCAAGTCAGCATTTCCAATGGCGGAACCATCGTGGCGGAGTACACCAACGGCAACCAGGTGACGGTAGGCCAGATTGCTCTCGCGAACATTGAAAACCCGTCCACTTTGGTGGCCGTGGGCAACAATAACTATCAGTTGAGCGGGGCAACGGCAACCCCCTCAGTGGGTGTCCCGAACACCGGCGGACGCGGCGAGGTCGTAGGAGGATCGATCGAACAATCGACGACAGATATGGCCACCGAGTTCACTAATCTGATTGTCTATCAATCAGCCTATGAGGCCAACGCCCACGTGGTTACCACGGCAGAGCAATTGACCCAAGACACGGTCAACCTAATTCAGCCGCAGTAGGCGCACAGGTATAAGGTTAATCCACTATTCCGCCGATGACTCCATTGGAAGAAATAGCGCCGCTAGGCGATGTACCGGTCGAGATCGAAGTCGAACTCGACCGGCGGATGTTAACCACGCGGGAAGTTCTCCGGCTTGCCGAAGGCAGCCTGATCGGTACCTCACGGCCGGCCGGAGAGAACATCGATATTTACATCGGAGGCGTACTGTGTGGCTCCGGTGAGATCGTGGTTATCGAAAATACGCTTGGCGTTCGCATCACCGACTTCCGGGAATTCTAGACGGCCGCGCACTTACGGTCAGGAGTTCCAAAGGATGGTACATGGAAACGATCGACCAACTGGCGGCGGTTCTAGCGGTGCTTGGCGGTCTCGCCGCCATTACTTGGTGGCTGCGCCGCCGCGGTTTTGTCCGGCCAACCTCGCTTGGAAAGTCAACCGGCCGGCGCCTCGAAAGCCTGGAGCGTCTTAGCCTGGGACCACAACAGACACTCCATCTGGTGCGCATGGGATCGCGAGCCCTACTGGTAGCTGCTAGCCCTTCCGGCTGCGCTGTTCTGGAAAATGTCGAGATGCGGCAACTGAGCCATGTGGGCGAGGAGGGCAGATGAAACTTGTTTCGTGTTTCCTGACGCTAACCGCACTACCAGCATTAGCTGCCTCCTCGCGATCCGCCCCCCCTCTCGGCATATCGGCCGGGAACGGAACTCTTAGCGTGCCGATGCAGATTGTCATCCTGCTGACCCTGATGACCCTCCTGCCAGCCGCGGTCATGTCGATTACGCCGTTTCTACGCATCGTGGTGGTTCTGCATTTTCTGCGGCAGGCTCTGGGGACGCAATCCACGCCCTCCAACCAGGTGCTGATCGGACTCGCCCTGTTCTTGACTATCGTGATCATCCAACCGGTAGCCGCGGACGTTTACCACCAAGGATGGGAACCTATGCAGGATGGCCGCCTTTCCCCCCAGCAGGCTTTCGACGAGGGCGCCAAACCACTGCGGGCATTCCTGGTTCGCTTTGCGCGTGAAAAGGACATTAAGTTGTTTGTAGAGATGGCCCACGAGCCACCTCCCCGCAATCCCAACGATCTCGATTTGCGAGTACTCATTCCAGCCTACATACTCTCTGAGCTAAAGGCAGGATTTCAAATCGGCGCGGTCCTTTATTTGCCTTTCTTGGTGATCGATCTCGTGGTGGCTTCTGTAACTGTCTCCATTGGGATGATGCAATTGCCCCCGGCCATGATTTCCGCGCCGTTCAAGATCCTGCTGTTTGTGTTGGTCGACGGCTGGAATCTGATTGTCAGTTCGTTAATGAAGAGTTTTTACTAATCAGACTATGACACCCGATTCGGTTGTTGATCTTATCCGCCACACTCTGCTGGCGAGTTTCTGGCTGGCCGCCCCGCTGCTCGCGTTGGGATTCGCCATGGGCACTATTGTGAGCCTGGTACAAATCGCTACTTCCATGCAAGACACGTCATTCAGCACCATACCGCGGCTGATCGTTTTCCTGTTAGGCCTCCTGATGCTGCTGCCTTGGATGATGCAGCGAGCCATGTCCTATACGATTGCGCTACTCGGAGACTTAGGGCGTTATGCCCGCTAATGTCGAACTCCCGCTGGGGATGCTATACGCCTTCCTACTGGTACTGGCCCGGGTAAGCGGTGCCCTTGTATTTGTCCCGCTGCCTGGCCTGACATCCGTGCCGGGCATGGCGCGCACGGTTCTGGCCGTCGGCATGACGCTCGCACTCCAAGCGCGATGGCCTTTAGTGGATGCCTCTTCTGTCACGGTGGCACAACTCGCCGGTTGGGCTGTGCTGGAAGCGGCTGTGGGCATCGCGATCGGCGTTGCTATCTCGATGATTGTCGAAACGTTTTCTTTGGGGGCGCAGATTCTCGGGACGGGGGCCGGGTATGGGTACGCGTCCACCGTCGACCCGAACACACAGGCTGATTCCGGTATTCTTTTGGTCCTTGCACAGCTCTTTGCGGGCCTTCTGTTCTTCGCAACCGGATTGGATCGGGAGGTTCTGCGCTTGTTTGCTCTCAGCCTGGACCGTATTCCACCAGGGAGCTACCGGTTCAGCCTCTCCTCGGCCGAGTCGCTGATCCACCTGGGAGGAAACGTATTCTCAGTGGGTCTCCGCCTAGCCTTACCAGTCATCGCCTTGCTGGTCATGGTGGATGTCGCCCTGGCCCTACTAGGAAGGGTGAACGCCCAACTGCAACTGCTGACCCTGGCATTTCCGGCCAAGATGCTGCTCGCCCTGTTCGTTTTGTCTTGGGTGGCGGTGCTATTTCCGCGCATTTGCCGCGAAATCGGGGCGGACGCCCTGGCCGCCGCGCATCATGCGCTTGGGTTATGAAAGGCGATGGCGGACAACGGCAAAACCGAACAACCGACTCAGCGCAGGGTCCAGAAGGCTCGCAAGGAAGGCCAATTCCTCAGCGCACGCGAATTTGTGTCGGCCTTGCAGTTCATCGTTATGCTCGTTCTGCTGGGAGCGGGGGGAGCGCGCTGGCTCGCTCAATTCGCTCAGACCACACGCAACCTTTTCGCGCTGGCTTTCAGCCGCGAATTCTCAACCCAGGTTCTTTCGAGCGTTGCCTGGCAGTTATTTTGGACGCATCTGCTGCCTCTCCTCCTGGCCGGTCTCGCGGTCGCCACAGTGACTCTCGCATTGCGCCTGGGCACAACACGTTTTGGTTTGAGCCTCAAGAGGCTCGCTCCCGATCTCAGTCGCTTGAATCCCGCGGCCAAACTCCGCGATTTACCGAGACAGAATCTGTACTCCTTTCTGGAGGCCCTCTTTCTTCTTCCACTGTTCCTGGGCGCCGTCTATTTCATTGCGCGCGACCGGCTGGAAGCTTTTCTGCTTCTTCCACTCGAAAGCGTGGCCAGCGGCGCGCGCGTACTCGGCACATCCCTAATGGACCTGTTGTGGAAAGCTGCGGGCCTGTTCGTGGTTTTCGGCTCAGTGGATCTCTTCCGTCAAATCCGCCGCTATCAACAGGATCTGCGCATGTCCAAGGAAGAAGTCAAACAGGAAATGAAAGACGTCGAAGGCAACCCGCAAATGAAAGCGCGCATCCGGCGGTTGCAGCGGTCGCAGCGGCGGCGGCAAATGATGAAAGAAGTTCCGAAAGCCACCGCGGTGATCGTCAATCCCACGCACTTCGCCGTCGCCATTCGCTATCAGATGGACAGCATGACGGCACCCGTGGTCCTTGCCAAGGGCAAAAATTATTTAGCCCAGCGGATACGCCAATTGGCAGTGGAAAACCAGGTACCCATTATCGAAAATCCGCCATTGGCGCGGGCGCTCTACAAGTCGGCGGAAGTCGGACAAGAAATTCCACCGCATCTGTACCGCGCTGTAGCCGAAATTCTGGCTTATATTTTCAAACTCATGAACGGGAAACTGCCAGGTTGATCCAATGACTCCTTCAAAAGCACTTCCGGCTCCGAAATGGTGGGAGCGGCTTCCTCTTGCTACTCTAGGCGAACTGGCCGTCCCGTTGGCGGTGCTCGCTATCGTGATCGCCCTGATCACGCCCCTTCCTCCTTTTCTTCTGGATTTGCTGATTGCGACCGATATCCTGATGTCAGTTACGGTGATGATGGTCTCACTGTACATCGTCAAGCCGGTCGAATTTACTTCGTTTCCCACGACTTTGCTGCTGCTGACCCTCTTCCGCCTGGCCCTGAATGTCTCGTCTTCGCGCCTGATTCTGCTGAACGGCAATACGGGGACCAGCGCCGCCGGCGAAGTGATCGGGGCATTCGGCAGTTTCGTAGTAGGTGGGAACTTCATCATCGGAGCCGTCATCTTCCTGGTACTGATTGCGATTCAGTTTGTAGTGATCAATCATGGCGCGGTTCGCATTTCGGAAGTCACGGCCCGCTTCACTTTGGACGCCTTGCCGGGCAAACAGATGTCCATCGACTCCGACCTGAATGCCGGATTGATCGATGAAGCGGAAGCCAAACGCCGTAGAAAGATGCTATCCACGGAGGCAGAATTCTACGGGGCCATGGATGGCGCATCCCGCTTTACGCAGCGCGATGCTGTGGCGAGCATCCTGATGGTGTCCATAAACATCATCGCGGGTTTCCTGATCGGCGTCTTGCAGCATGGCATGGACTTGCGTCACGCGCTCGAAACCTACACCGTGCTGACCATAGGCGACGGGCTAGTCACCGTGATTCCGGCTTTGATGATTTCGGTTTCGGGAGGCATGATCGTAACCCGCGCCAGTTCCGACGCACGGTTGGGAGCGGAGTTCCGAAAACAGATCTTCAGCAACAGCCAGCCGTTAATGCTGGGCGCTGGCGTCCTGCTGGCGCTGGCGATACTGCCTGGTATGCCGAAACTGCCCTTCGTCTTACTGGGCGGTGGCGTCGGCACCTTGGCTTGGCGGATGAAGCGCAAGCAAGTCCAAGAAACTGCCGCCCCGACAGGGCCCGGAGCCAAACCTGCTCCCGCTAAGGAGAACCTCGAGAGTCTGCTGCGGGTCGAGCCGCTGGCCATCGAAGTAGGTCTGGGGCTGGTCAACCTGGTGGACGGCGGACAAGAATCACCGCTGCTGCGCCGTATCGCCTCGATCCGGCGCCAATTGGCAACGGATCTCGGCTACCTGTTACCGGCGATACGCGTCAATGACAACCTTACACTCAAGAGCCGGGCGTACCTGATCCTGCTCAAGGGAGTGGAAATCTCCCGCTACGAACTGCCGCAGGGTTGCGAATTGGCCATCCCGACCGGTAGAGGCGGGGCATCGATTGAGGGGCAGGCCACGCGAGAACCGGCCTTCGGTATGCCGGCCCTTTGGATCCCGGCCGAACGTGTCGAGAAGGCGCATCAGGCGGGATACACGGTTGTGGATGGGGTAAGTGTCCTCGGAACACACCTGGCCGAGTTAATACGCCGTCACGCTCATGAGCTATTTTCCCGTCAGGACACCAAGAAACTTCTGGACCGCGTCAGTGTCGAGCATCCCAAGGTTGTAGAGGATCTCGTGCCCAAATTGGTGCCCTTGGCAACGGTGCAGAAAATCGTTCAGAATCTGCTCCGCGAGAGGGTCTCCATCCGCGACGCCGTCTCCATTCTCGAGGCCCTGGGAGAAGCAGCCGGCGTGACGCGCAACCCGATCCTACTGACGGAGTACGTCCGGCAATCAATCCGCAGGTCCATCGTCAAACCGTACGTAAATCGTTCCGGAGACTTGCCGGCCTGGTTCCTGGATCCCGCACTGGAACGTATGGTGGAAGCGGCGGTGGAACACGGTGAACAGAACAGCCATCTGAACCTGGCTCCGGCCGCCATCCGCGATATCCTCAACCGTATTTCCAACCGCATCACGAGTCTGGAAACACCATCCGTCGCCATTACCTCTTCGGCCGCGCGATCTTTCCTCAGGCAAATCGTGGAACCGACCATGCCGAACCTGTTTTTCCTGGCGCAAAGTGAGGTCCCGCCGGGACAGAAGGTGCAGTCGTTGGGCACCATCCAATAAACGCGGCCACCGGCACTCTACAGGATTCTTCAGACGGCGCCGATAGATAGACAGGGCCGAAGACAGAGTCGGCCGCGGCAAACTAAACCGATGAAGATTAAGTCCTTTTTCTCGCACACAATTGAAGACGCCATCGCCATGGCACGCCAGGAATGGGGACCAGACGCGATGTTGGTACACAGCCGTAAGGCGCCGCGCGAGGCACGGCATTTGGGCGAGTACGAAGTGGTGTTCTCGGATGGGGCGCCTGGCGCCGCAACGGGTGAATCCATGCTCCCCTCCGACGTAACGCCGAGCGCTGCGCCGGCGGGCGACCGCATTGTTGCGGAAGTGGCAGCTCTGAAACAACAACTCGAAAGCATGCGGCGCACTCTGACCAAAACTGCGTTCGCCCCGGCTCCGTGGCTTGGCTCCACGCTGCTCGGTTCCGCCTCGCTGCTTTCAGAAGGGTTTGGGATGCTCACGGCGGCCGATATTTCGCCGGAATTGGCACGCGAAATCGTGCAGGGCGCCGCCAAGCGCGCCGGCATATCCGGGGATGAATCGAAATCCGAAACTCGCAAGCTGGACGAACAGCGCTGGCAGGCGGCTCTACGCGAGGAGATGTGCAACCGCTGCCGGATTCAGCCGGCCCTAGGAATGGAGCAATCCCGGCAGCAAACGGTGGCTCTGGTCGGTCCTCCAGGTTCCGGCAAAACCACAACCCTGGTGAAACTGGCCGTTCATTACGGTTTGGCCGCCCGCCGTTCCGTTTTGCTGCTCTCGCTCGATACCTACCGGGTGGCGGCTGCGGATCAACTGCGCTCGTATGCCGCCATTCTCGGGGTGGGGTTTCAAGTGCTCGAAACCGTCTCCGGGCTGGCCCAAGTTGTTGAGGAGAACCGTTCTAAGGATCTGATCCTCATCGACACGCCTGGCTTGTCTTTTCGTGATCTGGAAGACCATACCGACTTAGCCCGCTTTCTTTCAACCCGTAGCGACATCGATCGCCATTTGGTCCTATCGTCTTCCATGAAATCTGCCGATCTATCTCGCGTGATTGATTCTTACGAGATTTTTCGGCCGCAGCGTTTGCTGTTCACCCGAATCGATGAAACCGGCTCTTTTGGCTCGCTCTTTAACGAGACGGCCCGCACAGAAAAACCTTTGTCGTTTTTTGCTACCGGACAGCGGATCCCGGAGGACCTGGAAACAGCCAGCCAAGCGAGGCTGATCGATCCAATACTCGGCGGCCTACCCGAAGAGGTCATCTCTGCGGCCTAGCCGCCAAGGCAGAAGCTATGTATTCGAATGCAGTGCCTGAGATGAGGAGCGAAGAAGAGCGGGAGCGGCTCATTCTGGAGCACCTGCCGCAGGTCCGGCTGATCGCCCGGAGAATTCAGGAACGGCTTCCCAAAAATATCAGCCTGGAAGATTTAGTTTCTACCGGCGTGTTGGGGCTGATTTCCGCCATCGATAATTTCGATCCCAGCCACAACGTCAAACTCAAGACTTACGCGGAATACAAGATTCGCGGCGCCATTCTCGACAGTCTGCGCGGCCTGGATTGGGCGCCGCGCCAGAAACGCCGGAAGACGAAGCAGATTGAAGCGGCTATTGTGACCGCCGAGCAACGTTTGAAGACCACGCCAACCGAAGAAGACATCGCCGCTGAATTAGGAATTTCGCTTGAAGAGTATCACGAGTGGCTGGTCGAGATTCGGGGCCTCAATATCGCCAGTCTGGAGTTTGCCGGTAATGAGCAAGGTCGCGACATGCTGCACTTTCTTCCGGACACGGAAGACAATCTGCCGTCCAAGGTTCTCGAAAAATCAGAGCTCGAACGCCTTTTGGCGGAGTCGATTGGCCAGATACCGGAAATCGAGAAGACCATTCTCGGCCTCTATTATCAGGAGGAGTTCACTCTGCGGGAAATCGCTGAGGTGGTCCGGCTGCATGAGTCCCGAATCTCACAACTGAAATCGCAGGCTATTCTCAGGCTACGGGCACGGCTTGCGGCGCAGTGGCCCGTCTCGCGAGGCATGGTGGTCGCATGAACACGCTTCAAGAACAAGAAAGCACGCGGAACCTGGTGGACCGCTGGGTGGCAGACTTAGCGCAGGTGGTCGAGTCTATGACCGACCAGCGCCCGGCCGTGCAATGGCGGGCTGCCAATGGAGCTGCTGCCGGTCTGGGGATCGGCACCGGTCCGGATATGCTCTGGTCTTCTTATAAGCTCCGATGTCCGGAACAGGCCGACATCTGGATTGTTACGCCCAAGCCAACGTGGGAGCACCTGGGGACCGCCACCTTACAAGCCACCGGCTTGGAAGCTTCTAATTCCAGCGAGATTAGGAAAACATGGTTGGAGATTCTCTCGCAATGGGTCGCTGCTTTCGTGCGCTCAGCCGGATCGCATATCGGCCGCGAAGTCAGCTCCGAAGATGCGGGAGAAAACTCTACCGATATCCCTTGCGAGTGGTTGTTCGCGTCGCTGCGTTTCGGGGACAAAGAACTGGCGCCCATCGCAGCCGCGTTCAGCCCGGCGCTGCTAAACCTTCTGACCGCACCGGACCCTGCCGACGAACGCTCATCCGCCTCTCTCGCCGCTGATCCCGATGCCTCCCCGGCTGCCGGCGAATTGCTGCCATCTTCCCGAACGTTGGATCTGCTTCTGGATGTCGAACTGCCCGTCAGCATCTCCTTCGGGAAGACTCAACTGCCCCTCAAAGATGTTCTCAAGTTAACTACGGGATCAATCGTGGAGCTGAATCGAGGCATCAGCGAACCGGTAGAAGTTTTGGTGAATCACTGCCTGGTAGCGCGTGGAGAAGTTGTTGTCGTCGAGGGCAATTACGGCATAAGAATTCAGCAAATTGCCAGCCGGCAGGATCGGCTTCGCACCGTGAGATAAGCCGCCATGATCATTTTCAAGTGGTATCCCGCCACACGCGGTTACGGGGTCCCACATCGGAACGCTCACTCCGCCCGAATTACGTATTCTTCCAGCTCGAGTCCTACGACACGCAGCGAATCGGTCCGGATCTCCAGGGAGTTTATCGGTGGGATCTGATCGCCAGGCAAAGCGAGGCGTGCGAGCACAGCCGCAACGGGGATTTCGCCTTTGACCCCTGCAACCAGTAGGGGAGGGGTATCGGGAAGGTCATCGAGAGCGCCCTGTCCCGGCTCTGCGCTTTGCGCTTTCCACCCGTACCGCAATTCCATGCCATACGCCAGTAAAAATTCCAGCAGGAACCGCGCGGTCCGGAAGCCGGCTCTCTCCGGTGGATCCGAGCGCGGGTATAGGCCCAACCACTCAGTGATTACCCGATACGTGAATCCCCACAGCGGCATGCCATTCAATGCAATAGCAGGAAAAATGCGCTCCCGCGGTAAACCCGGAACAGGCGTCAGACAATGGCGGGAAGGATCAAGCAGCCACGCCAGCGGAATCCATAGAGATTCGGCAACCTCCTCCGGATCGAGCCTGGTCGCGAGTTCGGCGGCCGCGCGAAACAGAAACGGCGCGACCAACACCATGCGGCCCAAACGGTGTCCGGCCATGGCTGCCGGCAAAGCGGTTTCCAGGGACTCCCTTGCCAGCGCGATGCCGCACTCTTCTGCCAGTTCTCGCAGCGCTGTCTCCACCAAGTCTTCGTCTGTAGGTTTGCGCCGGCCGCCGGGAAAGGACCAGTGGCCCGACCACGGATCCCCGTCCCGCTGCGTCCGCCGAATGAGAAGGATAGACTCACCCAAGTGTGCCTCACGGCCTTGTTCCCTGGGCGCATGTATGATCGCCACGGCTGCTTCTGCTTTCGCCATCTCCTTCCATGCTACATTCCTCAGAAGGAGGTCCACATGCGCCCTTTTGTAGCGGCCACCCTGCTGTCCTGTTTTGCCGTATTCGCTCAGGAAATCGATATCCCGTTTCAGAAATTTGTGCTGCCGAATGGTCTGACGCTCATCGTGCACGAGGATCACAAGGCGCCTATCGTCTCGGTGGACGTCTGGTATCACGTGGGATCTAAGAACGAGCGCCCAGGCAAGACCGGATTCGCGCATCTTTTTGAACATCTCATGTTCGGCGGCAGCGAGCACTATAAAGAGCGCTATGTCGATGCCATGGAGCGTCTCGGTGCCACCGATCTCAACGGCACCACCAGCGAGGACCGGACCAATTATTTTGAGACCGTGCCTGTTTCGGCGCTCGATCGCGTGCTGTGGCTCGAGTCCGACCGCATGGGTTACATGGTGGGCGCCATCGATCAGCAGACTCTCGATCTGCAGCGCGGCGTCGTGGAGAACGAAAAGCGCCAGGATGAAAATCAGCCGTACGGAACGGTGGAAGAGATCGAACAGGAGAACACTTACCCCTCCGGCCACCCCTATTCCTGGAGCACCATCGGCTCGATGGAGGACTTGAACGCGGCCTCGCTCGCGGATGTCAAAGAGTGGTTCAAAACGTATTACGGGCCTTCCAATGCGGTGCTGGTGGTGGCAGGCGATATCGATCCGCAAACCGTACATCAGAAAGTGGAAGAATATTTCGGCGAAATTCCCCCCGGGCCTCCTCTGACGCGGCCCAACGTTTCCATCGCCAAAATGTCCGGCTCGCGCCGCGCATCCATGCAGGATCGCGTGCCCCAAGAGCGGGTCGATAAAATTTGGAACATCCCCGAGTTCGGAGCCGAAGATTCCGATTATCTCGATCTGGTCAGCGACGTTCTCGGTGCAGGCAAAACGTCCCGCCTTTACAAGCGCCTCGTTTACGACGACCAAATCGCCACCAGTGTTGGCGCGTTCGTGAACCCGCGCGAAATCGGTGAGCAATTCCTGATCACGGCCATGGCCCGCCCCGGAGTTTCTCTGCAGAAAGTGGAGGCAGCCATTAATGAAGAATTGGCCCGCTTCCTCAAAGATGGTCCGACACCGCAAGAAGTGGAGCGCGTGCGCACACAATATATGGCTAATTTCATCCGCGGCGTGGATCGCATCGGCGGCTTCGGAGGCACGTCCGACGTGCTGGCTCAGAGCCAGGTGTACCTGGGTGATCCGGCGGCTTACAAAATCAAGCTGGCGCGCGTGCGCGAAGCCACGCCGGCGAAACTGCAGCAAGCGGCCGAGCGCTGGCTCTCCGATGGGGTGTATACCCTGGAGATCCATCCCTATGGTGACCTTAAACCAACCGCGCCGGCAGCCGACCGGTCGAAGCTTCCCGAGACCGGTCTCGCGCCCGAGCCTCACTTACCGCGGCTCGAACGCGCCACCCTCTCGAACGGCTTGAAAATCGTGCTTGCCGAGCGGCACGAGATCCCGCTGGTCAATTTCAGTCTGATGGTGGATTCCGGTTATGCCGCGGATCAGTTCGCGTCGCCGGGAACGGCCCGCCTGGTGGCTTCTCTACTCGACGGAGGCACCAAAACCCGAACTTCGCTCGATCTGAACGAGCAATTGGCCCAGCTTGGCGCTCGCGTCAATGCCGTTGGGTCGATCGATTACTTAACCGTACGCCTTTCTGCGATGAAGGCCAAGCTTGACGGCGCCCTCGATCTCTACGCGGACATCGTGCTGAATCCTGTCTTTCCGGAGACCGATTTCCGCCGCCAGCAGCAACTGCAGCTTAGCGCGATACAGCGCGAGAAAGCCACGCCCGCGCAGATGGGGTTCCGCGTTCTGCCCAGCCTGATTTACGGCAAGGGTCATGCTTACTCCGAGCCGTTCACCGGATCAGGCACGCCCGAGAGCGTCTCCAAGCTAACGCGTGATGATCTCGTGAAATTCCACGCCACCTGGTTCAAGCCGAACCACTCCACTCTGGTCATCGTAGGTGACACCACGCTTGCCGACATGCGGCCCAAGCTGGAAAAACTCTTCGCGCCCTGGAAAGCAGGCGATACTCCGAAGAAAAATGTCGCCGACGTCAGCCTTCCCGCTAAGTCAGTTGTGTACCTGGTGGATCGGCCCGGATCGGAGCAATCTCTCATTCTGGCGGGCAATGTGGCGCCACGAAAGACCGCGGCTACGGAGATCCCCATTGAGGCCATGAACAACGTCCTGGGCGGCGATTTCGGAGCGCGCATTAATATGAACCTGCGCGAGGATAAGCACTGGTCCTACGGGGCTCAGACCGTGCTGCTGGATGCGCGCGGACAGCGTCCTTTCCTGGTATATGCGCCTGTCCAGACCGATAAGACGAAAGAATCTTTGGAGGAATTATCGAAAGAGCTTCGCGGCATACGGGGTGATCGGCCCGCCACCGCTGCGGAACTCACACGGGTGAAAAACGAGGAGACCCTTCGTTTACCGGGATCCCAGGAGACCATCGCCCAAGTTAGCAGCTCGATAGAAGATCTGGTCCGCTACGATTTGCCGGACAACTATTATGAAACCTACACCTCCAAGGTCCGGGAATTGAGCCTTACCGATATCAGCAAGGCCGCCTCCGAGGTCGTGCAACCCGATCATCTGGTCTGGGTAATCGTAGGCGATCGCGCGAAGGTCGAAGCCGGTGTGCGGGATCTCGGTTTGGGCGAAGTTCAGGTGCTGAACGCGGAGTAAGCTTCCCCGTGCTGCCCGGCAGGCGGACGCGCCTTCGCTCCACACCGGCTACACTGGCACTGATGAAGTTGGAAACCCGGGCGGTGCACGCCGGCCGCCACATTGATCCCGCCACCGGAGCGGTCACCCCTCCCATCCACCTCTCCACCACCTTCGAGCGCGCGCCGGATGGGACCTATCCGCGCGGCTTCAGTTACTCCCGCGACGGCAACCCCAATCGCCTGATGCTGGAGGAGTGCCTGGCGGATCTGGAAGGCGGCAAAGAAGCCCTGGTGTTTTCGTCCGGCCTGGCAGTGGCGACAGCTATTGTCCAAGGCCTGGAGCCGGGTGACCACATTCTGGCGCCCGACGACGTGTACTATGCCTTACGCGAGGTGATCGGGGGCGTATTCGGTAAATGGGGTCTCGCTGTCAATTACGTCGATATGACAGACCTGGATGCCGTTCGCTCGGCCTTTCGTCCGAACACACGCCTGATCTGGCTGGAAACGCCCTCGAACCCGCTCATGAAGCTCACTGACCTTCAAGCGATCGCTTCCCTGGCCCGTGAGCGCACCAAAGCCATCACGGTTTGCGACAGCACTTTCGCTACACCGTGTCTGCAGCAGCCGCTCGATTGCGGGATTGACATGGTGACTCACTCCACCACCAAGTATCTCAGCGGCCATAGCGACGCCATCGGCGGCGCGCTCATCACACGCTACGATAACTACCTGTTCGAGCGCTGCCGCCGCTCCCAGACGATCGGAGGTGCTGTGCCTTCGCCATTCGATTGCTGGCTCACGCTACGCGGCATCGAGACCTTCCCCTACCGCATGCGGGCACACTCAGAGAACGGCCTTCGCATTGCCGAATGCCTCCAGCGGCACGCGCAAGTCGAAGCGGTGCACTACCCCGGGTTGCCGCAGCATCCCGGCCACGAAATTGCCAAACGTCAGATGTCCGGATTCGGCGGCATGCTGTCGTTCCAGGTGCGCGGCGATGAAGCGGCAGCCAAACGGGTGGCGGCCCGCTGCCGCCTCTTCATCCGCGCCACTAGCCTGGGTGGACCGCATAGTTTTGTCGAGCATCGCGCTTCGATTGAAGGTCCGCGCTCCAAGACGCCCCGCAACCTGTTGCGCCTGTCGGTGGGATTGGAACATCCCGACGATCTGATTGCCGATCTCGACCAAGCTTTGGGATAAATTACGAACCGTGCTACCTGCTGCATCGGCCCCTTCAAAAATTCACAATGGAAGCAAAGGATACAGGCTGGAGACTAGCGCCGCCAACCAGCACTCCATCGATTTCCGGCTGTGCCATCAGGGACCTGGCGTTATCGGGCTTCACGCTGCCCCCATAGAGGATGCGCACGTCATCCGCCGCTTCCTTGCCGTAGCGGGCGCGCACCTCAGCGCGAATCGTCCGATGCGTTTCTGCCGCAATTTCGGGCGTGGCGGTTTTGCCGGTGCCGATGGCCCACACCGGTTCATAGGCGATGACAATGCATGCAAACTCTTCGGGAGTGAGGCCCGCAATGCCCTGTTGGAATTGCCGGGAGAGCACTTCTTCGGTATGTCCCGCTTCGCGCTCCTCGAGCCGCTCCCCGACGCAGACAATGGGCGAGAGGCCCGAGACCAGCGCGGCCTGCGTGCGCCGCAGCACGGTTTCGTCGGTTTCGCAGAAATATTGACGGCGCTCGCTGTGACCGATGATGGCATGCGTGGCGCCGGTGGCCCGAATCATAGGCCCCGAGATTTCTCCCGTCAAAGCCCCTTCCGAGGCCCAGGCAATATTTTGCGCGCCGACGGCGATGCGGCTGCCGCGCGCGGCTTCGACCGCCGCCACAAGGTTAGTGAAGGGAGGGCAAATTACGATCTCGCAATGTTGCGACTGCGCTACCAGCGGCCGGAACTCTTCGAAAAACGCGCTGGTTTCCGCGGGCGTCTTGTACATCTTCCAATTGCCCGCCATGACTGGTATTCTCATACGATTTGCTTTAGAAAGCTCTCTCCGCGCGCGATGGCAACACCGAAATTTTCCGCAACGGTTTGTCCGATATCGGAAAGGGTGGCACGCACGCCCAGGTTGACACCCTTGCGCGCCTTGGGGCCGCCAACCAGCAGCGGCACATATTCACGGCTGTGATCAGTGGACGGGGTGGTGGGATCGCAGCCATGGTCGGCGGTCAGAACGGCGAGATCGTCAGGCGCCAGCGCCTTTTCGAAATCCGGCAGCCAGTGGTCGAACTGCTCGAGCGCAGCGCCATAGCCTTCGACATCGTTGCGATGCCCGAACTGCTGGTCAAAATCCACCAGGTTGACGAAGATCAGGCCGTCTGGTGAGGCTTCCATAGCGCGCAAAGTTTTCGCCATGCCATCGGCGTTGTCCTTGGTTTTGTCGGACCGGTAAATCCCGCGGCCGAGAAACACATCGGATATTTTGCCTATGCCATGAACGGCAACTCCGCGTTCGGCGAGCCGGTCGAGCAGCATGCCTTCGGGTGGCGGGACAGCGTAGTCGTGGCGATTGGGAGTGCGCGTGAAATGGCCCAGAGAGCCGATGAACGGACGGGCAATCACGCGGCCGACCTCGTGCGGGCCGCGCAGAATGGCGCGCGCAGTCTCGCAAATGCGATACAACTCCGCAAGGGGAATGACTTCCTCATGGGCGGCGACCTGAAAGACGCTATCGGCAGAAGTGTAGACAATCGGGCAGCCGGTTTCGATGTGTGTTTCGCCCAGCTCCTTGATGATTTCCGTCCCGGATGCCGCCTTGTTGCCGAGCGTACGGCGGCCGATGCGCCGTTCAAACTCGTTCATGATCTCCGCGGGGAACCCGCGCGGATACAGCGGAAAGGGGCGCTCCAGATGGATGCCAACCATCTCCCAATGCCCGGTGGTGGTGTCTTTGCCCGGCGAAGCCAGCGCGCAGCGGCCGAAAGCCGCCTCGGGTTCGGCGGCCGCGGCGATTCCTGCGAGCGGCTTGACGTTACCGAGTCCCAAGTGCTGGAGGTTCGGCACGCGAAGTCCCCGCAGGCGGGCAATGTTGCCGAGAGTATCGCTGCCGGTATCGCCGTAGGCTGCAGCGTCCGGCATCTCGCCAATTCCCACGCTATCGAGCACGATCCAGATTATTCGCCGGAACACAATTTCGAGGGTACCATCGATTCGGCAGTGCCAAAAGGAATGCTACGGCACGTGCAACACCCGGCTCAAAACAGGTCGAGGTCCGGACCCGGATAAGTGACGCGTGTACCCTCAATATGCGCGAAGGAAGTAAGTTTGTGCGGCTCAGCCTTGTTAACATTCATAATGTGCAGAACCGAAGCACCCCGCGCCACCAAGGCGTCCGCGATCAGGGAGCGATGGCAGCGCCACGGCACGGCTTCCGCGCACATAATGGCAGTCGCGGCGCTACTCCCTTGGTCGTGGTGCACGCGCGCTTCGAGGCTACACAGTTCCTCCAGGTTGCGCGCGAACTCTTCGGTTTGCATGTAATCGGCATAGCCGCGAAAACTGTCGTTCCGCCAGGCGGTGTTCGGCGAATCTTTACGGGGGTGCCGCAGACCGCCCAAGCCCGCCAGGTGTGCGTAACCGATTGCCTCCGCGGCCAGCGCGGCCGGCAGTGTCTCCCGATTGAACTGCGGATTATGACGCGAGCGGGGCACCGTCCGAACGTCCACTACCAGGCGGACTCCGTGCGATTTCAGCATATCCAGGAACACCAGCCACGGCCGGTTAGAGTGCCCGATGGTCATCATTGCGCCGGGAGGGATTTCGTCTTTCGAGACAAGGGCGCTCGTCCACGCGAATCGTGGCCACGTGCGGAAAGGCAACGAACATATTAGAATCGTTCGCTATGAGACCGCTTTTCGTATTGATCTTATTTCTATCCTCCACGATCTTGAGCTTCAGCCAGACGAAGCCGCCCGCCAACCCGCCGGCCGCATCCGGCAGCAAAGGCGGATTCAATAAAGCCACCTTCGAAGCATATCTGCGGTATCTCGATCTGTATCGCGTTCCGGTCACCTACAAGATCGACGATCCCAAGCCCTCCAAAGAGGTGCCTGGCTTTTCCGACGTGGAAGTTCATCTCAGCTTTGAGGGCGGAGGTAAAGACGAATTGTACTATGTCTCAGCCGACGGCCAGACGATCATCCAGGGAGACGTGTATCACCTGAACCAAAATCCTTTCCAGGCAAATCTGGATAAATTATCGCTCACCGGAGCGCCCACCTTTGGCCAGCCGAACGCTCCCGTGACCATCGTCGAGTTTGGCGATCTGGAGTGCCCGGACTGCCGCATGGAAGCGCCGATCCTGCGCCACGATGTTCCCCAGACATTCGCGAACAAGGTGCGGGTTTATTTCAAAGACTTCCCTCTCGAATCGGTTCATCCCTGGGCCCGCGCGGCAGCCATTGCCGGACGATGCATTTATCATCAGAACCCGGAAACGTTCTGGAAATTCTACGACTGGATCTACGATAACCAGCAGGATATCGACCCGGATAACCTCAAAAGCAAAGTCACTGGCTGGGCGGGTGAGAATAGCCTCGACGTCCTCCAACTTGGCCGTTGCATCGATACCAAGGCCACCGAGCCGGAAGTGAACCAGAGTATCGCCGAAGGACGCGCTCTCA
The DNA here is from genome assembly GCA_030041985.1 of Bryobacteraceae bacterium. Lineage (GTDB taxonomy): Bacteria > Acidobacteriota > Terriglobia > Bryobacterales > Bryobacteraceae > PSRJ01. Next base: position 8,353 of record JASIAM010000082.1, on the reverse strand, counting down.
ATTTACATGGGACACCGACGCTGTTCATCAATGGCCGCAAGATCGGCGGGTTGCAATGGCCCGATCTCGAATTGTTGATTAACGTGGAACTGCAACACGCCGGCGCCAAGTGATACGGGAACCGGCGGAATCGAGGGTGAGGTGCTTTGGGGTTACCATACAGCACATTCGATCATCCCGTCTCCCCACTCAGGCTCTGCGGTGCAGTCACGCTACCCGATCACCGCCATCACCTCGCACTGCACCAGCATCGGCGGATCCAGATCGGGACTCGCGAAGGTGTGCCGCGCCGGCCGCGAATGCGCGTCCGGAAACATCGCCAGCCACTCCTTATTTAAGTGCGGGCGCAGCGCTTTCTCCTTCAGCCACACCGTCATTTTGATGATGTCTTCCGGTTTGGCCCCGCCGGCCTCCAGAAGCGCGCGCACGTTGGCGAACATCTGGGCGCATTGCCCTTCTATGCTCTCCGGAAAACTGTTAGTTTTCGGGTCCTTCCCGGAAACACCGCTCGTAATAAATAAGGGCCCGATCCGGCAGGCTCCCGGAATCGGATTGGTATGGGCGATGCCGGGTAATTCGAAGCTGGCGCGTCTGTGCATGAGGACTCTATAATAACCGAAGCATGCCCGGCCCTTTATGTTCCATTCGCGTGCTCGACCTCACGCGCGTGCGTTCCGGCCCAACCGCCGTGCGCCAGCTTGCTGACTGGGGCGCTGACGTCATCAAAATTGAGCCGCCCGCCACCGATACCGAAAACGATCCCTTCGGCGGCGAGCGCTCCGGTCCCGATTTTCAGAACCTCCATCGCAATAAACGCAGCCTCACCCTTAATCTCAAAACCCCAGAAGGCATCGCCATTCTCCAGCGCCTCGCAGTCAACGCCGATGTCCTGGTCGAGAATTACCGCCCCGATGTTAAAGTGCGTTTGGGCATCGATTACCCGGCTATGCGCTCTGTGAATCCTCGCCTCATCTACGCCAGCATCTCCGGTTTTGGCGAAGAAGGCCCCTACCGCGACCGTCCCGGCTTCGACCAGATCGCCCAGGGCATGGGCGGCCTCATGTCCATCACCGGCCTGCCCGGCCAGGGCCCCGTCCGCGCGGGAATCCCGATTGCCGATCTGGCCGCCGGTGTCCTCTGCGCACAAGGCATTTTGCTCGCCCTGTTCGAGCGCGAACGCTCGGGCGAAGGGCAGTGGGTTACTACCTCTCTGCTGCAGGCCCAAATCTTCCTGCTCGATTTCCAGGCCTCCCGCTGGCTCAACCGCCACGAAATCCCGCGCCAGGCCGGCAATAATCACCCCACTAACATTCCCACCGGCGTCTTTCGCACCGCCGATGGCTTCATCAATATCGGCGCGAGCGGCCAGAAAATGTGGGAGCGGCTTTGCGCCGTAATCAACGCGCCGGAGCTCCTGCGCGATGAGCGCTTCACCACTGGCGCAGGGCGGTCGGACAATCGCGACGCGCTCACCGTCGAAATCGAGCGCCGCCTGTCCTCCGCTTCGAGCGCCGCCTGGATCGGCCGGCTCAACCAGGCCGGCGTACCGTGCGGCCATATCAATGCGATCAACGAAGTCTTCGCGGACCCGCAAGTCGAGGCCCTCGGCATGGTGGCAACGGTTCCATCGCCCCACTACGATCCGCTGCGCCTGGTGGCCCAGCCCGTTCGCCTTTCGCGCACCCCTAGCGAAATTCGCACCCGTCCCCCCGAATATGGCGAGCATACCGCAGAAATTCTGGCGTCGCTCGGTTACTCGCCGGAGGAAATCGCCGAACTGCGCCGCCGCCAGATCGTTTAACAGATCATAAAAACATGGACACGAAAATCCTTTCCCGCGCTGATGGAGCCGTAGGCCATCTCACTTTCAACAATCCGCAACGCCACAATGCCGTCTCTCTCGAAATGTGGTTGGACGCCACTGCCGCGCTCGAGTCTCTAGTGCATGAGCCGGAAGTGCGGGTCATCATCCTGACGGGGGCGGGCGGGAAGTCGTTCGTTTCGGGCGCGGACATCAGCAAGTTCGAAAGCGAGCGGGCCACAGCCGACGGCGTGTCTACCTACAACACCGCCGTCGAGCGCTTTTCGCAAACACTGCTCGATTGCCCGCAAGCCACCATTGCCATGATCCGCGGCTATTGCATCGGTGGCGGGTTGGGGATTGCCGTGTGCTGCGATTTGCGCATCGCCAACGAACATTCCCGTTTCGCCATACCAGCCGCGAAACTGGGACTCGGATACGGCCTGGAAAATCTGCGCCGCCTCTCCACCCTGATCGGCCCGCAATTCGTGGCCGAGATGCTGTTTACCGCGCGCCAGTTCGATGCGGTGGAAGCGGCGCACATGAGACTCATCAATCGTGTGATTCCGGATGCCGAAATCGAAGCGCGCACGGACGAGTTGGCCTCCACCATCGCTGCCAATGCTCCTCTCACCATTCGCGCCGTCAAAGGCATCCTCCGCGAGATCACCCGCAACCCGCTCGCTCTGGACCTTGCCAAATGCGAATCGCTGGTCCAAGCCTGTTTCGCCAGCGAGGATTACCGCGAAGGCCGCCGCGCCTTCGTGGAGAAACGCAAACCGGTTTTCTCCGGCAAGTGAGGTTGCAAGCTATGAAAGCGGTCTTTATCGAGCGCACCGGAAGCCCTGAAGTGCTGCAGTATGGCGAGCGCGCCATGCCTCAACCCGCCGCGGGAGAGGTGCTGGTGCAAGTAGCCGTTTCCGGCGTGAATTTTACCGACCTGAATCTACGCAGCGGCATAAATAAGACGCCCTTGCCCGCGGTCATCGGCTCGGAAGGCGCCGGAACGGTAGAACGCGCGGCCGAAGGATTTCAGCCGGGCGATCGCGTTGCCTGGTGCATGGTTCGGGGATCCTATGCCGCATACGCCGCCGTGCCCGCGCGCATGCTCGTTCGCATCCCGGAAGGCGCGAGCTTCACCCAAGCGGCCGCGGCGATGCTTCAGGGCATGACGGCGCATTATCTGACGCACTCGACTTTTCCCATCAAGCCCGGCCACACAGCGCTGGTGCACGCTGCCGCCGGAGGCACCGGGGGCCTGCTGGTCCAGATCGCCGCGATGTTGGGGGCCCGCGTGATCGGCACCGTTGGGACATCCACCAAGGCGGAATTGGCGCGCGCGGCCGGTGCCACCGATACCATCCTTTACGACGAGCAGGATTGGGTCGCGGAGGTGAAGCGGCTCACCGGCGGCGAGGGCGTGGACGTGGTTTACGATTCCGTGGGCCGCGCAACCTTCCTCAAAGGATTCGATTGCCTGAAGCCGCGCGGCATGATGGTTCACTACGGCGTTTCGAGCGGCCCCATCGAGCCTTTTGACACTCGCACGCTCACCGCCAAAGGCTCGATTTTTCTGGCTCGCCCCACGTTGAATTCCCATATCTCGAAGCCCGAGGAACTGACCTGGCGCGCCGGAGACCTATTCCGCTGGATCCGCGACGGCAAGCTGGAACTGCGCATCGACCGCGAATATCCGCTGGCCGAAGCCGCCCAGGCGCACCGCGATATGGAGGCGCGCAAAACCACGGGCAAACTACTGTTGCGAGTAGAGTAAATTCCTCGTAATATGTAAGTACTTTACATTATGAAGTAATATCTGTATACTCTTTCCATGTGGTCCAACATAGCTGCTTACTTGTTCTGCCTGGCCGCGGGCGCTTTCCTGGGCCGTTTCGAGCTGCACACGGACGATACCGGCGTTGAGGTGGGTTTTCTTCTGATCGCGACTTTCGTTCTGGGCTGTTGGCATCCTCGCCACGCCTGGCAGTGGGCCGTCCTGGTGGGGCTGTGGATTCCAGCCGCGGAACTGGTTTTTCGCAAGCCGGCTGTCAATGCGTCCAGTCTCGCAGTTGCCGCTTTCGTTCTGGCGGCCGGAGTAACGGGAAGTTATCTGGGAGTATTGGTAAGAAAAGGGATCGTCGCCAGCCCCGCGCCCTAACTCCCCAGCCCGAACATCGGAAAATACTTTTTCGGCAGGCGCGTCCGGCGAAATTCGCGGTCCAGAATCAGGTGCCGGGTGAACCCGGAAGCCAATTTGCGATTGCTCGCTGCAAGCTGCAGATCATATGCAAACGTAACCAGACGCGGATTCGCCTGCTCCACCCAGGTCTTGACCACAATTTCATCGTCAAATCGCGCGGGCGCCAGGTACCGGCACTGGCACTCGGCGACCGCCAGCAGGATTCCGTCTTCGCCTTCCATTTCGCGATAGCTGCACCCCTGCTGCTTACACCACTCCACCCTCCCGATCTCCATCCATACGAGATAATTGGAGTAGTACACCACCCCCATCTGGTCGGTTTCGGCGTAGCGAACACGAAAGCGCGTTTCGTTGGGCGTCATCGGCGGAGCGGCGGATGCTCAGCGGAGATGCTGGATGCGTTCTTCGAGGCGCGTCAAGCGATTATCGATTTCGATCACCTTGCCGGTAAGGGTCTCAAAACGGGTCTCCAGGGATGTCATCCGATTTTCGAGCGATGTCATCCGGGCGCCGAGCTGGTTTCCCATTTGCGATACCAGCAGCCCGTTCACCAGAATTCCTACCATTACCGCAAGCGTAGGCAGCCCGACGGCTAGATATGATTGCGCATCCGTCATGTACAGCCTCAATCATAGCGTGTCCTGCGCGCCGTTTAAAAGTACAGTGTGAATCTCGTATTGCTTTGCAACGGCTCTTCGCGCGGAACCGTCTGTTAGACTGGACGATGCTCGTACCCATGCGCGCTCGTGTGCTTTTTTTCGGCATGCTGAAAGACCTGGTGGGAATCGCGTCCGAAGAGATCGATCTGCCGGAAGGCGCCGACCTAGCCAGTGTTTTTGATCACTATGCCGCGCGCCAGCCGCGCCTCCGTGAATTAGCCCCCAGCATAGTGGCGGCGCGCAACCGCGAATTTGCCGATCTCTCCACTGCTGTGGCGGATGGCGACGAGTTGGCGTTTCTTCCGCCCGTCAGCGGCGGTATCGAACGTTCCCTCGAAGCCGAATCCGGCACGCATTACTTCGCTCTCACTCGGCACGCTATTGACACCAGGGCCATTATTCATCGCCTGCTGACCGGAGCTGAAGGCGCAGTAGTAACCTTCGAAGGAACGGTTCGCAACAATACCAAGGGGCGTCCCACACTTTACCTCGATTACGAGTGCTACGAAGAAATGGCTCTTAAAATTATGGCCCAGATCGGGTGTGAAATTGCTCGGGGTTTCGCGATTAGCCGTCTTGCCATGGTGCACCGGCTGGGGCGCATGCTGGTAGGCGAGACGAGTGTCGCGGTGATCGTGACCGCGCCGCACCGGCGCCCGGCTTTTGAAGCTGCTCTCGAGGGCATCAACCGCCTCAAGAAAACCGTGCCCATCTGGAAGAAGGAATACTTCGTCGATGGCGAGGTGTGGGTAGAAGGAGAGTGGGACCACAATGTTCCCGTGCTCGGCTAGAGTTGCGCTGGCTGCAGCCCTCTCCGCCGCGGCCGGATTCCCCCAACAGGGCGCTGACACCGCGCCATCGTTCCGCGTCAATGTCAACCTGGTTCGTGTAGTCGCCACGGTTAGGACCCAGACGGGCGAGTTGGCCGGAAACCTGCAAAAGCCGGATTTCCAACTGTTCGATAACGGCGCGCCGCAGGAGGTTGCCGTCTTCGAACGCCACAGCGACCAGCCACTCTCCGTGGCCCTGTTAGTCGATATCAGCGGCTCCACGGCTAAGGATCTGAAATACGAAACCGATTCCGCCACCAAATTTCTGAAAGTGTTGCTGGGCGAAGGCAACCTGGAAGATACGGTGTCGCTATACGGTTTCAACTACGAGGTCCGGCAATTTAAGAACTATACGCATAGCCTGCTCTCGTTGACTGCCGCCATGAAGGAACTCCACGGAGAAGCCGGGACCTCGCTTTATGACGCCATTTATCTGGCGGCGCGCGACCTGGAAGATCGCGAGGGCCGGAAGGTTCTCATCGTAGTGACGGATGGCGGAGACACCACCAGTTATAAGAGTCTCAAGCAGGCCCTCGAGGCCGTGCAACTGGCCGATGCTGTTATTTATCCGATCGTGGTGATTCCCATCGCCAACGATGCGGGGCGCAACGTCGGCGGCGAAAACGCCCTGAAATTCATGGCCGATGGCACCGGCGGCAAGACCTTTCTGCCCTCCCTGGGACCGCAGCTCGACCGCGCTTTCAGCGACATCGTCGACGAATTGCGCACCCAGTACCTGTTAGGATTTTATCCGCGCAACGTCCCCCTCACCAGCGACCGGTTCCACAAGCTGGAAGTCCGGGTCTCTCGTCCCGAATTGCGGGTTTCGGCGCGCAACGGCTATTATGGGGAAGCGGAGGATGGAAACGGGGGATCGGCTCCGCGGAACTCCGTGACGCCCCGAACCCAGAAGAAACAGTAGGTGCCTACGCCACAGCCAGCCAAATCCGCGCGCCCACCGGAACAAACGTTCCAGGAAGCGAAATATCTAAAGGAATTGATCGAAAGCGGCACTCCCGTCCGCGTGAAAATGATCGATGGCGAAGAGGTCACAGGAACGATCGAGTATTACGACCATTCCTTCATCCGCCTCACCCGCGAAGGATTGCCCAACCTGTTCATCTTCAAGCACGACATCAAATACATTCAGGAAGAGGCGTAGGCGCCCGTGCCTATGTCTTATCTAGAGACGGCTGTAGAGATTGCCCGCGAAGCCGGCACGCTTCTTGCGCACTACTTCGAACGCCGCGTCGCTTTCGAGGTGAAGGGCGAATTCGACCTGATCACCGAGGCGGACCGCTCTTCCGAAAAACTGGTCGTTGAGAAACTGCGGTCGTATTTCCCATCTCATACCATTGTTGCCGAGGAGGGCGGCGGCGTGCCCGGCTCGCCGGAGTACCGCTGGTTCGTGGATCCTTTAGACGGCACCACCAACTTCGCCCATAGTTTTCCGATGTTCAACGTGACCCTGGGCCTCGAGCATGCGGGCGAGGTAATCTGCGGCGTGATTTACGACCCGGTGCGTCAGGAAATGTTCACCGCCGAGCGCGGCGGCGGCGCCTATCTGAACAACCGCCGCATTCACGTAACGCGCACCGCACATCTTCGCGACGCCCTCGGAAGCACCGGATTCCCCAGCCGCAAACGCAGCCACAACGTGAACATCCATTTCTACTACCAGTTGGCTATGGCGTCTCACGGCGTGCGGCGCACCGGTTCAGCCGCTCTTGATCTGGCCTACGTCGCCTCAGGCCGGCTCGATTTTTTCTGGGAGTTCGGCCTGAAACCCTGGGATCAGGCAGCCGGAACATTGCTGGTAACGGAAGCCGGCGGCAAGATTTCCGATATGTGCGGCCACGCCCACAGCATTACGGCCTCGGAGCATCTTGTGGCCGATAACCGCTTCATGCACGACGAACTCATCGAGATGTTCGGCAAGATTTTTAACGGTGATCCTCCGCTGGCCTTGCCGCAGTTACCGTAGGCGCGGCGCTTAACCAATTGCGGTAACGTATATGTTACCATAGTCAATGATTGAGGTTCGGGAGTACAACGACCCCGGCGGCCGGAGCCCCTTCGCGGCCTGGTTTGATCGGCTCAACGCAGAGGCTGCCGTAAAGGTGACAACCGCACTCACCCGGCTGGGACAAAGCAATTTCTCGAACATCAAGAGCGTCGGGGCCGACGTATTCGAGTGTCGTATCGATTTCGGACCTGGGTATCGCGTCTACTTTGGAAAGGATGGGGATCGGTTAGTCATCTTACTCGGCGGCGGCACCAAGAAACGCCAGCAGCGGGACATCGCAACCGCCGTTGCCCGATGGCAGGATTATAAAGAGAGGAAATAGGACGACAAACATGGCCCTGACCCGCGATTTTAAAGAGACCATCCGCGCCCGCGTCGAATGTGACCCGAAGTTTCGCAAGGAACTTCTGCGTGAAGGCATCGAATGCATGCTCAGCGGAGATATTGCCACAGCTAAGACTATCCTCCGCGATTACATCAATGCGACCGTCGGATTTACTGCGCTTGCCGCGCACACGCGTATACCTTCCAAGAGCCTTATGAGGATGCTCGGACCGGCCGGAAACCCGCGCGCCGACAATCTGTTCGAGGTCGTAAGCTTCCTGCAGCGGCGCGAAGGCGTGCGCTTCCACGTTAGGACTGCATCGGTCTAATTGAGGCAGCCCCTACGCCTCCAACCCCATCTGCGTCAGCCGGTAGCGCAAAGCGTTGCGCGTGAGGCCCAGCAAACGCGCGGCCTGGCTCTTGTTGCCATCCGCGCGCCGCAGCGCTTCCCGGATCAACTCCTGCTCGTATTGATCGAGCGTCATTCCCTCCGGCAGAAAATGATGTTGGTTG
>JASIAM010000081.1 GCA_030041985.1 Bryobacteraceae bacterium | reverse complement strand
TCCGGCGTCCCAGATCCAGAAAATGCGCGCGACTCTCGCCCATCGGACCCCCGAGGAGATCCACAAGGCGCGCGAAGTCTATGGCATCCAGGCACGCAATCTGGCCAGGCTGAATAAAGCTGGCGTAAAGATTGCGTTCGGCACCGATTCCAGCGAAACCATCGGCTGGGCGTGCCATCAGGAACTCACCGATATGGTGGCCGCGGGCATGACAATCCCCCAGGTACTCACTGCCGCCACCAAAACCGCGGCCGAATTGATGAAACTGGACGACCTGGGAACTGTGGCTGCGGGTAAGACCGCGGATTTTCTGGTGCTCGACGCCAATCCGCTCGACAACATCAACAACACGCGGCGTATCGCGAGCGTGTACTTGCGTGGCAAGGCTCTGGACCGCGCCGCCATGCGGACCGCGTGGTTGAAGGAATGATGATGGTGGGCGAAGGAGATCGCCCTCTACGGAAAGCTCCCAGTGTAGGACGGAATAGCTCGTGTCAGACTTGCGCATGACCGCTCGGGCGCTAGCCCGGACTCCTGTGGTCTCCGCCATCGCGGTCCTCTCGCTGGCAGCCGGCATCGGCGCCAACACCGCACATTTTCGAACCGGCGCGGCCTTCTCCTCGATACATTTACCTTCGCCGACCCCTCCCGTACCCTGGATCTGAATCCCACCGAAATCGACCGGCTGCGGATGACCACCGAACGGGTGATCGCCGGAAAAAGTGGATGTGCGGCAACTGCTGCGCAACCGGCCGAAGCCGGTTCTACCTACCCGCAACGCCCGGATTCCGGCCGAAGTAAGCTTCGACGGCAAGGCCAGCGCGACCGCCACCCTGGTGGAAATCATGGCCGAAGACCGCCCCGGCCTGCTCTACGATCTGGCTTCGGCCTTGTCTTCTCATGGCTGCAATATCGAGGTGGTCCTCATCGACACCCAGGCGCACAAGGCCATCGACGTCTTCTACATCACCGCGGAAGGACGCAAACTGGAACCGGAAAATCGGGAGCGGCTGGAAGAAGCGCTGCGTGAAGCTTGCGAGCCTCAGCGCAGAGGGATGCGAAACAGATTGGCGTGAGTGGAGGGCTTAATGTAGGCATATGTTGCGGGAGTAGGCCCGGGCGCGATCCCCGCACGCTCGATGAGCTTGCTTCCTGGTGCCTTGGCCCATGCAGCCAAGTCGGCAACGGCTTCAGGTGGTACGACTGGGAAGGTCCTGCCGTACGGGACTGGAATAGCGACTGTTTTTCCAGCCGGATCCTGTCGCGAGGAGGGCTTGATCTCAACGTAGAAATACCGCCCATCGGAAGACCATGCCTTCTTCCAGTCCGTGCGAGAGAGTACTTCGGTATGGGCATCCTCCAGAGAGACCGCAACGCCGGCTGGCAGGCGATTCGGTGAGCCCGTTAACTCCGTTGCGACAAGCAGCACGTGCCGGTCCGGAGAAATGTCATCGAACTGCAGGATCTGTAGCGGTAATGCCTTCCGCCGGCCCGTTCCATCGAGGTTCATCGTGCCCACATAATAGGCGCTGCCCTCTGTGAAACGAAACAGCACCTGGTTGTTCGGGCCGAAGTACGGCCTGACCTCGCCGGTTGAGGAAATCATGCGCGGAGGCGCGCCACGATCCACGGGCGCGATCCAAAGTTGCGACGGCTTGTCCGCAGGGTGGGTCGAAAGGACCACCAGCTTTTCGTCAGTCGAGATGTCGTAGTCGCTCACAGATATACCGGGAACGATTACTTCGCTTTTCCCGGAGGCGAGTTCTGTCCGCCAGAGCTCGGCCGGGGACTCCGGCGAATTATGACGCATAACGTAGTACAGCATTTTGCCATCGCGGGAAAACCTTGGCCGCACGAACTCCGCGTAGCCTTCCGTAAAGAGAGGCCGATCGCCGTGTAAATCATGAATCCAAACCGTGTTCTGTTGTGTGAAGACCGAAGTGATCAAAGAACGGCCATCGGGCAGCATGGCGATGCCATCCTCGTCAGTGGGACCGAACGTGATCTGTTCGGGTTTTCCATCGGGGAAGCGCTGACGCCACAAGTGCCGCCGTCCGTCTACTTGGACGCCCGTGTAGACCCATTTTCCGTCCGGCGACCAAGCCGCCGACATGCACGGGCCACTTGGGCCCACCTGCCTGCCAGGGGATCCGCCCGAGAACGGCACGACGCGGCAGGATTGCCAAGCGGGATTCATTTCCGCCAGCAGGACCCACTTCTTATCGGGCGAAAGATAGGAATAATGGGCCATGCTACGCTCTTCAGCCGGAAAATAGATCTCGCGAAGGCCGGATCGGTCGGAATTCGACGTGACAATTCCCATGTGCACTCCGGTCTTGATTTCCGAGAACAGCAGGTGGTGGTCATCGAGCCAGCTCAGCCCGGCCGAGTTCGGAAACATGAGCCGGGAATCTCCCCCGGCTGAAGGCGCCGTGTAAGTTTCAAACAGGCTACTCTCTTCGTGGCTGGCAAGAAGGCTGCCGATCACGGTGTAGGCAATTTCAGAGTTATCCGGCGAAAAAGCGATGCCATATTTCCTCCTGGAATCGTGAGTGACTCGAACCGGCTCGCCGTCGGGAAGCTGTTTCACCCAGAGGTCGTCGGGCGTAAGAAACGGACGAATGCTGCGATAGAAGGCGAGCATGCGGCCGTCGCGCGAGAGCACCGGCGATGTGGCCGAGTCGGTGAAGCTGGTGAGTTGAATGAAGGAAGCACGGTTGGGAATGGAAGGCTCCACGTCATGGAACCTGGCGAAGTAGAACCATAGGACAAGGCCGGCAAGCAATGCCACGGCGGGAAAGGCGTATGCCCAGCGGAGCCGGGACTGGGGCGCAGTGACGGCAGGATCGGCTAGAGCCGACAACTCGCAAGACACTTCCGATGCAGAAGGTGGGCGATTCGCCGGATCCTTTTCGAGGAGTCGAGCCACTAACGTATAGAGACCCGCCGGAACATTCAGGCGCTCACGCGAGAGTTGCGGAAGAGCAGCCTGTGAGCCGCTCGCGAGCATTTTTCCGAAAGACTCTCCCGGGAACGGCGGGTGCCCTACGGCCATTTCGTAAAGCACCAGGCCCAGTGAGAACAGATCGGCCGAAGCATCGGGATCACGCCCGTCGACTTGTTCCGGCGCCATGTAAGCGGGCGTACCCATCAATCCGTGGCGTTCCGGGCTGCGAGCGTCGGAAGCGATTTTCGCCAGGCCGAAATCGAGTACCTTCGCACCATGGCGCGTGATCATAATATTCGACGGCTTCAGATCGCGATGCACAATTCCGAGGGCGTGTGCTTCGGCCAGCGCGCCGGCAATCTGCGCGCCGTAACGCGTGAGCGTCTCGACAGGCAGGGCGCCTTTCTTAATTTCCGCGGCGAGAGTGGGGCCATCGATGAACTCCATCACCAGATAATTCGGCCCGACATCGTAGAGCGTACAAATGTGCGGGTGGTTGAGCGTCGAGATTGCTCGCGCTTCGAGTTGAAACCGCTCGCTGTAGCGTTCGGAAGCGATTTTGATCGCCACCACGCGATCAAGCCGCGTGTCCACGGCGCGGTACACCGTGCCCATGCCACCCGCGCCGATCTGAGCTTCAATCCGGTACGGGCCGAGTTCAGTCCCCGGGGGAAGCGTGGTTCGCGCAGGTTCGGCGAATAAAGAGTCAAACGACTGGTCGATAATCCAACTGCCGGATTCCACTTCCAGCATGTGCTGGACACGCTCCCGAATCTCAGGATCGGTGGATTCGAGCAGCGTGGAGCGCTCGCCAACCGGACAGGCTCGCAGGGCGTGATACAGAGCTTCGATTTGTCCCCAGCGATCCGGCGTCATACCAGGTGCTCTGCTCCCAGGTATTCCCCCGATCTTAATGCCATTTCCACGAAATCCGAGTTAGCTCTGTATTATACTGCCGATACAGCACCATGACGGACTCATCCGGCGCTGACACCACGCAACTTCTGCGCGCTTGGGCTGACGGCGATTCCGGCGCACTGCGAGAACTTACTCCACGCGTGTACCGTGAGTTGCGGCGGGTCGCCGCAAGACTATTGCAGAATGAACGACCCGGCTATAGCTTGCAAAGCGTCGATCTGGTGCATGAAGCCTATTTGAGGCTGATGAATGCTCAGGATCTGGATTGGCAGGATCGAGCGCACTTCTTCGCCATTGCAGCCACGCTGATGCGGCGTATCCTGCTCGATCGGGCGCGCCGCAAAGCCGCCCTGAAACGCGCCGGAAAGACGCAAGCTTTGGATCTGACTCGGGCGCTCGATGTCGCTCAAGTAAAGGCTCAGGAGTTATTGGCCCTGGATGATGCCCTCAATGCGCTGGCGGAGGTGGATCCACGCAAATCCCGAATTGTCGAACTGCGGTTCTTTGGCGGATTGAGCGTCAAAGAGACCGCCGAAGTGGTGAAGGTTTCGTCTGACACGGTGATGCGGGATTGGAAAGTAGCTCGCGCCTGGCTATTGACCGAACTCCGCAGCCGGCCATAGGGGGGCCTAAGGGCTACAAATTTTTTCTACCGGCTTGCCAGTTTTCGTCCGCGTAATGCGCTATTGGAGTGCACGCGGATTCCCGCGGCGGAAAGAGGAACATCATGAAAACAATTTATCGAGCGATTACCATGACTCTCGGCGCGGGGGTTCTGGGAGCGTTGTTTATCTCCAACGCGGTCGCGGGTTGTGGAGATTTGGCCAGCTTGCAGGGGCCGTTCCAATTGGTGGACCCAAACGTGGTAGCGAATGTGCTCGCGTCGCGGGTGGAAGGCATCACTCCTGACCAACGAAGCGGCGGATCGAGCGCCAGCATAGTGGGGATGTGGAGTTTTCAATTGATCTCTAAGGGCAATACCAGCCACAATCCCTCCATTCCGGATGGCGCGCTGATCGATTTTGGATACAAGCAGTGGCACAGCGACGGGACGGAAATCATCAATTCCCTCGGGGTCCCCGGGGGAGGCTTCTGCCTGGGCGTATGGGGGCAGACGGGGTATTTGACGTTTGAAGTGAACCACATCGCCGTCCCGTTCGACCCCACTACCGGCGCACTCCTGAGCTATGTCCAGCTCCAGGAACAGGACACGCTATCCCCAAGCGGCGACAGCTACACCGGCACCTTTACGCTAGATACCTATGATCCCAAGGGGGACCACGTAGATCATGTGGCGGGCACCTTGGTGGCGGAGCGCATCACCGTAGATTCCGCTTTCCCTGGCGCCATTCCGAGCAATCCGATTCAGTAGTTGCAATCAACAGTCTGGCAGCGGTGCGCGCGTTTTTGTTTAAACGCGCGCATGGGCCGCATCGATGATCGACACGCAGGCGCACAAGGCGATCGATTTTTCTACATCACGGCCCACGGGACGAAGATCGAACCGGGAGCGGCTCGAAGCGGCATTGCGCCAAGCTTGCGAACCGGCGTCACGGCCATCAGATCCTCAAGGTACTGCCGCGCCTCCGCCACATCCGCCTTCGTAAATAGAACACTGGTGCTGTAAGGTGCAAGGCGTCCCGGAAGTGTATCGTGGCGATGGCAGCATCCTATTCCCGAAGACCTGTAAGATTTCGATGAGCGCATCGAAGCCCCGCCGGGTTTGGCCGATAAGAGCTACATGATACGCTCAAACTTGATGCCAAAATTGGCCCTGTTGTGTGCGGCAGCAGTCTGCTGCGCTCCTCCCAGCTTCGGTTGGGGTGAGGAGGGCCATCGGCTGGTGGTGCGGATTGCAGAAACGCTAATGACGCCGGCAGCGAAGGCACGAGTCCAGGCAACCCTCATGCCCGGAGAATCGCTGGAGGACCTGGCAAGTTGGGCGGACGAGGTCCGTCAGTCCCGGCCCCAAACGTATAACTGGCATTTCGTGGACATCCCGCTCGATAGCACCGGACTTGATATGAATCGCGACTGCGCCGGCGGAGATTGCGTTATCGCCCAAATCACTAATTTTCAAACCGCCTGGGTGAATCCCACGGCTACCGCGGAAAGCCGGCGGGAAGCCCTGCTTTTTCTCGTGCATTTGGCCGGTGATCTTCACCAGCCGCTGCATTGCGCGAACAACAACGACAAAGGCGGCAACAACGTGCCGGTCGCGTTTCTGGGAAACTCTACCAACCTGCATGCCCTCTGGGATAGCGGCCTGTTGCGCACCCTTGCGGGCGAGGATCAACTCTTTGCCACGCTGAGCCAGGCCATCACCGCGGACCAGATAACGGCTTGGTCGAGTGGAACGGTTGAGCAGTGGGCCGGCGAATCTTTCCAGGCGGCAAAAGGCGCCGTTTACGCGCTGTTGCCTGCGGCGGAAAAAGGTCAGCCCGTGGCGCTTGGGCAGTTGTATGAACAAATGGTGGAATCTCTCCTCGAACAGCAATTGGAGAAAGCCGGCGTACGCCTTGCCGCCATCCTCAACGCGAGTGCACAATAGTGGGTCCGGGGCTTCGGCCCTGCTGCGGGGGCTTGCTTCCGCCGCGGGCGGTTGGGGCCGGCCCGCTGTTGAGCCGTGACATATTCGCCGCTTCGCCTCTTCCTGGTCGTCGTGCTGATTGCTGTGAACGGCTTCTTTGCCTCGGCGGAAGTATCGCTGGTCGCCGTCCGCCAATCGCGCCTGCGTCAAATGGCCGCCGAAGGGCATGCGGGCGCGCAAGCCGCGCTTAGCCTGCTGGCCAGTCCCGGCCGGCTGCTGTCGGTTACCCAGGTCGGCGTCACGCTGGCCAGTCTGGGCCTCGGCTGGGCAGGAGAGGATACCGTCTATCGGATCCTGACGTCCTTGGCGAACTTCAAGTTGCTCGCCCCATTAGTTTCCACGCCCGCCGGCACAAAGCTGCTCCATGCATTCAGCCTGCTGTTCGCCTTTCTGATCATCAGTTATTTCCACGTGGTGATGGGTGAGGTTGTGCCCAAAAATCTAGCCATCGCCAAAGCAGACCGCCTGGCGGCCCTGGTAGCGCCGGTTCTGCTCGTCTTTTACCGCCTCTCTTTGGGGTTCGTCATTACCATTGAACGCTCGGCCACTGCCGTAACGCGCCTGTTCAAGTTGCAGGCAGCGCCGCATGGCGGAGGCCACTCGGCCGAAGAACTCAAGCTGATCGTCAGCTCCAGCCGCGGCTTCGGTTTTTTGCCGGAGTGGGAAGAGGAGATGATTCTCCGCGTTTTGGACTTGAACACCATCTCCGTGCGGGAAGTCATGGTGCCGCGCAATGCCATGGTTTCGATCCCGGCCGGCGCCACCCTCGATGACGTGCTCGGAGCCATGATCAGACGCCGCCACTCGCGCCTTCCCGTCTACCAGGGATCTCCGGAAAAGATCATCGGCATCCTGCACTACAAGGATTTGCTGCCGGTATGGGAAGAGCGGCGAGAAGCCATCCGTTCCGGCCGCCCCAGCCGCGTGTTTCGCATCAGCCGCCTCCTGCACAAACATATGGTGGTGCCGGAAACGAAACCCCTCTCGCAAATGCTGGAGGAGTTCCGGCGGGGCCCGTCGCACATGGCCATGGTCGTGGACGAGTTCGGCACCATCGTGGGCCTGGTCACGGTGAAAGACATCCTCCAGCAGATTGTCGGCAGGATTGAAGATGAGCATGTTGGCAAACCCGGCCCGCGATCGCTCGAAGAAGCCGATGAAGTAGCTCTCGATGGCGCTACCAGGCTCCTCGAGTTGCAATCGGATCTCAATCTCGAAATCCCCGATGATGCCGGATTCGAGACCCTGGCCGGCTTTCTGCTGTACGAACTGGGCGAGATCCCCCACGAGGGCCAGACGCTCGATTACCATGGCCGCCGCTTCACGGTGCTCGAAATGGATCGGAACCGCATCGCCCGCGTGCGCATTGAACGGCTGCCGCCGCTGCCTGCGGCCAAAACTCCTTCCGGTCAGCCGGGCGCGCGTTAGAATTGGCTCAGGTTCTCGACTGGCATGCTAGGATTTGACCGCCGTGCCGCGCAATCCACCTGGACCGTCGCTCTGACGGCACTGGGAATGATTCTCGTCTATGCGGTCCGCAAGACATTGTTCGTCTTCGTACTGGCGCTGCTGTTTGCTTATCTGCTTTCGCCGCTCGTCAACCTTCTCGACCGGGCGCTGCCCACCAACCGCACGCGTTCCGTGGCGCTGTTATTGACATACGTTATTTTCGTAGGGATCGTGGTGCTCATCGGCATGCAGATCGGTTCCCGCGTAGTGGAGCAAGCCACTTCCCTGGGACAGCGATTTCCCCAGATGTTGACCCGCTGGGAACAGACCAGCCCAGGGCCACCTACGGCTGTCAATTCCCTGCGCGTACAGCTCGCAGAAAAGCTAAAAGAGGATGTCGCCGCACGCTCCGGCGATATTCTGGCGACGCTCTCCAAAGCCGGCCTGAAAGCTCTTACGGTGGCCAGTGACCTGATCTATGTCGTTGTCATTCCGATTATCGCCTTCTTCATCCTGAAAGACGGGCGCATAATGCGCCAGTACATTCTGGACCTGGTGGACGAGGGGCCGCGGCGCGTGCTGCTCGACGATGTCATGGCCGATATCCACCTTTTGCTGGTTCATTACATGCGCGCCCTGGTATTGCTCGCCCTGTCGGCTTTCACCGCCTATAGCATTTCTTTTGCGATTATGGGCGTGCCTTACGCGGTATTGTTGGCGGCGCTGGCCGGAATGCTGGAGTTCATTCCCATGCTCGGCCCGTTCGCCGCCGGGGTCATCATCCTGATTGTGAGCATTGTGTCGGGCGCGCCCGTCCTCGCCGTTCTCATTTTTCTCTTGGCCTACCGTGTTTTTCAGGACTACATTCTTTCGCCGCAAGTCATGGAGAAAGGGGTCGCGCTGCATCCGCTGCTGGTGCTATTCGGCGTTTTCGCGGGGGCTGAGTTGGCGGGGATAGCGGGAACTTTTCTCTCGGTCCCGACTCTGGCACTGGCTCGGGTTATCTATGTGCGCATCCGCAAAGCGCGTCTGAGCGCCCAGTTCACGCCGGCAGGAGAGCTCCGATGAAGCCACTGCGCGCGGCGATTGCGGCCACGCTGATGCTGTGGCCCCTTCATGCCCATGTGATGAGTATGAGTTCCGGCGATCTGACGGTAACCGGCGCTCGCGCCCATTACGAACTGCGCATGCCTCTTTACGAACTGGCGCATATTAAAGATCCGGAAAATTCCATCTTCCGCAGCATCCATTTCTCGAGCGGACTGCGGGAGGCAAAACTGGACGGCCAAAGCTGCCGTGCCGAACCTTCGGATAACGTTTACCTGTGCACCGCCGATTACGAATTTGCTGCGCCGCCGGACCACATTGATGTGGCGTGCGCTTTTGCTTCGATCACGGTGCCCAATCACGTGCATTTGCTGCGCGCGGCCCTGATGTCAGGGGACGCGGCCGCCGCGCCGAAGCGGGACGAAGCCGTGTTCGATCTCTCTTTTCCGCGGGCTACCCTGTGGTTCCGTCCTCCCACACCGCTGGAGGTTGCCGCCACCCAAACCGGCGCAGGTTTCGTGCGCGCCTGGGGAGGGCTGGCGCAGGTCCTCTTCCTCGCGGCCCTGGTATTGGCAGCACGCAGCGTTAAAGAGCTGTTTGCATTGACGGGCATGTTTTTGGCGGGCCAGGTGGTTTCCGTGTTGGCCATGCCCCACACCGGCTGGCAACCCGCCGCGCGTTTCGTGGAGGCCGCGGCAGCATTGGCGGTTGCGTACCTGGCGGTGGAAATTTTGCTATTGCCGGAAGCCGGCTGGCGCTGGATGATCGCTGCCGTGCTGGGGGGTTTCCACGGCCTCTATTTTCACCTTTTCCTGCAGGAAACACGCTACCAACCGGGTTATGTTCTCACGGGCGCGGCATTGGCGGAAGCAATCGCCATAGTAGCGATATGGTTTGCGTTTTCGCGAGTCGTCCGGTTTGCCCGCGTGCTGCGCCCGGTGCAGGTATCAGCCGCGGCTCTGCTGGCGTTTGGAATGGCCTGGTTCCTTCTGCGCCTGCGAAGCTAAATCGAATACTCTCACGTTTCAACCTTGT
>JASIAM010000080.1 GCA_030041985.1 Bryobacteraceae bacterium | reverse complement strand
GGACCGACGAAGACACGCACCTGTGTGTGGACGCATTCCGGAGGACATATGCAGAAAGTGGAGTACCCCAGTCCCGTTGAGCAATCTGCTGGGAAGGATTTACTGCCGCTCAATGGCATCGATCACATCGAATTCTACGTAGGCAACGCGCGCCAGGCGGCGCACTACTACCGCACGGCGTTCGGCTTCCGCCTGGTAGCCTATCGCGGACCAGAGACGGGCACTCGCGACCGCGCTTCTTACGTTCTCGAGCAGAACAAAATCCGTTTTGTGCTCACCACGCCGCTCGATTGCGATCATCCCATTGCGAAGCACATCGTGCTGCACGGAGATGGCGTGCGTGATATCGCTCTGTGGGTGGATGATGCCGCCAACGCGTGGCATCAAGCCACGTACTCTGGCGCCCGGAGCATCTCTGAGCCAAAAACTTTGCGCGGCCCTGGAGGCGAAGCCTGTGTAGCCTCCATCGCCACTTATGGCGACACTATCCACACCTTCGTGGAACGCCGGAATATCAGCGGCACGTTCCTGCCGGGTTTCGCGCCGGTAGAAACAAAAGACACTCTCGGCATTCCAGCCGGCTTGCAGCAGATCGATCACGTAGTGGGCAACGTCGAGCTGGGAGAGATGGACCAATGGGTCGATTTTTATCGCAATGTGATGGGCTTCCGGCTCTTCAAGCATTTTGACGATAAAGACATCTCTACCGAATACTCCGCGCTCATGTCGAAAGTAGTGACTAACGGCAATGAGCGGGTCAAATTCCCTATTAATGAGCCGGCAGCGGGCAGGCGCAAGTCACAAATCGAAGAGTATCTGGAGTATTATCACGGCCCCGGTGTGCAGCACATCGCTCTGGCGACTGACAATATCATTGAGACAGTCTCGGCCATGCGCCGCCGCGGTGTCGAATTCCTTTCGGTTCCTTCCACTTACTACGAAGATCTGACGGCGCGCACGGGACCAATCGACGAGCCACTCGCCAAGCTACAGGATCTCGGCATTCTGGTCGATCGCGACGACGAAGGTTACATGCTGCAGATCTTCACACAACCCGTCCAAGACCGGCCGACTCTGTTCTACGAAGTGATTGAGCGCAAGGGTAGCCGTAGTTTCGGCAAAGGTAATTTCAAAGCCCTCTTCGAAGCTATCGAGCGCGAGCAAGCCCGCCGCGGCAATTTGTAGCGAGCGCGGCCTGCTATTTCTGTTCCCGGCGCTCTTCGTGCTGTTGGGCGCGGTGCTGGGCCGCGGGCTTGTGCTCATCCTTCGAGATCGACCGGCTGATGTTGTTTTGCTGCCTGGTGACCTGGTGGCGCTCCTGGTTATTGAGGTGGCCTCCGTTGGCCTGGCGGTCCTGGCGAATTTCGTGATTCACGTTGCCTTCCCTGGCCTCGAGATTTCGGGTCTGATTTGCCGTCAAGCGCCCCGATGCCGCTCCGGCAGCAATGCGGCCTTGCTGGCCAAAGCGGCGTCCATTGACCGAATCCATCGCTGCGGTTCCGGGCCGGCCGTGGTTGAAGGACGCCAATTGCGTACGATCGCGGGCGGCCGTTTGCTCGTGCGCAATCTGGTTCTGAGTGGCCTGGAAGTGCGGCTCGCGCAGGAACCCCTGCTCTTGCGGCGTGGGACGCGCCATAATACCGCCAGGGCCGTTGAAGCTGACATGGTTCACGGTAGTGTTATGGATAACGGTCCGATCGACATAGACGTTCCGCACGACAGCCGTATTCACATTGACGACCGCGGTGTTGTACCGGAATACGTTGCCGGCCCACATCCCACCCACAAAGCCGACGCCCGCGTAGCCGAATCCATAGTTCACGCCGCCATAGAATCCGACATGCGGACCCCAGTAACCCGCGTGCCAGGCGTAAACCCCACCCACAAAACCCCAATATCCGGGCGTCCAAAGAAGCCCAACGCGCGGCGGAGCAACCCATACGCCCGGCACCCAGTAATAGCCTGCAGGCCCATACGCCCAGTATCCGGGGGTCCACAAATATCCGGGCTGCGGACAGGGCGGCTGCACGTAAACCGGCAGCACCGGCGGCGCAATAGTAATCGAAATGGCAACGCCGGCCTTCGACACCTGTGGCGCGATCGATAGCAGCAAGCCTAGAACGAGGCTGTGCGCTTTCAGTCTCATTTGCATAAGATCTCTCCTATAGACTCTAACCGCAGGCTGCGAAGGAGTTGTGATTAAAACCGGTTAACTGGGGCGAAATCGTACGTGTGGCGAACCGCGGCCGGCTAAGGCTTGCTCAACTGAAATACACGCGTCTGGGGCGCTTTCAAATCAAAGGTAATTTCCTGAGTGGGAGCGGGAGTGTAGTCCTCTCCAGTGACAACGTCGCGCACGCGAAAACGGCCGGGAAGGACGATGCGTTTCCTGCCTGACTGAAGCGACTGCAATGCGACCACACTGCTGTCGGCCACCAGAACATCATTGGTTTCGCTGTAGACGTGAGCGCCGGCATAACGGGCGATGTTGCGCCAGAGAGCGGCGGGCAGATTTACGGCTACCGTGAAAATGGCGGCGTAATCTCCTTCTCCTCTTGGCCCGGCGATCCCGCTGTTTGTTGCTCCCTTCCCGAATTCCTTGATTGCCAGCCCCGCATTTTGCAGCCCACCTATCACCCACGCGGCGCCCAGTTCCGTTCCATCGAGCGGCAATAGGAGGGGACCGTAGGCGAGCGGACCGCCGATGGTCAAGTCTGCCGGAAGCCCGGCGGTTACCGGATGGTCGAAGTTGGAAAGCAAAACTCGCCGGGGTGTATTCACCGGAATCATGCGAAATGGAAATCCGGTCAGACGGCGAGCGGACTCAGCGCTGATCTTGTCGCCATCGGAAATTCCCGAGCCGGGTCCCCAAATCACCACGTGCCCATCGCGAAACACTTTCTTGCGCAGGATCTCCATCCGGCGGCCGTCCACGCGGAACAGGTTCGGAAAGTAATACACGCGCTGATCAGGAAAGTTATCGAGCGTCAGGTCGTCGAAAAGATAAATGTTGTGCGGCACGCCCGCTCGCGCCATTCCCATCTTCTGTTCCCACATGACGGCTTCGTTCAAATAATTCCCCGTGCCGTTGGTTTCGAGCACTGAGGAATCGTCGAGGATCATGGCGATACCCGGCACCGTTTCATGTGTCCATTCGAGCGCTTCCCGCATGGCCTGGACCTGCCGCCCGATGATCTTGCGAATCCCGGGAGCATCAAACCACCCGGAACCGAATTCCATCCAATACGATGTGAACCCGCGTGTCCATCCGGCCGCGAGGTTGCGCCATGTATCGGCGGCATACTCTGCGTCGTTGCGCGCAATGCCGATGTCGTTCTTAGGGCCCGTGCCGGAATATGTGCGCGTATCCATTTCGGCGAGAAACAGCTTGCCGCGCAGCACGGCGGAATCCACGATCCCTTCCGGTTCATAAACACCACCCACGCCGCGCGCCTGGTAATCGTGGGGCGTGATCAGCCCGTCGAAGTGGGGAAGGCTGAAGATCTGAGCCGCATGCATGCTGCCGGAGGCCGCCATCAATTCCGGGTAATACGGGTTCCACGAGCCAGTGCCACGTTCTCCCGGAGAGGCCGGAACATCAAAGAAACCGGTTTGGTTCCACCCCAGCATGGTCTGTTTGAGGCCATCGAACAGGAACAGCACTTTGCGATTAGCGGCAGTTTGCATGGCCGCCACGTTATCGCGCCAGCGGGAAGCAAATAATTCGCTCTCAAGCTCCAGATAATCGCGCAGGGGCTGGTTGTCTTTGCGGTCCTGCCAGTACAGCAGGGCTGATACCAGCGGTGCCGGGCCGCGAAGCCTATCAATTGGCGGCAAGGTGGTTTCGAAGGTTGCGGTGGGATAACCGTACGCGGCGCGCAATGCCTCCGTGGAAACGTATTTCTTGCGGAGAAATTCGCGCCAGTAGCGAATCATCGGCTGGCTGCGATCGTACAGGGACCCCGTCCCGGCATCCTCACTGGTGCCCTCAATTTCGACAGCTCCGAAGTTGGCATACGCAACCACCCGGTTCGCCCAGGGACGAGATTCGCAGTAACGCACGACGGCCGCGGAAAATTCGTTCACTTGCCTGTAGTAAAGATCCGAAGCGAGAGAGGGTGCTCTACCCTTGGTCTCTTCCGAGTTGACGAAATATTCGTCCGGATGCAACTGCGGCCAATCCGCCGGAGGGCTGGGCGTGAACCGCACCACCAGATAACCGTTGGGATCGCCAGCCAACACATGCGCAGCCTGCGCATCCAGATCGAAAGCATTGGAGCGGGCGCCTGCCAGTGGTGTAGTGACCCGGTCGCCCTTCCAGAAATCGGCCGTATCCGCGCTGATGAAGTAGATGCTGAACCCCTGCTGATAGCTCAGCGCCATGGAACGATCGAAGGCAGCTTTGCCGAACGTGTTAAAGCCTACGAGGGGATACGGCTTCTGGTTGAGAAATACCGTCGGCCTACCCTTGTAGGAGCGCACTTCGAGATCGGGACCGTTGGCGGAGCTACCGGCATTCTGCGCGCTAATCAGCGCGGCCAGCAACGGACCACACAGCGTAGCCGCGGCCGCGCTTCGGACCCAAGGCCGATTCCACATGGAAACTGCGGCTCCGAGGCGCTACTGGGAGCCTTTCTGGTTTTGCCGTTGCAACGCCAGGCGGTATAAATAGGCCGCATGCTGGCGGTCCAGTTCCGCGGCGCGCTGCTCCGCGAACCGATCCGATGTCAGAGCGCTCAAAAAATTGACCAGGTCGTCGACTTCACTTTCGGTAAGCTCGAGTGGCTTCATGCCGGAGTCCAAAAACGGATTTTGTTCTCCGCCTTTGTTGAAGAACTCGACTACGTCCCATAGAGTCTCAAGGCTTCCATCGTGCATGTAAGGGCCGGTCAGAAGCACGTCCCGCAGGAAGGGGGTTTTGAACGCGCCGATATCTTCCCGCTTCTTGGTAACCAGAAAACGGCCCAGATCCGAGTACTCGGTTTCCAGCGCCAGCTTGTCGATCTCTGCCTGGTTGCCTGTCGCGAGGGTGTCCGCGGCCCGCTTCGCCATTTGATTAAAATCCGGTTTGCGAACCGTGGGTCCGACATTATGGAACCGGTTGTCACCAAAAATCGGAAGCGCCGGGTCATAGGAGTGGCAGCTTCCGCACCGGGCCTTGCCGGTAAACAGCGCCCATCCGCGCTGCTGCGACGCACTCAACGCTTTTTCGTCGCCGTGCAGAAAACGATCGAAAGGAGCTTCGGTGGAAAGCCGGGACCGCTCGAAAGCGGCAAGTGCTTTACCGATGTCCTCCCAGTTCACCGGATGACCAAATACCTGCTGAAAAGCCTCGACAAACTGCGGGATCGCGGACAATTTCGCCACCACATCTTTCGGGTCCTTCTGGCCCATCTCAATAGGGTTCAGAATTGGAAGCGTGGCCTGTTCTTCGAGGCTCGCCGCCCTCCCGTCCCAAAACAGCGTCTTATAGAACACTGTATTCAGGATAGAAGGAGCATTGCGCTTTCCGATCTGGTCGCTCACCCCGCGCGAGGTCGCCGTGTGGGTGGTGAAACCGTTGCGGGGCGAGTGGCAGGTATTGCAGGCCACGGAGTTATCGGCCGAGACCCGTTTTTCGTCGAAGATCATATCTCCCAGCTTCGCCTTGGCATCCGTTATGGGATTATCGGCCGGCGTGAACGGCTTGATCGTATCCCCGGAAAAGACAGGAACCGGAGGTGGTGCGCCCGGCGCCGGTGGCTGCGCGAGGACCGCCGCCGGTAGCATTAGCAGTGCTACGGAAATGCGTTGCATTGTGTCTCCAATCATCCTGAATAGATAACATACCAAGGGTGTAGCCGGATTGCAGAGGGGGACACTAGGGCTTGGCAATTCCTACGCCATGAGTCTGGCCAATCTGCCCAAGCCGTTCTTCACGCGGCTAACGTTATATACTGCAAATAACCCTGTTGCCCGGAGGCCAAATGGAGTTCGCCGCGAAACGGAGAGTGGTTCCGGCCCTGCTGATCTTGCTGGCCGCAACAGCTAGCGCGCAGGCGCCCGCGAGCGGCCCCACTGATCCCCGCGCTTTCCTGGACAAATATTGTGTCACCTGCCACAACCAGAAACTGCGCACCGCCGGTCTCACACTGGATTCGCTGGATGTGAGCAAAGCGGCCACCCGCGCCGATATCTGGGAGAAGGTGATTGAGAAGTTGCGCGCCGAATCCATGCCGCCGCCAGGCATCCCGCGAGCCGACGAGGCTACTTATCGCGCGGTGGCGAGCGCCCTTGAAGACCAACTCGACCGCGCCTGGGCCGCGCATCCGAATCCGGGCCGGATTGGCGCCGTGGATCGGCTGAACCGCACCGAATACAACAACGCCATTCGCGACCTGTTCGCACTGAACCTGGATGTGAAACCCCTTCTTCCCGGCGATGACACCGCCGATGGCAGCTTCGATAACTTCGCCGACGTGCTTTCCATTTCCACCGCGCACCTGGAGCGCTATATGTCCGTGGCGCGGCAGGTCACGCGCCTCGCAGTCGGCTTGCCTCCCCAGCAGCCCACGCTCGAGCGTTTCGAAATCCCGCGCGATGTGTTGCAGAACGATCGCCAAAGCGAAGATCTGCCGTTCGGATCGCGCGGCGGCATCGCCGTTCCCTACAACTTTCCGGTAGATGGCGAGTATCTCATCAAGGTTCGTCTGCAACGGCAATATCAGGACTATCTGAAGGGCATGGGTTGGCCTCAAACTCTGGACGTTCGCTTGGATGGCAAGCTGCTGAAGCGATTCACCGTGGGCGGGGCCGGCAAAGGCAGGCCCGCGGCCGCCAGTTATGCAGGCGATGGCGAACCCGGTTTTGCCGGCGATCCCTCATGGGAAACGTACATGCAACTCACCGGCGATCAGGGCCTCGAAGTGCGCGTTCCGGTGAAGGCCGGCCCGCGCGTCGTCGGCGTTTCGTTCGTCAGAGAATTGTGGGAGCCGGAAGGCCTGCCCCAACCCCAGCAATTGGGCCGCGTCATTTCCAATGACCAGGTATACATGGGCTACGCCAACGTGGACTCGATCCAAATTGCCGGCCCTTACGACGTCAGTAAATCCAAGCCCGATACGCCGAGCCGGCGCGCCATTTTCGTGTGCCACCCCGAGACAGCGGCCCAGGAACGGCCCTGCGCCGCCACCATCCTCTCGCATATGGCGCGGCTAGCCTATCGCCGGCCCTCCACCAAAGCCGATGTTGATACGCTGCTCCAATTTTTCGATCAAGGCCGGCGCGATGGTGGCAACTTCGATGCCGGGATTCAATTTGCGCTCGAGCGCATGCTGGTCGATCCCGACTTTCTGCTCCGTGTGTATCGCGACCCCACGGGGCAAAACAGCACGGCGCCCTATCATCTAACAGACCTGGAATTGGCCTCGCGCTTATCCTTCTTCTTGTGGAGCAGCATCCCTGACGATCGCCTGTTGACGCTGGCAGAACATGGGGAATTAAGCAACCCCTCTACTCTCGAGACGGAAGTGCGCCGCATGCTGATGGACCCGCGCGCGACCAATGCGCTGGTAAACGATTTCGCTGCGCAGTGGTTGAACCTGCGGCGCGTAGACGAAACAGTGGTCGATCCGGACCGCTATCCCCAATACGATCTCAGTTTGCTTCAGGCCTTCCAGCAGGAAACGAAGCTGTTCATTGCCAGCACATTGCACGAAGATCGCAGTGTACATGACCTGCTGGACGCGGACTACACTTTCGTCAACGAGAGGCTTGCCCGGGAATACGGAATTTCAGGAGTCTACGGTAGCCAGTTCCGCCGCGTGACCTTGCCCGATCTCAACCAGCGCGGCGGCTTGCTGGCCCAGGGATCGCTCCTGGTGACCACCTCCTACCCGGATCGCACGTCTCCCGTTCTGCGCGGCAAGATGCTGCTCAATAATATTTTCGGTTTGCCCATCCCGGATCCTCCGCCGGGCGTACTTCCTTTAGAGACCAAGCGCGGCGTAGTGCCGGCCAGCATGCGCGAGCGGTTGGCGCAGCATCGAACCAATCCGTCCTGCAACAATTGCCACTCGATCATCGATCCGCTGGGATTTGCGCTGGAGAATTTTGACGTCATCGGCGGCTGGCGAACCAAAGATGAAGCCGGGCGGCCCGTGGATGCCACCGGAACCACGCTGGCCGGCAAGAAAATCGACGGTCTTGCGGGCTTGCGTTCACTGCTCTTGGCGCAGCCCGACCAATTCCCCCGCACCGTGACCGAAAAACTCATGGCTTACGCGCTCGGCCGGCGCGTGGAATATTACGATAAACCCGCCATTCGTAAAATCGTCCGTGATGCAGCCCCGCACCAGTACCGCTGGTCGTCGCTCATTTTGGGTATCGTACAGAGTCCCGAGTTTCAGATGCGCTTGCCCCAGCCAGTTAAGGGCGAAACGCTAGCTGCGAATTGATGCCTCCGCGGCGGCCGCCGTTTTCTTCACGTTAGCTCTTTGGCGAATGGGCAGTCCTGCGCTACTGTTGTGATATGGCGAGCTTGCGCGGATCGGCCCCGACGCCGCCCGAACAACTGGCGGCAGCACTTGATCATCCTAGTCCCAGCGCCATTCGGAACTACGCATTAGAGGTTTTTGGCGACCACGCGAAGGCCCGTAGTTGGATGAATACTCCACGCGACATCTTGGGCGGACGCACGCCGGAGGATCTCCTAACAACTGGTGATGCCGCCGAACAACGTCGTGTTCTCGAAATTCTCGTCCGCATCGACTACGGCGTTTTCTCCTGATCCGGATGACCATTTACCGGATGCATCGCGCTGCGCGAGCCACAGCAGATTACTATGGCGCGCTGTTTGCTGGCGGCCGATGGAACCCGATTGGCACTCCGATGCTTTATACCGCGCAGCACCTCTCGCTGGCGTGCCTCGAGGTTCTCGTTCATCTCGATAAGACCCAGTTCCCGCGCGGTTACGCTTGGTCAAAAACGGATCTGCCAAATGCCCCGGGGTTGTTGAGTCTTACCACGCTAAGCGATATCGGTTCCTGCCAAAGAGCCGGGAAATCCTGGATCGAGACCGCCAACCAGCTTGCGATTCAGGCGCCGTCTGTCATAATTCCGGAAGAGTTCAATATATTGGTGAATCCAACCCATCCTGGCTACGATACCCTCGAATGGAGCGAGCCACGGCCCTTCTCTTTCGATCCGCGCCTGTTCATAACGGAGCCGCAAACGCTTTAGGTTCGGTCGGCACAGCTTAAAGGCAATGAGCGGAGGCGAATCCAACCCTCCGGCATCTCCGGTTCACCGGTAGTAGCATGGAACCGATGCAGTATGTCCTCGTCGGAACCGCTGGCCACATCGATCACGGCAAAACCGCGCTCGTCAAGGCCCTGACGGGTATCGACACCGACCGGCTCGAGGAGGAAAAGCGGCGCGGCATCACCATCGACCTCGGTTTCGCCCACCTGCAACTGACGCCCACCTTGCGCCTGGGCTTCGTGGACGTCCCCGGACATGAGCGGTTTGTGAAAAACATGCTGGCTGGTATTGGCGGCATCGATCTGGTGTTGTTCGTAATTGCCGCCGACGAATCGGTCAAGCCGCAAACGCGCGAACATTTCGATATCTGCCGCCTGCTCGGAATTCCCCAAGGGGTCGTTGCCCTCACCAAGGCCGATTTAGTCGATAGCGAAATTCGCGATCTCGTGCGTCTGGAATTCGAAGAGCTGGCCGCCGGCACGTTTCTCGAGGGGGCGCCGATTGTTCCCGTGAGCTCAGTGACGGGCGAGGGCCTCCCCGCGTTGCGCGAGGCACTCACCGGGGCCGCGGCAAATGTGAAATCGAGAAACGCCGCGGGCCATCTGCGCCTGCCCATCGACCGCGTCTTTTCCGTGAAAGGATTCGGCACCGTGGTCACGGGAACTTTGGCCTCGGGCAGTGTCGCCAGGGAACAGGAAGTCCAAATCTATCCGTCGATGCGCCGCTTGCGGGTTCGCGGCGTGCAGGTGCACGCCTCCGCCGCAGATCATGCCGTGGCCGGACAACGAACGGCCGTCAATCTCTCCGATATAGAACCAGCCGAACTCAAGCGCGGCGATGTCCTCTCCGAACCCGGCCTGTTCGACGTTACGAGGCACTTCGATTGCCGGCTTGATTTGCTGCCCTCCGCCAAACCCCTCAAGAACCGCGCGCCCGTTCACTTCCACTCCGGAACAGCCGAGATTGAAGCTGAGGTCCGGCTGCTCGGGGCGGAGAAGGTTCTCCAACCCGGCGCGGCGGCGTACGCCCGCATCGTGTTGCGCGATCCGGCGCTCTTATTGCCCGGCGATCGCTTCATCATCCGCATGTTCTCTCCCGTGGTGACCATCGGCGGCGGTGTGGTGCTCGATATCGGCGAGCACCGTTACACCAAGAGCGAGGACGCCGCCACGCGTCTTCGCATTCTGGAAGGAAGCGATCCTGCTGCGCGCATCGCCTTGCTGGTCCGGGAGGCCCCGTTCGGCCTGGACATGACCGGATTGATCGCCCGCACAGGCCTCACACAGCGGGAAATCGCGTCTGCCGCCACCACCGCGGAACTGGCCGTGATTACTCAGCCCGCACCCTGGCACATCGGCCGAACGCGCTTTCAAGAGCTGCAGAAGCAGCTCATCCACACCGTCGAAGAATTTCACCGTGCCCAGCCGCTGCTCGCCGGCATCGCTCGCCAGGATCTGCGGGCGCGGGTGTTTCCCAGCCAGCGCGGCGCCACTGCCGCCCCCGCATTTCTCCTGGACTCGTTGTTGACAGCCACGGCGCAATTAGTAGCCGAAGGCGAGTTCATCCGGGCGCGCACTCACAAAGTGGTCCTCAAAAACGATGAACAACAGGCGCGTGCCGCCATCGAGCAGGCTTTTGAACAGGCTGGTCTCGCCACTCCCGCCGTCGCCGAAGTGCTGGCGCGGTCGGGGGTGGAACCTGCGCGCGCGCGTTCGTTGCTGCAAATGCTCTTGCGCGAGCGCAGCCTGGTGCGCATTAGTGAAGATCTGGTGTTTCATCGCGCCGCGCTCGAGGGCCTGCGGCAACTTCTGGCTGCTCACAAGGCCACTCGATTCACCGTTGCTACTTTCAAGGATTGGACCGGAATCACCCGCAAATACGCTATTCCCTTACTCGAATACCTGGATCGAGAGCGCGTCACGCGCCGCGAAGGCGACGAGCGCCTGGTGCTGTGAATCGCACCTAAGAAGACTGAATCCAATCGAGCATCGCCCGCAGCGCCTGCCCACGATGGCTGACTGCTAATTTGCGCTCCGCTGCCACTTCCCCAAACGTGGCCGCAAACGGCGCGTAATAAAAAAGCGGATCGTAGCCGAATCCACCGCTCCCCTTAGGTTTCCTGGTAACCGTGCCTTCCACAGTGCCGCGGAAGAGTTTTAATAACCGTTCGCCTTCCGCCACCGCTATGACACACACGAAACGCGCGCTCCGGTTGGTAACTCGCTCCAGTCTTTCGATCAGCAACCGGTTATTCTCCGCATCGGTAGCTTTCGGGCCGGCAAAGCGCGCAGAATACACGCCTGGCGCACCGCCCAATGCATTCACTTCCAAACCGGAGTCGTCGGCAAACAGCAGCCCGCTTGCGTGTTGCCCGTAGTGCCGCGCTTTCAGAACAGCATTCTCCTCAAACGTCCGCCCGTTTTCGATGCACGGCGGGATATCGCGAAAGCCGGGCAGCATTTCGATCTCTACCCGCCCCGCGGCCATGCGGAATTCCCGCAATTTTCCCGGGTTGCTGGTCGCGCAGTACAGGTGAGTCAATCGTTATCCATGACGAATCACAAGCACATCGCCATCCTTCACGATGTACTCCTTGCCCTCCAACCGCAGCAATCCTTTTTCGCGAACACCGGGATAGCCGCCCAACTCCACCAGATTTTTCCAGTTCACCACTTCCGCGCGGATAAACTTCTTTTCAAAATCGGAATGAATGGCGCCGGAAGCTTTAACTGCCGTGCTATGCATAGGGATCGTCCACGCGCGCACTTCAGTTTCGCCGGCGGTAAGAAAACTCATCAGGCCCAGCAGTGCATACGTGGCCGAGACCAGCCGCTCCAGGCCCGATTCGGCCAAGCCGTAGCTCGCCAGGTATTCGCGCTGTTCGCCCGGGGGCAACTCGGCCAATTCGGCTTCAATTTTGCCGCACACTGCGGTCGCCGCCGTTTGAGCGCGGCCCTTGAAAAGCCCTTCGCGAAACTCCTGTTCGCGCTCATGCAGCCGTGGCGCATCTTCCTCCCCAAGGTTCAAAACATAGAGCATTGGCTTCTGTGAGAGGAACTGAAAACCGCGGATGCGCTTTTCCTCTTCCGCGTCGATTTCCATCTGGCGCAAGGGCTGGTTCTGGTCGAGCGCTGTTTTGCATTTCTCCAGCAGCGCATATTCGTGATCGAGGTCGGGGCTTTTGATTTTCTTGCGGTCCTTCTCCAGCCGCTCCAGGCGCTTTTCCACCACCACCAGATCGCTCAGAATCAGTTCCGTTTCCACATCCTCCAGATCGCGGCGCAGATCGAGCGATCCTTTTTCGTGCGGGATTGTTTCATCGGCAAAAAGCCGCAGCACCTGTGCGAAAGCGTCCACCACGCGCAAGCTGGCCACATAACTCGGGTCGCGCAGATTCTCTTTCGAGATGGCCGGCATGTCCACATATTCCACCGTGGCGTGCGTGATCTTGGGAGGCTCGAAGAGACGCGCCAGTTCATCGAGGCGCGAATCCGGCACTTTGGCGATCCCGGTCCGCGCCGCGGTAGCGCCGATACGAGTCTCCTGGTGCACACCCGTCAGAATAGTGAACAACGAGGTCTTGCCTACCATCGGCAGGCCGATAATGGCTGTTTTCATATCCAAAAAGACGTTATAAAGGCACGTCCACCTGAGTCAGGATTTCCTCGATGATGCGTTCGGCGGTATCGGCGCGGCGCGGCACCAGTGTGGATCGCGTGTTAACCACCACGCGGTGCGCAAACACCGGAACGGCCAGCCGCTTGGCGTCATCGGGGATAGCGAACTCGCGGCCCTCCACCAGGGCCAAGGCCTGCACGGCTCGAAACAGCGCCTGCGCTCCGCGCGGGCTCACGCCTAAAACCAGCGATTCCTGATGCCGCGTCTTCTCCACGATGGCCAGCATGTAATCCAACAGGGCCTCTTCCACATGCACACCCCGCACGCTTTCCTGAAGCTGCAGGACATCTTCCGGACATAGAACTGGAAGGGCCGGTAGCGGCAGGCCGCGCTCGGAATCCCGCAGGATTTCCCGTTCGCTCGCCGCATCCGGATAGCCGATCCGCAAACGCATGAAGAAGCGGTCCAGTTGCGACTCCGGAAGAGGGTATGTGCCGTGATGCTCCACCGGGTTCTGCGTGGCAATCACCATAAACGGCCGCGGCAACGCGTGGGAACGGCCATCCATGGTCACCTGGCTTTCGTTCATCGCCTCGAGCAGCGCGGACTGCGTTTTGGGAGTCGTGCGGTTGATTTCATCGGCTAAAAGAAAGTTGCTGAAAATCGGGCCCGGTTTGAATTCGAACGCTTCCGCATGCGCATTGTAAATGGTCACGCCCAAAACATCACTCGGCAGCATGTCGCTGGTGAATTGCAAGCGGTGAAAGCTGCAGGCAACCGAGCGCGCCAAAGCTTGGGCCAGCGTGGTTTTCCCCACCCCCGGCACATCTTCAATCAGCAGGTGACCCCGCGCCAGCAGGCAGACAACCGACAAGCGAACCGCGTCCGGTTTCCCGCGAAGGGCCGATCCGAGGGCCGCTTCCAGCGCCGCAAGCTTGGACAAAGAGAGGGGCGAGAGTCCGGCCGGCGGGGCGAATGTCGATTCCCGCTGGGACATCTTTTCATGATACCTCCTGGCCTATATTCCAACAGCCACGAGCGGGAGTTTAGGGCGGGCGACGAAAAGCACGGTTGCGACGCGGTGGGGCTGCAAGGTTTCACTCACCAGCTCTTCCAGACCTTTGTCTGGCGCCCTGCCATTTTGCCCCACAGATTCCATCAGGTGACAATGTTTGTCGATTTTTTGTACTTTACATGTCAACAATTTAGACAGCGCTTTGTCTAGGGCGTGTCTGTTACCGGATTACTGTAGCGGGTGGAAGAGGGAGTTCGGTTCCCCGAACTTCACACCAGGCAAACCTCCCGATCTGACCACAATGTCCCGCCCGCTCGAAAATGGAGCGTTCCCCCTCAGATTCCGGATTCCCTCTCTACAACTTCTGAAGAACGGGTGCGCAACGGACGCGCCCGCAGCACCGGTTCGCCGCCTGCGCGCTTTTCAGCAACCTGGCAACACGATTGCACATCCTTAGGGTGAGAGGATACGATGGACACTTTGGTGATT
>JASIAM010000079.1 GCA_030041985.1 Bryobacteraceae bacterium | reverse complement strand
GGTTTACCATTAGGCGAACTGTTCGTGCTGGCGCCCCTGGCGGAAGATTGCACCCGCGATGGCCGCTACGAATTCATGCTGGTCTCTGCGCCTTTGCACCTCGAAGGCGGCATTGCATCACCCCCCAACGCCGTCGCCATCAAGTAGCCGCGGTCATCTCCCTGAAGGAGAACATGCCCTCAATACGATGGATTCTGGGAACCGAGCGCATTCGGTACTGGCGTTCTCTCCCAATCCGCGCGCTGGCATGGGTGCTCGCCGCAGCATTCCTCAGCTTTGCATCCGTTGGGTTTGCGTCTGATTTGGCGGCCGCATTGCGGTGGCCGTTCTGGTGGGTATGGATCGCGGCGGCGTTCTACGGTGCTTTATGGGTGGAGATTTTCTGGATGCGGCCGACGACGGCACGGGATTGGCGTGCTATGTCGGCGACGTTGCCGGCCATGGAATTCAGGCGGGTGTGTTCATGGGTATGGTGAAGACGGCCGCGAGAACGGCTCTCCTGGAGCCTGGGCCTTTGGGCGAGTGGCTGGCGAAGCTGAACCGGGTCTTGTTTGAGGTGAAGTCCGGGTCCGCGACATATGCGACGTTTGCCTGCGTGCGATGCCGCGAAAATGGCCAGGCACAATTCTCGTTGGCCGGTAATGGGCCAATCCTGCATTACACTGCCACGTCGAAAAGCATATCGCAGCTTGGAATGGAACAGTTCCCGCTCGGCTTGTTCGCCAAAGCGGCTTTTCAGAGTGGAGCCATCGAGATGTGCCCAGGCGACATCCTGGCACTGTTGACTGACGGCCTTCCCGAAGTCGAAGATGCCGCGGGCAATCAATTCGGACTTGAAAGAATTGGTGAAATCCTGGCCCTTAACGCCGGCGTTCCGTTAGCCGAACTGGCCGAGAGGCTATTTGCCGCAGCGCGCAAACACGGGCCACAGGCGGACGACGAAACCCTTGTATTGGTACGGGCAAAGCGGGTGTAACTCGATGAGCAAGCCACCGGTTGGATCCCGGTGAATCTGCCCGCTGCGATCCCGCCTACGTCCGCTTTCCCTCCGGCGGAGGGTTCTTCAACACCTCCTTGACCTTATCGCGCAGGTCTTTGGCAAGGAATGGCTTTCTGAGAAAAGGCAACCGGAACTCCTTCTCCCGGCCTCCACTCGACAGCTTGCCGGACATGACCAGAACACGCAGGCCAGGACGCTCTTCGAGCAACCGTTCCGCCAGCGCCAGGCCATCCATGCGCGGCATCACCACGTCGGTCACCAGCATCTGAATCGCGCCGGTGTACGCGCGTGCCACGTCGATCGCCTCTACACCATCGGACGCCGCCAGCACCTGGTAGCCATCGCGCTG
Source organism: Bryobacteraceae bacterium (assembly GCA_030041985.1). Classification (GTDB taxonomy): domain Bacteria; phylum Acidobacteriota; class Terriglobia; order Bryobacterales; family Bryobacteraceae; genus PSRJ01. The sequence continues at coordinate 12,292 of JASIAM010000079.1, read as the reverse complement.
CAACTGGAGGCATACAAAGTTGCGGACCAATACCTCATCTTCCACCACCAGAATTACCGGCCGAACACCCACATGCGGTAGTTCGGAAGAATCAAGCGTAAGCAGCAGCACAACGGTTCCTCACAAAAAAACCTCATTATATAGTTGAACGGTCTTTATAATCAAAGAGCAATCGTATCGGGAATTTACCCAATAGACTGTCGGTCCTGCTCTGCACCTGAGGCCAAAAGTGCCGGCTGCTTTGGTTATCGAACGCGATGTGGTAGTACGCAACTTTATCCGAACCCTGCTCATGGCGCAAGGTTTTGAGATGTTAGACGCTGCCAGCGCCATCGAGGCGATAAAACTGTGTGCCAGCCTACAGGACCCTCCACTGGATCTGATAATTATCGATCATGGCTTGCCCGGCCCGGAAGGCGCCGGCCATAGCCGCGCGGTTGTGGAGCAAATTCAGCGTTGGTCATCGGCCGCCAGCATACTGGTCATTTCCGATTGCTCCTACCAGGCCGTATATGACGACGGACTTCCCGACGGCGCGTGGTTCCTGCAGAAACCCTTCACCGCCGTACAACTCGTGGACATGGTTAAAAATATACTCCGTCCCAACATCCAGTAGAGATGCCGAATGCGGTCACAGCTCGCCCGCAGAGGGTGCGGTGGCATCGTTAAGCGTCTGCCGGATCTTCTTCCGCACCTCTTCCGGCAGGATCGCTCCGGACCACTTGGCCCGCTCGCGGCTTCGCTGAATCAGATCTGCGTGAGTAGTGGCGGAAATCAGCAGCACGCGAACGTCTGGGCGGCCCCTCACTACTCCATCAGTACAATCTTCTCTTTGTGGAATATCGCTGTTTGCCAGCAATAAATGAATCGGTTCCTCAAAGTTATGAGCGAGGCGCAACGCCTCGTCACAGTTCGATGCGGCCAGAACATAGTAGCCCTCCCGGCTCAATTCGCGGCTCAGGAGGTTGCGCGCAAATGTGTCGCTGTCGGCCAAAAGAATTACCCGGCTACCCGCCGGTGACGATAATCCCATCACATTGATGGATGCCGCACGATCCGTCCCAGTGTGTTCCGTAGCCCATTGATAATGGTGTATATGTCTGCTAGCGACCCACAACCCGAACACGTGACGGAAACCGCGTTGATGGTAGCCGCCGCCCGCGCCATGGAAACAGCGCGCCCGGATGGTCTCATTAAAGACCCGCTCGCCGCGCAACTGGCGGGCGAGCGCGGCATGTCTCTTACGCGTGCCGTCCCTAGTCTCGATTGGATGATGTTGGCCACTGGGATGCGCTGCCGCTTCGTAGACGAACTGTTGTTGCACGCTCTCGCGGAGCACCACATTGGCACTGTGGTCCTGCTTGGGGCCGGCCTGGATGCCCGTCCCTGGCGTCTCGATTTGCCCTCCCATCTGCGCTGGATTGAAGTGGATTTTCCGGACATGCTCGCCTACAAAGCCGCGCAATTGCCCAGCGCGGCCGCAAAATGCCGCGTCGAACGCATGCACGCGGATTTGGAGGATACTGCCTCCCGCGAGGCTATTTTCCGGGCGGCCGGAAACTCTTCCGCGCTGATCATCACCGAAGGTCTCCTCATGTATCTGAAACCGGCCACTGTGGAGGCGTTAGCCGCCGCCCCCGTCTCCTCCGGCATCCGCTACTGGCTCCTCGATGTGGTGTCCCAGGACCTGATGCAGCGCGCGCACCAGGACTGGAGAGCAGTGGAGAACCTGCGGCCCAAAGATCACCTGCGCGGTGCGCAGATCCTCGATGTGGCGCGCCGCCATGGCTGGACCGATCTCACTCGCCGCACCTACACTCGCGACGCTTGGGACATAGCCGCAGACCGCATCCGCGCGATCCAGTCCCAGGTGCCCATGGCCGATGAGCGCGGCCTCCCTTCCGGAGGCGATCCCAGCGGGGTCTACCTGTTGGGACGATAATTGGCATCACGCACGATTACATGCCCGGAGGCCGCGCCTGTCAGTCCTCCAATCTTCTCTAAACTCCGAACTGCCCCTGCGCGTTCAGTCTATACCACGCGGCCCCTGCGCCGCGTGGGAGAATATAGCTAGTGCCTAAAAAGGAAATGAAAGTCCGGGTCCCGAAAAATGCGGGCCTGGCGCAATTCTTTCTCAACCGGGCCGGGCTGGTTCTGATTCTGGGGTTCTCTTTATTGGTCCTTGGGGGCCTTGGGACCTTTACCTATTTTTATGCCAGGTATTCCCGCCTTATCGACCAAAAGCTTCGCGCAGGTCCCTTCACGAAGACTGCGAAACTATTCGCCGCTCCCGAAACCGTGGGCGTAGGCGATCAGCTCACTCCTGCGGAAATCGCCAACGAACTGCGCCGCAGCGGATATACCGAATCGCATGGCAATCGCGTCGGCTACTATCAGATCGAGCCGGATTCCATCGAAGTCTTCCCTGGTCCGGATTCCTACTTCGACCAGGAAGCCGGGGTGATTCACTTCTCGGGCAGTAAAATCTCGCGCATCATATCCTTGCGCGACAACACGCCGCGGACTTTGTACCAACTGGAGCCGGAGCTCATCACCAATCTTTCCGGTCCCAACCGCGAAAAGCGCCGCTTGGTGAAGTTTGGCGATATACCTAAAGTGGTTGTCGAAGCGGTGACCGCCGCCGAAGACAAGCGGTTTTTCCAGCACAATGGCTTCGATCCCATCCGCATCCTCAAAGCCGCTTATGTCGACGTGAAAGAAAGCCGGAAAGAGCAGGGCGCTTCCACCCTCAGCCAGCAGCTTGCCCGGATGTTCTGGCTCGATCAGAGCAAGCGTTGGACGCGTAAGCTGGCCGAGGTGATCATCACGCTGCAGCTCGAATCGAAGCTTTCGAAAGAGGAGATCTTCGAGGATTACGCTAACGACGTTCCTCTGGGCCACCGGGGATCGTTTGAGATTCATGGATTCGGCGAAGCAGCCGAAGCCTATCTCGGCAAAGATCTGAGCCAGGTCAATCTGCCCGAGGCGGCAATGCTGGCGGGCATGATCCAGCGGCCATCGTATTTCAATCCGTTCCGCTCGCCGGACCGGGCGCGCGAACGGCGCAACGTGGTGCTGGGAATGATGCGCGCTAATGGCGACATCAGCCAGCACGATGACGAACTGGCCTCCGCCGCGCCACTGACAGTCGCCAACGCCCGTTCTGAATCCGTCGAAGCGCCCTATTTTGTCGATCTGGTGGATGATGAGCTGCAGAATAAACTGCAGGATACCGATCTCCATGCGAGCGCATACCGTATTTACACCACCCTCGATCTCAACCTGCAGCGCGCGGCGGCCGAAGCGGTGCGCGTTGGTATGCAGGAAGTGGATAAGCGGATCGCTAAGCAGAAGCGCTTTCGGGGAAAGACGCCCCCGGAAGCCCAGGTCGCGCTTATCGCCATGGACCCCCATACCGCCGAAATCAAGGCAGTGATCGGTGGCCGGAACTACGGCCTGAGCCAATTGAACCACGCGATTCGCAAGCGGCAACCCGGCTCGATTTTCAAGCCGTTTGTCTATGCCGCGGCCCTCAATACCGGAGTCGAAAGAGGTTCCCAGCAGATTCTGACTGCCAGCACCACTGTGGTCGATGAACCCACCACTTTCTATTTCGATCAGAAGCCATACGCGCCGAGTAATTTCGAACACGAATTCATGGGCACGGTTACATTGCGCGACGCGCTCGCCCACTCCCTGAACGTCGCCACCGTCAAAGTGGCCCAGATGGTTGGCTATGACGCCGTGGTGGACATGGCCAACCGCGCCGGCATGAATTACAATATCCACCCGACTCCGGCCGTGGCTTTGGGCGCTTACGAGATTACTCCCATCGAGGCCGCGGGCGCCTACACCATCTTCAGCAACCATGGCGCTTATGTGAAACCCAGCTTCCTCACCATGGTTCGCTCGCAGGATGGAAAGGTGGTTTACAAGAACCAGATTCACGAAAAGCAGGTGCTCGATCCGCGCGTCGCCTACCTGATGACCAACCTGATGGAAGAAGTGCTGCGCAGCGGCACGGCGGCCGGTGTGCGCGCCCGCGGATTTACAGCGCCTGCCGCGGGCAAAACCGGAACCTCTCACGATGGATGGTTTGCCGGTTATACTTCCGAGCTGCTCTGCGTGGTCTGGGTCGGATTCGACGATAACTCCATCCTCGATCTGCAGGGAGCCGACTCGGCCGCGCCTATCTGGGCCGAGTTCATGAAGCGGGCGCTCCAGTTTCGCGAGTACCGTGATGTTCAGCCGTTCGAAGCGCCCCCCGGCGTCGTTTCGATCGAGATCGATCCGCTCAGCGGCATGCCGGCCACGCCGTATTGCCCGCGTACCCGGCAGGAAGTTTACATCGCCGGAACAGAGCCAGTGGGCACATGCCCGCTGCACGGGGGCGGCCATCAGAATGTGACTAACGTTGCCGGCTGGGCAACACCCGCTGCGGCTACCCCCTCAGGAGATGCTTCGCGCGGAGTGGCCGGTGCGCCTGTTGCGAGCGCCAATGGCCAGCCTGCGCCTGCCATTGTGGCCCAGAGCCAATCTGGGCAGCCCTCCCAACCGGGAGACGCCGATTCGGCCCAGCCGCAGGAACGGTCTAAGAAAAAAGGCCTTTTCCACCGGCTCCTCGGCATCTTTAAGTGAAGCCCCAGCGCCACGGTACCCCCTGTTCAGCCGGGTGTGTTTAAATAGCACACGGAGGGAACGGGCATGGGACCCAGATTGTTAGCCTTACTGTTTGCCGCCTCCGCATCGCTGCCAGCCCCGGGACAAGCTCTGGTCGATCGGACCAAGCCCACTCTGCAGCCTGCTCGCCAGCTCACCTTGGAAGAACGCGGCGACATCCAGATGGCCCGCAAAATGTACCGGGAGGCAATCGACACCTATCAGTCCGACCCCAATAAGACGGCGATCCTTTATAACAAAATCGGAATCGCGTACCACCAGCTCCAGCAATTCGATAAGGCGAAAAAATATTACGAGATGGCCATAAAGCTCAAGCGCAACTATTCCGAAGCGCTGAATAACGTGGGCACCGTATACTACGCGAAAAAAAGCTATCGCCGCGCGATCAGCTATTACAAACGCGCCTTGCGGCTCTCCGATACAGCTTCGATTTACAGCAATCTGGGCACGGCGTATTTTGCCCGTAAGCAATACACGAAAGCTACCGACGCTTACCAGGAAGCGTACAACCGCGATCCGGACGTCTTTGAACACAAAAGCAACTTCGGCACCCTGCTGGAGGATCGCAACGTAGAGGAGCGCGCCCGGTTCCACTACTACCTGGCCAAAATGTACGCTAAATCGGGGCGCAACGAATTGGCGTTGCAGTACGTGAGGAAGTGCCTGGAGGAAGGTTTCAAAGAGAAGAAAAAACTGGCGGAGGACCCGGAGTTCCAAGCGTTGCGCCAGACGCAAGAGTTCCAAGACTTGCTGGCGGCGGAGCAGCGTGTTTTATAGAACGGCGGCTCTGGCCCTCTCGCTGACAGTAATTTCGTGTTCACGCCGCCCCGCCGAGATCTCCGGCGAAAGGGGGGTTTCCGGTATCGAGCGGCTGGCCGTCCTGCGTTTCGAAAATCTGGGCGCTGACGTCTCTACCGACTGGATGGGGCGTGCATTCTCCCAAGCCATCACCAGGGATTTGGCGGGCGTCGTCTCCGTCTACGCAATCTCTTTCGAAAATCTGCATAGCCGCGATGCGGCGTTTGGCGCGCAGCCGGCCGCGGCGCCCGGCATTTCGGCCGAACGAAGCCTGGCGCTGGCCGCGGGAGCGAATCGCATTGGCTACGGGGATTATGCGGTTCGCGGGGGCGCCGTCGAGGCCCGGCTCACCATTGAGGACCCACAGACGCAAAAGATGGTGCGGGTGCTGACGGCTTCCGGACCGGCTAACAACATCCTCGAAGCCGCCGATTCCCTGGCGCGCGCTCTATCGCGCGATGCTGCGCCGTATCCTACGCGCAATCAGCCGGCGCTCGAAGCCTACGTCAAGGGTCTCGAATCGGCCAACGCGGGCGACCGCGCTCGTTACCTGGAGGAAGCCGTCACCACGGATCCGGATTTCGGCCCCCCGAGCTTTCTATTGGCGCAGTTGAAGGCGCTCCAGCAGGATCCAACCGGAGCGCGGGCGGTGCTGGACCAAGCGTTGTCCCGGAAAATGCCTGCACTCGAAAACGCCCGGCTGAGTTTTCTCGCAGCCAGACTGCGGGGTGATGCCGCAGCCGTGAGCCAATCCCTGGTTCGCTGGTCGCGGGCGAGCCCCAACGATCCGGAGGTTTGGACGGCCATTGCAGCGGACGCTATGGCGCGTCACCAATACCAGCAGGCCGCCGCAGCCAACCAGAAAGCCCTCGCGGCCCAGCCGGATGACGTCAATTTGCTCAACCAGTTGGGCTACAGCGCTGCTTATGCCGGTCAATTCGATACGGCTATGAGCGCGCTCCAGCGCTACCAGGCATTGCGTCCCAGCGACGCCAACCCGCTTGACTCGATGGGAGACGTCAACCTGCTGCTGGGCCGTTTGCGCGAGGCCGAAAATTTTTATTTGCAGGCGGTGAAGCGCGATCGGTCGTTTCTCAACGGCGGCGACTATTTCAAAGCGGCCATGGCGCGCCTGATGAGCGGCGATGTGGCCGGCGCAGATGTTTTGGCCAAGCAGTTTGCTGATGCGCGGGCCGCGGCCAGGGACCCGCTTGTTAATTTTCAAAGGGCCGAGTGGTCCTGGATCAGCGGACGCCGCCGGGAGGGTTATCAGCAAATGCAGGCTTTCGCCGAAAACGCCGCGAATGGTCCTGCGCGCCCGGCGGCTCCCGAAGTATATACGCAACTGGCGATCTGGAGCGTCGCCTTAGGCGATCGCCCGCGCGCCGCAGAGATGGCGCAGAAGGCCTCCGCGTTATCCGTCCCTCCCCTCTCAAACCTGGCCGCCATTGCCACGTTCCTTGCCCAGCCGTCCGCGCCCGCATCGGAATGGATGCTTCGCGCGGATCGCCTGTTCCCGCAAGCGGCGCAGGAGCACCAGCGGAATGTGGTTTTGGCTTATGCCCTGCTGGCCGATAAACAGTTCGCGGAGGCATCCAAAGTGCTCGATCCGGAGTTCGAGCGTACCCCCGTTACCACCGGCGAAGACTTGCAATTCCTGCTCGCGTGGGCCGATCTGGAAACCGGCAAGCGAGCGGAAGCCGCCGTCCTGCTGCGCTTCAACCCGATTCCGGCGGCCACCGGAGTGAGGCCGTTGGCCGTGTTCGAATTCCCCCGTTTGTTCTACCTCCGCGGCCGCCTCGCCGCGGCCTCCGGCAATAACGAGCAGGCGCAGGCCGATTACAAGCTCTTTGAAAAACTCTCCGGCGATGAGCCGCTAATGTGGGGCGAAGAAGCAGCGGCTAATCAGTAACGGGCCGGGAGCCTGGTGGGGCCGGGACTTCCGCCTGGCCGCTGGCCTTTTGGCCGGCGCCGTGCGCTACAAAAACGCCTGGATCAGCCGCTTCTGCACGTTCTTCAAACTGGAGTGAGCGGAATCAAGGTCCTGGATTTTTTCACGCAGCTCCCGCAGGAGCCGTGCCCGTTCTGCCGCGCTTTGAATCACCAGCAGAAATTGCTGGTTGTCCCAGGGTTTCTCCAGGTACTGAAAAAGGCCCAGTTGGTTAATCGACTGGATAGCGCTGTGCTTGTCGGCATTGCCCGTGAGCAGGATGCGGCTGGCCTCCGGTTGGAGTTCTTTCAGACGGCAAAGCAGCTCGATGCCGCTCATTTTAGGCATCAGGTAATCGGATACGACCACGTCCAGCGGGTTGGATGCGGCGAAGCTTGCGGCTTCACCGGGATCGGTGAAACCTTCGACTCTATAATCGGTCTGCAGCTCCAGCAGGGCGCGGAGGCTGGTCACAATCATGTCTTCATCATCGACGATCATTACAGTTGGCTTATGCCCGTTCGCATTCACAGCGAGATGCTCCTTGCCGGATAGGGATGCGGATATGAAAGGTGGTGCCCCTGCCTGGCTCACTTTCGAAACGGATGGTTCCGCCATGCTTCTCCTCTACAATCTCCTTGGCAATCGATAGGCCCAGACCAGTCCCTTCGCCTAAAGGCTTCGTGGTAAAACCAGCCCGAAACGCATTCGCCTGTTGTACCGGAGTCATACCGCGGCCATTATCGGCTATGGAGACGTGCGCGCACTCGCCTTCGAGCGCGGTGCGCACGGTGACCTTGCCCTCTCCCTCGATCGCCTGTCCGGCGTTGACCAGCAGATTCAGAAACACCTGGTTCAGCATTTGGGGATAGCACTCGACCTCCGGTAGCTCGCCCCACTCCGTGTCCACCACGATGCGGCGGCGGAACTCGGCTTGGGTAAGCTTCAGCGTATCCTGCAACTGCTGGTTCAAATCGACGCGCCGCAGTTCGTTGGCGTCCAAGCGGGAAAAGGTTTTGAGGCCGCGGATTACCGAGCGAATGCGTTCGCAGGCAATCTTGTCCACCGAGGCCAGCGTGCGGCAGGTATCCACCATGCGCCTGGCCTTTTCGATAGATTCCGGGCGAGGGTCGGCGAGCAATTCCCCGAGCATTGCGAGCGAACGCTCGAGCACGTCGTTGTTGCAGAGAACGCTCCCCAGGGGAGAGTTGATTTCGTGCACAATCCCCGTAAGCAGCCGGCCGACCGAAGCCAGTTGATGCAGCTCGAAAGCCGGTGAATTGGACAAATCGTTCATGATTCCACCAGTTTGCGAAAACGCTTGACGAGCGTGGAGAAGATCGCGGAAGTGATTCCGCTGTTATCGGCCAGCAAATCGTAGAAATCGTCGCGGCCCACGCGCAGCAGGCGCGTGTCTTCGAGCGTGTGGGCGCTCACGCGCATGGGATCGTCTTCTTCGAATAGCGCCCAGGCTCCCAGCACCTCGTTTTGCCGCGCGGTATACAGGCTTTCGCCCGCGCGGCTCAATTCCACGGACCCATCCAAAATGATGTACAAAGCATCCGCCGGCTGGCTGTCTTCGAGCAGCGGCTTGCGAGGAGCCAACTGCAGTTCGTGGGCTATGCCGGCAATCTCGGTCAGTTGCTCGGGGCCGAGATTTTCAAACAGCGGCACCGCTTCGAGCGCGATCACTTTCTCCACCAGATTCAATTCAGGCATAGCTCGCATCATCCCGTTCCAGTTGTCACGCGGCCAGCACTGCCTCAGCCGAGCGGGCTACTTCGGAAACTTCGCCTCCGGCCCGCTCCGCGGCTTCCGCGATATCGGGGGCAAGGCTGCGCATGCGCAGTTCAGCGGCGGCCGCCATGGCACAAGCCGTAAGCCACGGATCGCTGGGCAGGCCATTTCCCTCTGCGCCTGCCTGGGCGCGAATCAGTTCGCGGATCGCTTCCTCCGCCGTTGGGACTTCAACGCCGAACAGGTCTTTACCATGCTCCAGTAAGTGCTCGGGCGCATCCAGCAGGGGGAGCAGGATGCGTTTCAAACGGCGATCGAGAATGTTATCGAGGAATTCAAGTGCGGCCGCCGTGTCGGCCTGGCGCCGGGAAACGGCCAGATAAGCGCCGTAAATCTCTTTCGGCGGATAGCGCAGTCCGAGCAGGCGGAAGAGCCGCTCCAGGGTGCGCGTCAGCCGCTCTTCGATGGTGCGCGCCAGCAGCCGCGAAGGCCGCCGCTGGCCATCCCGATATTCACGGAAGGGGGACAGCGCGGCGTTCAACTCGCAATACAGGCGCGCTTCTTCGAGGATCTGCCCGGTAACGAAACTATCGTCGAAATTCAGCCCCGGCGCGGTTTCGCGGAGCCGGTTCAAACCCTTCAGAGCCTCGGCGCGCAGGGAAAGATCCGGGGACTTCAGCGCCGCAAGCAGCGCCTCGGCACTGTGCTGGTCCGGAATCCTGGCCAATACACGCGGCATCCGCAGACGCAAGCGCCGCGGCGCGCTCTGGTCGAGAAGTATGCCGGAGAGTGAACCGCAAATAGATGGGCCATAAGCCACAAGAGCGGCAGCAGCTTGCCCGCGCACCTCCACATCGCCCAGCGCTTCGATGAGGGCGGGCACATATTCCGGCTTCCGCAGTTCGCCCATGGCCAGCATAGCCATCAGGCGGCATTCCGTGTCCCGGCAGTGCGTCATGCGGTCAAGCCAGTCGCGCGTGATCAAACTTTCGGCAAGCTGGCGGTCGGAGCGCAACCCTTCGAGCGCGCCCCGCACCAGAAACGGGTGAGGATCGTTCAGAAGCTGCGCCGCGAGGGCGGCGCGATCGGGCGCAATCCGAAGCGCATACACTACCGCAGCCATGGCGGGTCCCGCAGAGCCGCTCCCACCGGCTTGCACCGCGCGAATCTCGTTCAGGGCCTGCTCGAGCACGTCGTCGCTCGCGAGGCTTGCTGCTACTGTGTAAATTTTTTCGCGAAGCTCTCCCGCGGGGCTTGTCGCCAGCACGCGCAGCAGGGGGCGTACATCGTAGTTGTGCGCGTCCGCCAGCAGCCCGAGCGCGTAGGCTGCCTGCCGCGGGTTAGTCCCACGGGCAGTGGTTTCGAGCAAGCGAATGGTCGCGGCATCGTTCCAACTCACCCGGGTCGAGGCCAAGTCGAGCCGCCGTGAACTTAGCCGGTTGCGAATGGTGGCCACATACTCTCTGCGCGCCATGTGAGCCAGCAAGGCCCAGCACGCGCCAAGTCCGACTACCACGACTGCAATGCCGCGCACGCCCATATGCAAGGAGGTTGTAGTGAGCAAAAGCAGAAGAACGCCGCCGATGCCCCGCGAAAGGCGGTCGACGCAGATGTCGATGAATGCCTTGACGCGGTTGCGTAGGGCAAGCGGCAGGGGCATGTACAACAATTCCATGCCCGTCTTGTTCAGCGTATAGCGTGTGGAAGCTTCCGTGAGCCGCACGGCGCCTGCCGAAGCCACTCCCGGCGCAGCCATGATTGCAACAGAGCAGAGCGACACCGCCACGGGTGCAATCAGCAGCGTACCGCCCACGCCGAACCAGTTCACTACCAGGGCAGTAAAAAAGAGCTGAAAAACAAACTCCACGCCGTTTAAATAGATTCCGTAAAACTGCCCGAAGAACGCCGTCAGTTGGTCGCCGTGATAGCCAGCCTGCGCCATCCTTTGAAACTGGTATTCGACTAGAGTATCGACCAGGTACATCACCACCATCATCCCGATGATCACCTGCAGGTGGCGCCCTTTCACGATGTCGCGCACCATTTCCGGCACCGAAAAGCTGGTTTCCTCCGCCCCTCGCGCATGGCCCAGGGAGCGATCGGCGTGAGTGGCCGCCACCCGGAAGGAGAGATAGGCAAGCAAGACCATCACGGCGCTTGCGAGCAGTAGATTGCTGGTCCCTACCAGTTGCGCGGTGCGGTTGGTAAATTCGCCTCCAAACGCCGCGCCTATAACCATACCCATGCCGAGAAGCGGATAGAGACGCTTGGCGGCGCGTGTATCGAATAGATTACTGGCCACCAGCCACCCCTGGGAAACGGTCACAATGCTGAACAGGCTCACCCAGATATTCAAGACATAGATCATCCACGGGAGGTGCAAGCCGATCAGCCACCACATCAACACCAGGGACACTATGGAAACTGCGGTTGCCGCGAATACGGCACTGCGCAGCGAGGTGCGGGCCGCAAGTTTGCTGTAAAAGTACGCCAGGATACCGCCAAAGACGGCGATCAAAATGTACAGCCCGGGCAGTTTGTCGATGTCAAAGCGGGTGAGAAACATGGCCCGGGAAACCGGCTTGACTATGTAATAGGCAAACAGGACAAACAACAGGTACAGGAACATTGACCACGTTTTGACATACTCCCCTTGCCTGATGTCAAAGAGCCGGCGAAGTAGGGCGCGTGTCTTCATCGATAGGGGGTACCCGCAATTTCCAAACCAGTGGGGAACAGATCGGTTGTTTCCACAACGGTGGTTCTGAAGATGCTCCGAAAGCGCTGGAGGTGAACAAATGAACTGGGATCAAGTAGCGGGCCAGTGGAAACAAATGAAAGGACAGATGCGGCAGAAGTGGGGGAAGTTGACCGATAGCGACTGGGAAATCGTTGCCGGTAAAAGAGACGAGTTCCTGGGCAAATTGCAGGAACGCTATGGCTACACGCGGGAGCAGGCCGAACACGAGTTGGAAAACTGGGAGCGTACGCAAACGCACACGCATACAGAAACGCATACACACGCTCGTTGAAGCCTCAGCTATTAGAGGTCAGTCTTCTTTTTGTGTGGGCGTGCTGGTGCGCGTGTTCGCGTGTGAGCGCGGGCGCGCGCCCAGCAGGCCAACTCCGCTCGTTCTGCGGGCTATT
>JASIAM010000078.1 GCA_030041985.1 Bryobacteraceae bacterium | reverse complement strand
GAGAGTGATGGGGAAGGCGGTAGCATCTAACCCTTTCACCTGCTCCCCGACCACCGCATCGAACCCTGCGGGGGTAAGGAATGAAAGGGGATGCATCAAATAACGGTTCAGCGTCGCGTTACTATCGGCGGACGACGCGGTGATATCTAAGGTGGTGTTATCAGTAAGTTGTAAAGTGGGCATAAGTCAGTCCTATTTCAATTAGCGCAAGGACAACAAGAATAGGGACATTAAATTCGAAGTTGCCGGAATTGTCAAGTTATGCTTTGACTGGGTTTGACTGGGTGAACAAGACGGTACATGAATGTGCCGCTACGCGAGCCGCCGCGGCTTCGATTGCGATAATAGCGGGCTTGGGCATGATTCCCTTCGATCCATTATTCCGTAACCCGCATATTCAAACGATCGCCGCACACCTTTGGGCCAGGGATGGAGCAGAGGAGCACTTTCCCCTGGCAAACCGCCTTTATCGAACCGAAGCCGCAGTTGAGGTTCTCGTCCAGTCGCAGCACCCCGCTGCAGATAGGGCGGGTGAGATTGTTATGGTCCATGGTCTGGAAGGCTCAGGAGAAGCCGGGTATGTACGTGGGTTCAGTGCCGCGGGGCTGCGGGCTGGTTTCGCCGTGCATCGTTTTCACATGCGCACCTGCGGGGGCACCGAGAAGTTGGGCGGCACCCTCTACCATGCTGGCTTGACGAGCGACTTGTTATTTGTTCTTAGGCAAATGCAAAACCAAGGACGGAAGCCGGCATTCCTGGTGGGTTTCTCCCTGGGCGGAAACGTTGTACTGAAGCTAGCCGGAGAACTGGGTGCGGCGGCTGGCGCGCTAATCGGGGCCGTCTGTGCCGTTTCCGCGCCGCTCGATTTGGCCGCGTGCGCGCGGCGGCTAGCGCAGAAGGAAAACTGGATATACGAATGGCGCTTTGTGCGCCGGATGCGCGCCCGGCTGCGTGCTACCGGGCGATACCTTTCCTCCGACGTCGCCGGATTACGCTCTGTCATGGAGATTGACGACCGGATCACTGCTCCCTCATTTGGTTTTGGCAATGCTACCAATTACTATCGCACCCAGTCCGCCTCGCGCTATCTGGAGGGTATCCGGGTGCCCGCGCTGCTGATCCATGCTAAAGATGATCCGATAGCACCGTTCGACAGCCATCAGTTCCAGGCGGCTGGCAGCAACCCTAGAATCGAACAGTGCATCACCGAGTACGGTGGCCATCTAGGGTTTCTCGGCCGGAAACCACACAGGTTCTGGTTGGACGAAGCCATCATGGAATGGATCCTTCGGAAGAATCAAGCCGTGACATGATCGGCTTCCCGGAATCCGTGTGGCTTTGTTAATCAGGCCCAGTTCAGTTAGCAGGGGGCGCAATTCCGTTTTGCTGTTACTCGTATAGCGGTTTACTGGAAAGCTCTGAGGCGCGCGCCCAGCGCATAAGCCGCTTTGCCAACCAGGAACTCTTCTTCAGGCGCGTCCACCGGAACAATGCCGGCCCTCCGAATGGCGCTTGCAAATCGTAGATGCCCTGGATCAGCGGCTGCATCTGCCAGTACACTTTCATGGCGTCGCTCCCTCCGGTTTATACTATCCGTGCGAAAGGCCATGCGGAAGCCCGGCGGCTGGGCAGGATTCATGGCGCAACCTGCGGTGAAGGCTTGGTCTAGCTTTTTTTTAGCATTTCGATCAACTCATCCTGGCTGATCACACGGATGCCGAGTTCCTGTGCTTTGTCCAGTTTCGATCCGGGATCCTCGCCCGCCACCACGAAGCTCGTTTTGCGGCTTACCGTGCTCGCGACCTTGCCTCCGGACGTTTCGATCAATTTCTTGGCGTCCTCCCGGCTGAGGGTGGGGAGCGTACCGGTGATCACGAAGGTGAGACCTTTCAAGGGGCCGCCTTCGGGACGGGTGGACGAATATTCAAACTGCAGGCCGGCGGCGCGCAGACGGTCCACCAACTCGCGGTTGTGCGGCTCATGGAAGAACTGGTGAATGCTCACCGCAACCTTCGGTCCGACCTCTTCGGCGCGTTGCAGTTCTTCGACTCCTGCCGCAGCGATCTTATCCACGCTGCCAAAGGCCTCGGCGAGGAAAACGGCGGTGCGCTCGCCCACAAAGCGAATGCCCAAAGCGTTGAGGACGCGGGGCAAGGGATTGTGCTTGGAATTCTCGATGTTCCGCAGGATGTTGCCGGCAGATTTTTTGCCCATGCGCTCGAGCGTGAGCAGCTTTTCCAGTGTGAGGTCGTAGATACCGGCGACGCTGTCCACCAGGCCGCGATCCACCAGTTGATCCACCAGGGCATCGCCCATGCCATCGATATTCATCACGCTGCGCGAGGCGAAATGCAGAATCGATTCTTTGAGGCGCGCGGGGCAATTGGTATTGATACAGCGGCTGGCGGCCTCGCCCTCTTCGCGCACCACTTTGCCGCCGCACACCGGGCAGTGAGACGGCATGTGAAACTTGTGGCGGTACGAGCCTTGCGCGGAAACGCGAACCACCTTGGGGATCACGTCGCCACTGCGCTCCACGACGACGTCGTCACCGATCTCCAGCCCAAGCCGCTCGATTTCATCCTCGTTGTGGAGAGTAGCGCGCGAAACGGTCACACCGCTGACCTCGACCGGATGCAGACAGGCAACCGGCGTAAGCGCCCCCGTGCGGCCCACCTGCACTTCGATTCCCTCCACCGCCGTTACGGCCTGGCGGGCGGGATATTTGAACGCAATGGCCCAACGCGGGGCCTTGGCGCGGTATCCCAACTGCTGCTGCTGGTTGACGGAATCGACCTTAACTACAATGCCATCGATTTCGTAAGGCAGCGACTCGCGGCGCCCTTCCCATTCCGCGCAGAATGCCAGGACCTCTTCCACTCCCGCGCAGCGTTTGCGATAAGGGTTTACTTTAAAGCCCATCCGCGCCAGTTCCTCTAGCGCTTCCCAATGGCTTTCGAGCGCCGGGCGGCCGCCGGCCAACAGAAAATATGTGTAATAATCCAGGCGGCGCGCGGCGGTGATCTGCGGCTCCAGAACGCGCAGCGATCCGGCGGCCGCGTTGCGCGGGTTGGCGAAGCGCGAAAGGCCGCGTTCATCCCGCTCGGCGTTCAGCCGCTCGAACGCCTTGCGGTTCATCACGGCCTCTCCGCGCACCTCGAAATCGCGGAACGCGCCCTGCACGCGCAAAGGCAGGGAGCGGATGGTGCGGGCATTTTCCGTGACATCTTCTCCGATTACGCCATCCCCTCTGGTGATCGCCTGCACGAAGCGGCAATCGCGAAACATAGCAGCCATCGAGAGGCCGTCCATTTTCAATTCCACGACATAGCTGTAGGGCGCGCCGCCGAGCAATTGGCTAACGCGGCGGTCGAAGTCGCGCAATTCGCCTTCGTTGAGGGCGTTATCCAGGCTGAGCATAGGAGAGCTGTGGCGCACCTTGACGAAGCCTTCGCGCGGCTTGCCGCCGACACGCTGCGTCGGCGAATCCGGTGTGATCAGCTCGGGGTGCTCGGCCTCGAGCGCCTGCAAGCGGCGCATCAGGGCATCGTATTCGGCGTCGGAAATTTCAGGCGAATCGAGGACATAGTAGAGGTATTCGTGGCGGCGTAACTCGTCGCGCAGGTGGGTGATTTCTCCCGCGGAATCATGCATGGTCTCATTTATAATTTAACGAGGAATCCGGAGAGTCCACCATTCCCAGTTTTCATCAGACGGTCCTCATCTACAATCGTTTTGCGGGTAACCTGGGCAAGCGCGGCGCGGTGCTGGACCGAGCCGTCGAAAAACTGCGCAGCGCAGGCCATAATCTGACGATAGCGCCCACCTCCGGCCCGGGAACGGCCACCGGGATCGCGCGGGAGTACGTGCGCCGCGGCGCGGACCTGGTGCTGGCGGCGGGTGGAGACGGCACCATCAACGAAGTAGCGGAAGGCCTCGTACATACGCCCGTGGCTCTGGGGATTCTGCCCGGCGGCACGGCCAACGTGCTGGCTACCGAGCTGCGGCTTGGCTCGCACCTGGAGCGGGCCGCCGAGCGGCTTAGCGAATGCCGCCCGTACCGGATTTCCGTGGGACACGTCACCTGCGAAGGCGGCTCGGTATCGCGCCACTTCCTGCTGATGGCGGGCGTCGGTTTGGACGCCAACATTGTTTATCACGTGAGTCTGCCGCTCAAGGCCCGCACCGGAAAGCTGGCCTATTGGGTGGCCGGATGGGGCATGATGGGGCGGCGCCTCTCGGAATTCCAGGTGGATATTCGCGGCCGGACGCTCCATGCTTCCTTTGCGTTGGTGAGCAAAGTGCGCAACTATGGCGGCGATCTCGAAATCGCGCGCGATGCAACCCTCTTCGACGACCGTTTTGAAGTGATTCTGTTCGAGGGCCGTTCCACTCTGCCTTATTTGAAGTACCTGGCAGGCGTGATGATGAATCGCCTGCACGATATGAAGGGGGTAACCATTCTACGTGCCGAATGTCTGACCTTCTCCGCGCCCAAGGACGAGCGAGTTTATATGCAGGTGGATGGGGAGTTCGCCGGGCATCTGCCGGCATATGTGAAAGTCGTGCCCGATGCGCTCACGCTGTTGTTGCCAGAGGAATATGTGCGTCTGCGAAGCCGGCCCACCGCCATGATGGATTACGATGCGCGCTGAAGACAGATCGGGATATGCTCGCCACCGTTAGCGTTTACTGCCAGCTTTTGTGGTACCATCTAACTGGCAACGGATTCCCCCCTTGATGTGCCGCCAATCCAACCAACGGAGTAAATAAACCAACTGAATGAGCTTTACCGTATTTCTTGGCAATCTCCCCACCTGGGTCACTGCCGATGATATTAAGCAGTGGCTCGCCGCCGAAGACCTCGTAGCCGATTCCGTAAAAGTAATTCGGAACCACGAAACGCAGGAATCGAAAGGCTTCGCTTTTGTCGAAGCACCTACCTCGGATGAAATGCAAGCCATCATCCGCCGCTTTGATCGCGCGCCGCTCGAAGACCGTCTTCTGCGGGCCAACGCCGCTCAGCCCCCCAAGGGGAAGGATGGCCGGGCCGCCACCCATCCCGCGCCCGCACAAACCGCTGGTGCGCCCGCTAACGCCTCTGGCTCGCCGCCCCCCCAACGGCATCACCGGCGCAAACGGGGTGGCAAGGATCACGACCGCACTCCCCGCAGCGCGTTCGCAAACGAACTAGCCAAAGCCCTCTGATTCGCGGCCTGCCGACCGCGCTATTACGCGGTCTAAAAACGCCGCGCTGTGTGACGGTAAAGACGCCGCCCCGGCCGGAGGCCCGTATCATGCCCCACAGACCGGTGCGGAATGCCGCGCCGCTCGCTCCTCCCGCTTTTCCACCCTCCACACCTGTGAACCGCAGTCACATCGAATTTGATATTATTTAGCCTTGTTTCAGGCACTTTTCCGTGGCATAGTGCGTGCAGACGGTCCCGCCATGAGACTCGCTTGGGGCGGAATTTTGCTCTTGATAGCGTGCCCGCCGGGCGCGTTTTCGAGTGGTACGCAGGATTCCGAATTGAACGTCAACACGCGCTACACGGTGGAAACCGTTCTCATCCGGGGGGATGGTTGGAATACCAACCTGGCTTCCGACCGTGGCGATCAAAGAATCAGCGCGGGGTTGCGGCGTCAGCTCTCCGCTCTCATTGGCGACAAGCTGAATCCGGCATTGCTGGATGATCTGGCCGGTAAGCTGCGCCGGGAGTTGCGGGCGCGTAGCGTTATCCATCGCGTTCTTCGCGGCACCTCCCCCGAATTCGTTCAGGTCCTCTTCGAAATCAAACGCCGTCCCACCAACTACGACGTTTCTGTTCCCAAGTTTGCCTACACCTCCGCCGAGGGATTCTCCGGCGAAATCGATGCCACCGCTACCATCGCCGGCCATCATGGCTTCACCCTCGGACTGATCAGCGATGGCGACGATGAAGTCGAAAGATATAGCGGCGTCGTAGCCCGCTACGAAGATAACCAACTGGGCACTGACCGTATCCGCGCCCAGTTCCAGTTTGCCAGCTATCACGAGCTATGGAATCCGGCTACAACCACTGCCCTCGCCGCTAGCCCGGTTTCCGGCGATGTCTCCGGTTTGTATCGCACCCGCCAGGATATCGAACCGGCAGTTACCTTTGTGCTTGCTAAGCCGCTCACCTTTACCATAGGCGCCGGCTTCGAGCAGTTTCAGGATGCGAGCCTCCCTTCCCAGACCGAGGCTGCCAACGCCTTCACATCGGCTCTGGCCTATCAGAAGGAGTTTGAGGACGCAGAAGCCGAGCAGACTATCAATGCCGATTACGATTTGCGCGCGGCCACCAGGCTTCTCTCCAGCGACTACGCCTACATGCGCCACCACTGGATGTTTCACTACGTATGGACTCACGGGAAACAGTCGCTCTCCGAAAGCCTGATTGCTGGTATGCTTATAGGTCACGCCCCTTTGTTCGAGCGGTTTGTACTCGGAAACAGCACCATGCTGCGGGGCTGGGACAAGTATGAAATTGACCCCCTGGGTGGAAACCGCGTAATCCATAACTCCGTCGATTACCGATACGGCTGGTTTCAAGGTTTTTACGATTCCGGCACCGTCTGGGATTCGGGCCAGCCTAAAGTTCTGAGGCATTCAGTGGGCGCGGGAATCCATGAGGGCCCCGTTTTTCTGGCGGTGGCGATTCCGGTACGTACCGGCAGGGTGGACCCGGTCTTCATGGTGAGCATGAATTATTGATGGCGCTCCATGCGCGGGAAAAGATCAGCCGTAGAAGTTGGCTTGTGGCCAGCCTGGCTCTACCTGTCTCTCGCGCGCACGCCTTAGCGCGTTTAAACGTCAGTTCCGATGGTGATGATCTGCATGTGGATGCGCCCCAACTGCATTTCCTTACCGGCAAGCCTCTTGCCCGTTTGATGGATGGCAATACGGTGGTTTTCCGTTCGCTGCTCACACTCCTTCGCGACGATCACGTTACCCCGTTTCGGGCGCAGCAGGAGCGGATCACCGTCAGTTACGATGTGTGGGACGAAAAATTCCAGGTGGTCCTGACGGAAGACCAGCGCTCGCAAAGGCACCTGTCGCTGCCCGAAACCGAAGAGTGGTGTTTGCGCAATCTCACCATCAGCGCCCGGGGAATCGAGCCGGAGCGCCCCTTCTTTTTGCGCTTCGAGCTGCGCACGTCGAGCGAGCGGGAGTCCGCTCCGGTGGCCAGCGATACCGGCATCAGCATCCGCGGCCTCATCGAAGAGTTCGGCCGCAAAGCCGGAGCCGGCGATTTGCACTGGGGTCCCCTCGATGCCGGCCCTCTGCGTCTCGTCGATTTGCCGCGCATGGTAATTCGCAGGACTCGCAACGAGTGAATCGTCTTCGCAACAGGCTCATTCTGGTTTTTCTGGCCGCTACCCTCGTGCCGCTGTGCGCCACGGGCTGGATCACCAACTGGCTGCTCGATACCAGCCTCGATTACGCTTCCACCAAGCAGCTCTCCGATGTCGCCCAATCCCTCACCCTCACCGCCAGAGCCTATTACCAGCGCATGGAGGATGGGCTCAAAAGGAGTGCCGCCCGCGGCGACGGGCAGCCGGAAAAGTACGCCTTTGCCGGGCATGGCTCCTGGCCGCCCGTAGTGAAGGATTTCGCCTCCAGCGATAAGTCCGACGATTTCGAGCGCTCCGGCCAGCACGGCAATCGCCTGCTCTACCTGGTGCGCCACGGAGATGATGTCTGGGTCTATTCCACAGAGTTAGCTCTTGCCATGGAGGATCTGTCGCGGCAGATAGGGGACGCGAATGCGCTCGTCGAACGTAACCAGTCTCTCAATCTGCGCCGCGGGTTCAAGCTGGTTTATGCCTTGCTTACGGCGTCAGTCTGGCTGGTTTCGCTCGTCCTGCTCGTCTACCTGGCGCATCGCATCAGCCGCCCGATTCAGCAGCTCACCACCGGTCTCACGCGCCTGGCTGCCGGTGATTTGAACGCGCGGGTCACCCAAGCGCGCAATGACGAAATCGGCCGCGCCATTCAAGCTTTCAATGACATGGCAGGCCGCCTGCGAGAGACCACAGATCGCCTGGTTTACCTGCGCCAACTCGAAAGCTGGCAGTCTTTAGCCCGCAAAACCGCGCATGAAGTGAAGAACTCCCTCACGCCCATTCGCCTCACCGTGGAAGAAATGGTGGTGCGCTCGGGTGATACCGACCCCGCCTTCATCGAGCAGGCTGCCCAAATCGTAGTGGACGAGATCGAAACCTTGGAGCGGCGGGTCCGCGCCTTCTCCGAATTTGCCGCTGAGCCACCCGTCCGGCCGGGACCAGTGGACATCAATTCTGTGCTGCAGGAGCGCATGGCTTTCCTCAAATCCGCCCATCCGGAAGTGGCCTACGATTGCCGGCTGGCGGATACTGTCCCTCCTGCTATGGCCGATCAGGATCTGCTCAAAGGGATTCTTACCAACCTGCTCGAGAACGCCGCCGAAGCGGCGGGGGAAGGCGGCCACATTTTGGGAGCAACGTCTTCCGGCGGTAGCCATGTCGTAATCGAGGTGCACGATTCCGGACCCGGCCTGAGCGAACAGGCGCGCGCCTCTCTGTTTCAGCCCACCATCACATTCAAGAAACGCGGCATGGGTTTGGGCCTGTCTATTGCAAGGAAGAGCGCATTGCTCTCCGGCGGAGACATACTTCTGGTGAAAGGAGAATTGGGCGGCGCAGGATTCCGCGTGCTGCTGCCCGTGGCTGGCAATGCCGTCCAGGCGCATTCTAATCGTGGATGATGAAGAGAATATCGGCCGCTCCCTGCGGCTGATTCTCGAACGTGAAGGCTACGGCGTCAACGTGTGCCGTTCGGTGGCCGAGTTCCGGACCCACCCGGATGCGCACCGTGCCGACGCTTACCTGCTCGATATGAAGCTGCCCGATGGCAGCGGTATCGACCTTTTGAAAACTACCCGGCAGAACGGCGCTTCCCCCGCCATCATGATCTCCGGACATGGGACCATCGCCGATGCGGTGGAGGCCACGCGCGCCGGGGCATTCGATTTCCTCGAAAAACCCCTGAGCCGCGACCGCGTTCTGGTAGCGGTGAAAAACGCGCTCGAACAATCCAGCCTGCGCAAGGAAAACGAGCGGCTGCGCGAACTGGTGGGCAGCACGACCCGTATGATCGGTTCGAGCACCGCCTGGCAACGCGCCGTCGAACAGGCATCCATGGCCGCCCGCTCGGACGCCCGCGTGCTGCTCATCGGCGAATCGGGCACCGGAAAAGAACTGCTGGCGGCGCATATCCATGGCTCCAGCCCCTTTTCTTCCGGCCCGTTCGTCAAAGTGAATTGCGCCGCCATTCCCACCGAGTTGCTCGAAACCGAGCTGTTCGGCCACGAAAAAGGATCATTCACCGGCGCCACGGGCACCCGCCGCGGCAAATTCGAACTGGCCGACAACGGCACCATTTTCCTCGATGAAGTGGGCGATCTGCATGCCGCCTCTCAGGCCAAGCTGCTGCGCGTTTTGCAGGAAGGCGAGTTTCACCGTGTAGGCGGCGAACAGATCATCAAAGTGAGCGTGCGCGTGATCTCCGCCACCAATCGCGATCTCGCCGCCATGGTCGCTCAGGAGAAATTCCGCGAAGACCTGTTTTACCGCCTGAGTGTAGTGCCCATCCGCGTGCCCGCCCTGCGCGAACGTCCGCCCGATATCCGCAGCCTGGCCGAATATTTCCTCGAGGATTTCTGCGCCCGAAACAATATCAAGGCGAAAACGCTCGATCCGGCCGTGATGCCGATCCTCGAGACCTACAACTGGCCGGGCAATGCGCGCGAGCTGCGCAACATCATCGAGCGCATGGCGATCCTCTCACCGGGCGAGCACCTGACACGCGATTCCATTCCTGTCGAGATTCGTATGCACCGCGAAGCCGGCCCGAAATCGACTATTCAGGAAGCGCGCGAATCGGCGGAACGCGAGCATATCCTGCGCGCGCTCGATGAATCCGGCTGGAACGTTTCCGGCGCCGCGCGCGCCCTGGGCATGGAACGTACCAACCTGCACAAGCGCATTCGCGCGCTGGGACTGAGCAGAGAAAAGTAATAGGTCCAGAACCACGCCCGATATCGGGGATGTCTCCCGATAACAAAGGTGGTAAGTTATCTCGCATGGACATCCGAAAACGCGATTTCCTGAAGGCGGTCGGCGGTCTGGCGGCGGCTGGAACCGTGTTGGGGCAGGAAGGAGCACGGAGTGGTGCTACGCAACCAGGCGTGGCGGGCCGCGGTCCGGCAGCAGGACGCAGTGGTCCTGCCCCTGTCTCCAGCGGCGTGCAACCTTCGAGCGTTGACTACAGTTACAAGCCGCGCCGGCTCAATAAAGTGG
This sequence comes from Bryobacteraceae bacterium, assembly GCA_030041985.1. GTDB lineage: Bacteria > Acidobacteriota > Terriglobia > Bryobacterales > Bryobacteraceae > PSRJ01. The sequence continues at coordinate 18,706 of JASIAM010000078.1, read as the reverse complement.
TCGAGTTGTGGCAAGATAACCAGCCGATGTACTATACCGGCGCGGGGCTTGGCCCTGGAGTCGATCCCTATGCGCAGGGCGTGCGGATGGCTCGCACCTACGCCGATGCGGTCACGGTGGATTTCGAGCATGGAGCCATGGATTTCACGCAACTGCGCGAATTCATGCGTGGCATCCGGGATGGCGGCCCTACACGTAGCGGCCATGCTACACCATGCGTCTTTGTCACCTCGGGAATTATTGGCCTGGATGAATCCTATGCTCGCGCCAATACCTGGATCATGACCCAGTTCCTCGATGCCGGCGCGCATGGCGTCCATATCTGCCATGCCCGTGATCCCAAGGCGATCGAAGTGCTGGCCCAGGAAGGCTGCCGCTATCCATTCCTCGACTATCCCACGCCGAAAGTCGCGCGGCGCGGTCTGCGAGGCTCCAGCGCCGGGTTCGCCGCCCAGATCTGGGGGATGAGCGGGGCCGAATATTGCGCCAAGGCGGATCTCTGGCCGCTGAATCCGAATGGCGAGCTGATCTTCGGCGTGAAGATCGAGGATACCTTTGCGGATCCCAACTGTGACGCCACGATCAGTGTGCCGGGCGTGGCCTTCGCTGAATACGGCCCGGGCGATCACGCCTACTGGCTTTATGGCTTGGCGGGCATGCAGCCTGGGGCGCGTCCAGCGCCGCCTTCTCCCGAGGTGGCAGAAGCCCGCCCGGAAATGGCGAAGGTGCGCCAGGCCGTACTCGACTCGTGCAAGAAGCATAACGTCAAATTCCTGCAGGGCGCAAACGCGGCCAATGTCGTTGGCATGATCCAGCAGGGGGCGATGGTGCTCGAAGCACCGGAGTCCGCCGCCATAGTAGGACGTGAATTCACCAAACGCAAAATGCCTGTCTAAACAGCCGAACAGGTTGCCGTCGTTTTGCTGCCCTCGGCAATTGGGCTAGCGGTTGGCGCCGGTTTGGCAGTATGGCTCACGCGGCTGCTCCAATCGCTGATCTTCGGCGTAAACGCTGGAGATCCAGGAATGCTGGTTTTAGCTGGTTTCGCGCTACTCGGCCTATCCGTCTTGGCCGCCACTGGCCCAGCCATGCGCGCCGCACTCAACGATCCAGCCAAGGTTCTGCACCGCACTGAGTAACGGCTCAGGCCCGCACTTTCCGGAAAAACTCGCGCACGTCGGCAACAAACGATTCGGGCTGTTCGAGCGCTGCGAAATGGCCGCCTTTGGGCATCTTCGTGTAGTAAAGCTGCGCTCAAGCGCGCTGCGGGGAGGCGCCAGGTTTGTCATTTCACGTGGGAAGGTCGCGTATCCGGTGGGCACATTGATTTTAGTGCGAGCCGGCGCTCCCAGAGTGTCCTCTCTCGCTCCACGATAGATCCACACGGCGGTCGGCGCTGAGTCCGTCACCAGGTACACCATGATATTCGAGAGGATATCGTCCTTGCTAAACGCGCTCTCGATGTTGTCGCCCGAATCGCTCCAGACCTTCAGTTTTTCAGTGATCCACGCTGCGGTTCCGAGGGGATTGTCCGCCAGAGCGAATGCCACGGTTTCGGGTTTATTGCGCTGCTCGTGAGCGTAATCGCTTTCCCTCTGGCTGAAGGTATCGGCATCCCACTCCCAGGATTGTTCCTCTTCGGTGATTTTGGCATCACCGGCGGGAAGCACGGTAGCCGCGTTCAAATGGATTCCCGCCAAATCGCCGGGATACTCGACGGCCAGTTGGATGGTGATCAAAGCCCCCCAGTCGCCTCCCTGGGCACCGTACTTCGCATATCCCAGAACCTGTGTCATTAGTGTATGCCACATGCGCGCGTGACGGGGCCGACTGGTTTTCCTTTTGGTTTCGATGAGAAGCCAAAGCCAGGTAGGGAAGGGATTACGACGTCAAACGCATCTTCCGGAGAGGATCCAAAGCGGGAAGGATCAGTCAAAGGATCGATCACTTCGAGAAACTCGACGATGGAACCCGGCCAGCCGTGGGTAAGAATGAGCGGCATCGGACGCGGCCCCTTACCGCGGGCGTGAATGAAATGAATATCGAAACCTTCGATCTGGGTCACAAACTGCGGGAATCGATTCAGGCGGCTTTCGGTTTTGCGCCAGTCATAGCGGGTGGTCCAATAGGTTGCCAGCTCCTTCATGTAATCCCAGTTCGCACCGTAGCTCCAGTCGGTCGCGTCCAACCGCTCCGGGAAGCGTGTCTCGCGAACACGCTGGAGAATGTGATCTATGGTCTGCTGCGGGATATCAATACGGAAAGGGCGAACCGCCGGTTTGGATTCCACGCAGTTTTCCCCTTTCTCAGTTAGCAAGCGCACCAGCCACCTGGAGCGGAACGAACATCTTCACTTGGTTAAGCTGTCCGGATCCACGCTCCGGTCCACCACGACGGCGAAGAACGGCACCATCATCTCTTCCCAACTCATGTCGCCCCAGTAGACCGTCCGATTCGGGTCGGGATTAAACCGATTATTGATCGAATTGTCGAAGTGTGCGGTCACTATCAGCTTCGTGCCCTTCGGTACCTTCAGCGGTTTCGCTAAATCATATCCGAGTTGCCAATTGAAGTCGTAGCGCGGGACGCTTAGAACGGTTTCCGTTCCACTGTCCGGGTACACGAGACGAAATGTCATGTCCTTGCCGCATAAGTGCATATGGGGAGACATCCAGACTAACTCAACGTCTTCCGTAAATGTCCTTTCCACCGCGGGGCTTTCCCAATTGCCATCGTTGGCGGGAATGGCGAATACCTTGGGATCAGCAGGGGTTGCGGTCGTGAAAGAGACATACTGGCGCTGCGGCGGGACCTTCGCCACGGTAAAACCTACCAGTGGCCGATCCGTTATCGCTTTGCCATTTGGCGTATAGTGCAGTTGAAAAAGGATGTCCGTTCCGGCTTTGATCAGCTTGCCGGCGCCATAGATTCGATAGTCCTGGGTCACGCGTCCCGGCACATAGCATCCTTCCATACCACCGCTACCGGAGAGTGCTGACTTGGGAATAATTCGGGCATTGAATCCCACCGCAGAGGGAAGGGTACTGCCGCTCTCGTCACGCGGCCGGTCGACCCACACATGCTCGTTGTATTTCATGTCAGGTGTGTGCTCCCGGAAACTGACACAGATGTGGTGCGTCACCGACGGCTCACTCGGCAGGATTTGCATGGAAGTAACCCAAGTATCTTCGGTAATCCCACTAGGGACTGTGACATACGACCACTCGACCACGTCGTTCTTCGTATGGGCCGGAACAGCCGTTTCCGGCCCCTTTACAATCAGATCGGGCTCAATCTCCCAGCCGCCTCTAGGCCAATTGACCGATTTGGGAGCATCCTTGGCGTCACCCTCCATAGCTCCGTTGTCCGCCCAGTTTGCTATGGTTTCGATGTCGTTCTGCTGTAGCGTAGGGTCATTGGCAAAATGTCCAAACTTCGGATCTGCGAACCAGGGCGGCATCTTCTTGGTAACCACTACCACCTTCATCGCCTTCGCCCAAGGCCGCGCATCCTCATAGGTCAAGAAGGACATTGGCGCAATCTGACCTGGCCGATGGCAGCTCTGGCAGTGCTCCTGGAGGATCGGCAACACATCTTTGTTGAAGGTGACAGGGGACGATGCTGCGCCGGCAGCAACCACCATGGAGAGAGACCCAATAGTTGCGAGTGAGAAGCGGTGTGGCACAAACCCTCCTTTGGGCGCCGAGAATTTCTAGCAATCATAGACAGGCACCATGCGAGAGTCAATGGCCGCCGGAACCAATCCATGTGAGCGCATAGTCACCGCGGTGCAGATGGTCTGGGAAAGTTGCCGCTTCCGCTTCTGCCAGGGCGGCCGGATGAATTCGCAGAGACTCGATCCTCAACGGTCCAGCCGATCACGAAGGTGCTGACGCGCGGCGCGCCACGAGATGAGTTCCACGGCTCCGCTATCAATCTGTTGCAGCCGCAGTTCGATCTCCCGTCTCCAGGCCTCCTCGGCGCCTTCATCGATGGTGGGATCCAGACTTTCAATCAACGAATCGATGAGGGCAGCGCGAGCTTCCGGCGTTAGGGCAAGAGCGTCCCGGAGCAGTTCGGCGGCGTGCCTTTCCATAAAACGATTGTATCGCCCTGCGCCACCCCAGTTCCCCAAGCAAGCACCCGCAGTCCTCATAATCAAAGCAATGACCAAAGAAGAACTCCGGCTCGAGGAGGCCCGCCGCAGGCTCGCCCACTGGCAGCGCTGGGGGCCTTACTTGAGTGAGCGCGCCTGGGGCACCGTCCGCGAAGATTACAGTCCCAACGGCGATGCCTGGCAATATTTCCCTTTCGAGCAGGCCCGCTCCCGAGCCTATCGCTGGAACGAAGACGGCATCGCCGGCATTTGTGACCGCCACCAGCACATCTGTTTCGCGCTGGCTCTGTGGAACGGCCGCGATCCTGTTTTGAAAGAGCGCCTTTTCGGGCTTTCGGGAGCCGAGGGCAACCACGGCGAAGATGTCAAGGAATGCTACTTCTACCTCGACAACACGCCCACTCACTCCTACATGAAATTTCTCTACAAATATCCGCAGGAGGCATTTCCGTACGAGCGGCTGGTGGAAGAGAATCGCCGGCGCAGCAGGCTGCAGCCGGAATTCGAGTTGCTCGATACCGATGTCTTTTCCCAAAACCGCTACTTTGATGTACTGGTCGAGTACGCCAAAAGCGATCCCGAAGACATCCTGGCGCGGATCGCGGTTACTAACCGCGGACCCGAACCATCCCAACTGCGCCTGCTGCCCACCATCTGGTTTCGCAACAACTGGTCCTGGGGAAGACCTAATAAACAACGGCCTGTGCTGTGGCAAGCCGATGGCCTCATCGAATTGCAGCATCATTACCTCGGCAACAGGCGTCTGGTCTGCGAGGGCAATCCCGAGCTTCTGTTCACGGAAAACGAAACCAACTTTCAGCGGCTCTTCGGGTCTCGAAACCAGGCCCGGTTTCTGAAGGATGGCATCAACGATTACGTAGTCTCAGGAGCCTCGGACGCTATCAATCCGGAGCGCAGCGGCACCAAAGCCGTGGCGCATTATCGTCTTTCGCTAGCGCCCGGCGAAACGCAGATGGTGCGGCTGAGGTTCAGCCGCTCGGATGGTCCTCCAGAACCGTTCGGCGCCGCCTTCGATTCCGTCTTGGCGACTCGCCTTTCGGAAGCCGACGAGTTCTATCGCACCGTGATTCCGCACGATCTGACGGACGATGCCCGCAACGTCATGCGACAAGCCCTTGCCGGCCTGCTCTGGTCGAAGCAGTTCTATCACTACGTGGTGCGCGATTGGCTGGATGGCGATCCGGCCGCCCCGCCCCCGCCGGTTGCCCGGCGCGAAGGCAGAAATCGCGAGTGGGGCCACCTGTATAACGCCGACGTGGTTTCCATGCCCGATAAGTGGGAGTATCCCTGGTACGCGGCCTGGGATCTGGCCTTTCACTGCGTGCCCCTCGCGCTGGTGGATCCCGAATTTGCCAAGCAGCAGCTTGTGCTCCTCACCCGCGAGTGGTACATGCATCCCAACGGGCAGTTGCCCGCCTATGAGTGGCAGTTCAGCGATGTGAACCCGCCCGCGCACGCCTGGGCCTCCTGGCGCGTTTACAAAATCGACCGCAAACGCCACGGCGCAGCGGACCGCGCCTTCCTCGCTCGCGTCTTCCAAAAACTGCTCCTCAATTTCACCTGGTGGGTGAATCGCAAGGACAGCCAGGGCCGCAACGTTTTTCAGGGTGGCTTCCTCGGGCTGGATAACATCGGCGTCTTCGACCGCAGCAAGCCCCTGCCCAACGGCGGCTACATCGAGCAGGCCGATGGCACCGGCTGGATGGCCATGTACTGCCTGAACCTGCTCGCCATCGCCATGGAACTGGCCAGTGAAGACCCGGTTTATGAAGACGTGGCCAGCAAGTTCTGGGAGCACTTCCTCTACATCGCCAATGCGATTAACCATCTCGGCGCCGACGGCGCCGGCATGTGGGACGATACGGACGGCTTCTTCTACGACGTGATGCACATGCCCGATGGCAGCCATGTCCCGCTCAAAGTGCGCTCCATCGTGGGCTTGATTCCATTGTTTGCCGTGGAGACTCTGGAGCCGAAAGTTTCGAGCAAGCTCGAAGGCTTCACGCGCCGTCTGAACTGGTTCGTCGAGCATCGCAAGGACCTGACCCGCAACGTCGCCTGCATGCACACACCCGGTGAAGGCGAGCGCCGCCTCTTGTCGATCGTAGATAGCGATCAGTTGCGGCGAATCCTGCGCGTGATGCTGGATGAACGCGAGTTTCTTTCGCCCTACGGGATTCGCGGAGTTTCCCGCATCCACCGCGAGAATCCCTACATCCTGCGCGTCAACGGTTCGGAGTACCGCGTGGATTACGAGCCGGCGGAGTCTTCGACGGGCCTGTTTGGCGGCAACTCCAATTGGCGGGGGCCGATCTGGTTCCCGGTCAATTTTCTGTTGATCGAATCCCTGCAGAAATTTCATCACTACCTGGGCAACGATTTCCAGGTGGAATGTCCCACCGGTTCCGGGAAGCTGATGACGTTATGGGAAGTTGCCGCGGAGCTTTCCCGGCGGCTCGCGCGGATTTTCCTGAAGGGGCCGGAGGGCCGCCGGCCAGTGCACGGCGCCAACCGCCTCTACCAGGAAAACCCCAACTGGCAGGACCTGATTCTGTTTTACGAGTACTTCCACGGCGAAACGGGCGCGGGCTTAGGCGCTAGCCATCAGACCGGATGGACGGGCATCGTCGCCAAACTGCTGCAGCAGAGCGGCGTGCGCAGGGGCAGCAGATCTCCGGATCGCGCAGCCCCTCAGTACGAAGCCCGTGGTACAAAGAGCGTATGCCCGAGTTCCACGTAGACACCGCTCCGCGCGGGTATTCCGCGATTGTGGAGTGGGGCATCCTGCAGCGCGCCGCGGAATTCATCCCGCCCAGGACCGGGAAGATCTTTCTGGTGACCACAGCGGATGTTTGGCAGCACCAGGGCCAGGCGCTCGAACGCGGCCTGGCGGGCGTGTGTTACGAACGGCTGGATCTGCCCGGCGGCGAGGACCACAAGCGCCTGGCACCGCTCGAAGATCTGGCTGAGCAAATGGTAGCTCGCGGGGGCGACCGCTCCAGCCTGATCCTCGCCTTCGGCGGCGGCATTGTGAACGATATGGCCGGATTTCTGGCAGCCATCTTCATGCGCGGCATTCCGGTCGTGCAAATCCCCACCACGCTGCTTGCCCAGGTGGATGCCGCGGTGGGCGGCAAAACCGGGGTGAACCTGGTGGCCGGCAAGAACCTTCTGGGGGCCTTTCACCAGCCTTTGGCGGTGCTGATTGATCCCGCGGTGCTGGAGACTCTGCCCGAACGGGAGTACCGCGCCGGGATTTATGAGGTCATCAAGTGCGGCATCATTCGCGATGGCGGGCTGTTTCATTTCCTGGCGGAACAGCGGCCGGCGGTGCTGGCGCGTGATTCCGAGGCGGTCACGCGCATGATCGCGGATTCCGTGCGCGTCAAAGCAGAAGTAGTTGCGGCAGACGAGCGGGAAAGCGGCCTCCGGCGGATTCTGAATTTCGGCCATACGTTTGGCCACGCGCTCGAAGCCGAGACAGTCTACACGCGATTCCTGCATGGGGAAGCGGTGGCATTCGGCATGCGAGCCGCCGTTTATCTGGCACAATCGACCGGCTACCTCTCGGCTGAGGACAGCGTGGAAATTCTCGGGACCATAGAAGACTACGGCCCGATCCCTTCGCTGAGCGGCATCGCAAGCGAAAATTTGCTGGTGCGCCTGCCGCATGACAAAAAGACGATGCGCGGCGAAATCCATTTTGTGCTGCCGGTGCGCATCGGGGAGACAGCCATCGTATCGGGGGTGGAGCAGAGGCTGGTGAGCGAAGCGATCCGGTCGGCCCTCGCATGAAAGGCGCGCAGCCGTGGCTGGAGGAGAGTGGCGGCGGACACACGGAGCAGGAGACCGCGTCCTGGATTCGGGCGATGTTCGGACGGGTAGCGCATCGCTACGATCTGGCGAACCATCTGCTCTCTTTCGGGATCGACCATTACTGGCGGGCGCGCACCACGAGCCGTATTGGCCACATTCTTGAAAATCCGGCGGCACGCGTTTTGGACCTGTGTTGCGGCACCGGCGATCTGCTGCTGGCGCTGGAGCGAGGCGGGCGCGCACGGAGGGCATCACCGGTTTTCGGCTCAGACTTCTGCCACCCCATGCTGGTGGCGGCAAGACAGAAAATCGAACAACGGCAGCGGCCGCCGGAACCCGCAGCACCGCGCTCCGTCTTGTTTGAAGCAGACGCCCTGCGGCTACCGCTGGCGGATGCCAGTTTCGACCTGGTAACGGTGGCCTTCGGCTTCCGCAATCTGGCCAACTATCGGGCCGGACTCGCGGAGATGCGGCGCGTGCTGCGGCCCGGCGGGACAGTGGCAATCCTGGAATTCTCGCAGCCGCCCAACCGCGCGTTTTCGGCGCTTTATTACTTCTATTCGCGCCGGATTCTGCCAGTGATCGGCGGCGCGCTTTCCGGTGACCGCAGTGCGTACACTTACTTACCGGAATCCGTCAAGCGATTTCCGGATGCTCCCGCGCTGGCAGGCGAAATGCGGCGCGCGGGGTTTCCCCGAGCGGATTATGAATATCTGACCGGTGGAATTGTGGCGCTGCACCTTGGCTCCGGTTAAAACCTGGGCAGCGGTTGAAATCGCAAAGCGCACAGGACGCCGCGGCGTTCCGTTGTGCGCGTTTATCGCAAAGCGCGGCATCATACCGGTCCGCGGCAGCATCCTATGAGTTAAGGTGCTCTCGAATTTGGCGCCACAGTCCGAAACCGTAGATCTTGTGCACGCGCTCTACTGTGATTTCTTCGAGCGAGGCATCCGGTACTTTTTCCCGGAGAGCCGGCTGGTTAGCTCCGGCAGAGCCAGCGGGATTGAGCCGTCGCTTAGCTTTACCGAACTGGGCGGCAGCGCGCTCCGCCTGGAATGGATGGGCGTGCAGTACGAACTGGCGCGGCCGGACCATGCCTTTTCGGAAGACGAAATGCGGTTGCTGGTCGCCATCGGCAGCGTGCTGTCGGCCCGGTATCGCGGGATCTTTTCACCCGGCTCGTCGCCTTATGCATCGCATCTGTTCGAGGGCAGGGCAGAGGATCGGTACGTTTCGGCGTTTCTGGACCACCCTTCCTACCGGGATGCGGAGGGATTGCCGGAGCGCCGCGATGTGGTTGCGGATGCGATTGACGTTCTGCGCCTGAGCTCGCTGATCACATACGAGAACGGCCGCGTTTCCACGGGCGCAATTGTGATCGGTTCCGATGTTGACCCGTATCACACCATGCCGGGATTGCCCGTGGGGGCGCTGCCCTATACCAGCGCTCTGGTGGCCATCAAAAGTTTCCATCGCGTGTGCGATGGATTACACACCGTCTTTCTGGTAGACCGTAATGGGATGCTGCTCGACCTGGTAGATATCGAGCAGTTCTCCGCGGTCTGTCACGGCGCCGTTCTACCCGCACCCAGCGCAGCGCGCTACCAGGCACACTCGCAGGCTACACTGCGCGGCGGGCATATCTGCCTGGTGCTGACGCCCAATGGGGAAATCAAGGTGTTTGCCGGAGGCGTGCAGATCTTCCAATTTCTGGAAGGCCGATGGCGTCTGACGGATGTGGCCGAAAAGTATCGTACGTTTCGCCACGCGATCGGTGACGCCCGTTTAGCGGAGCGGCTGTTTACGGTAGCGCTCAACCTGGCGGAGAAAAGGCGTGGAGGTTTGTTCGTAGTGCTGGATCACGGCGGACCGTCGCTTGGGCCGGCCGAACATCTGGTGGCTTCCGGCGACCTTCTGGAGAGCATGGAGACCGAAGCCGCGACTGCCAAGGGTCAGATTCATTACCTTCTGCGGCGAAAGCGAGCCTTGGAGCTGGAGCCAAACGTGCTCCAGAGTATTGCGCAAGTAGACGGCGGGATTGTCATGGATCGGGAGGGCTGGCTGTTAGCTTTTGGCGCCATCCTGCGGACAGGCGGAGAACCGATGGCTGCGCTCGATGGAGGCCGCACGACTGCGGCCTTGCACGCGTCCCGGTTTGGCGCGGCACTGAAGATCAGCGAAGACGGTTTTGTATCCTTTTATCGTTCCGGTGAGTGTATCTGGGAAATGTAGCAGCGCGGCAGCGGTTTCGGCTGGGGCGCTGATTCCTGCTTGGCCGTATCGCCGGCACGTGCTACTGTCGGAGTAACTATGGCTAAGTTCCTGATTGGCTTGGCGACCGGTATTCTGCTGGTCTTCGTGTTTGTGTTTTTGGTATTTTTCGCGCTGATGCGTTTTCGGGAGCGGCCGCCGGAAATCTCGGCCAACTCAGTCCTGGTGCTTCATCTCTCGGGTGACCTGCCGGAGAAGGCTCCGGTTGAGATCCCGTTCTTGAGCCAAGGCCCTGGCTTGACTGTCAGTAATGTCTGGATGGCGTTCCGCAAGGCGGCGGCGGATTCTCACATAAAGGCCATCGTCTTCGAGCCGGAAAGCCTGGGGGTGGGATGGGCCAAGCTGGAAGAGTTGCGGCATGACATAGAAGAATTCCGTAAATCGGGCAAACCCGTTTTTGCCTATTTGCATACACCCGGCACGCGCGAATATTATGCCGCCTCGGCGGCTGACCGCATCTATATGGGCCCGGACGACGAGGTTTATCTCAAGGGCCTGCGCGCCGAGTTGATGTACTTCAAGGATACGCTCGACAAGTTGGGGGTTACTGTTGATGTGGAGCACGCGGGCAAGTACAAGGATTTCGGCGATCAGTTCACGCGCACAAACATGAGTCCCGAGACGCGGGAAGTCATTACCTCGCTGGTCGACAGCCTCTACAATGACCTGGTAAGCGGTATCGCAACGGGGCGGAAGAAAACTAACGCCCAAGTTACGGACATCATCGACCAGGGTCTGTTTCTTGCGCCGCAGTTGCAAAAAGCCGGCATGATCGATGAGTTGTGTTATGAAGACCAGATGTGGGAGGAACTCCAAGGGCGTCTGCATGGCGGCGATTTGAAGAGAGTGAAAACGGAAACTTATGTGCGCGTGCCTCCGGAGCAAGCGGGACTCACTCGCGGCAAGAGCCGAATCGCGCTGGTCATAGGCGAAGGAGACATCATACGTGGCGACCCGGACAACCCGACTGAGGATGAAGCATCACTTACGGCCGTGGGGTTCAGCAGGCTGCTGCAGCAGGTGGGGAATGATTCTTCGATACGGGGCGTGATCGTCCGCATCGACTCACCTGGCGGGGAGTCATCCGCATCCGATGATATCTGGCGTGCGATGAATCTACTGAGCAAGAAAAAGCCGATGGTCATCTCGATGTCCGACGCAGCGGCTTCGGGCGGATATTACATGGCGATGACCGGCGACCCGATTGTGGCTTATCCCGGCACCGAGACAGGCTCGATCGGGGTGGTGTTCGGCAAACCCAACCTGCACGGCCTTTACGACAAGATTGGAATCACTAAAGACGGAATCGAACGGGGCAAGTACGCCGGCATAGATTCCGATTACAGTTCGCTCACGCCCGATGAGCGGCAGAAACTCCGGGAAGGAATCGATGCCAACTATGAGGATTTCGTCTCCAAAGTCGCAGCCGGAAGGCATCGTCCCGTGGGGCAGATTGAACCGGTAGCGCAAGGCCGGGTCTGGCTAGGTTCGCAAGCCAAAACGGTGGGGCTGGTGGATGAAGTCGGTGGGCTTGATACAGCGGTTGCGATGATCAAGAAAAAGGCGAACATCCCAGCGGCGGAGAACGTTTTGATCGAAGCGTATCCGGCGCGCCGCAGCTTGTTGGATCTGCTGTTGCTGCAGCGGTCACAGGAGGACGCCGTGGAATCGGCACTGCGCCAGGCCTTCCGGGGGGCGCCATTTCACGCCTGGATGCACGGTGGATTCCTGCGCATGGAGCCGTACTGGATTGCTGTCAAGTAAGAAACGGTTTCCGGCGGTGATCACGTCCGTGTGAGGACGCGGTTGATATAAGGGTCGAATTGAGAGTTGCCTATCTGCACTAATGGCTTTTTAGGTCCGACAGCGATGGGAAGCAGAGTATAGGTCAGGCTGAGCATCAATCGATGTTTGCCCGTGGGAATCGTGCCTCTGTGTAGAACCAGTGAGTTCTCGAGCCATGCCGTACCAGCCGGACCGGTGACGAGTTGGAGATTTTCGCGCGCTTGATAACGTGGATCCCGCAACTCCAGGATGCGGCTTCCCTTGGGAAGGTCCCACTGATGGGAGGTGCGGATCATGGCATGCGGACCCGCAGTGAAGTCAACGTCGCTCAGATAGACAAATAACTTCAGCTCCGCAAAATCATCCAGATCGCGATGGAATTCTTCGGGTCGGCGGACATAAACCTCGTGAGAGTTGGCCTCCGCATCGAAGCCGCTCAAAAGCCACCATGCGGCGATGTCACTAATAACCGGCTTAACCGTGAAGTATGCTTCCACCGTGCTCAACACCAGGGGGTGATTGGCCAGCTCGAGTATGTGCGGCGCGGCGGCGACATCGGCCTTCGGGAAATAGGCGTGAATGCAGGATCGATGTGCCGCATTCGGGTCCCCGAAGCCTTTCGTTTCCGGACGAAACGGATCGTAGCACTCTTTAGTGGCAAAGTAGGCCCGGATCTCGTCGGCCTGTTCGCTGGAGAGAATACCTTCAAGGGGCACGCTTCCCAGCTCTCTCAGGATTGGTAACAGGCGGTGCAACTCCTCCTTGTGGCTTTTGGGCTGGCTCTTCGGAAGGAATGCGGAAATGAAAGAGGCCGCCATGCGACGGTGCTTGGGGTCAGGTATGTTTAGTTGAAAGTAATAACGAGCCCAGCGGGAATCGGTCAGTACTCTACCCAACCGCCTTTTCCACCTGGCGGTGAATTGATAGTCCGGTGTTGGAGTGAGCGCTACGGGAGTCTGCAAGAACTCTCCTTCGAAAGTCTGGTGTACGTGATTAATTCCCGTCTTCGTACCTGACGCTTACTCTTTGTAATATAGCGTACAGGCCGCTTACTGGCGGTAAGTTTTCATACTCTACCGGTTTGTCAAGTACCAAATAGTGTGCAGACTCTTCGGCTAGGGCTTCTGATCGTTTTGGGCAGGGGTTTTGGGTGGGACAGCCAGATCTACCGCAAAGCTGCGGGTCTGTTTCGTACTAGACCGCCTGCCCCGTCGAATGCGGACCACGACGCGATCTCCTGGCTGTTTCTTCCAAAGAGCTAACCGAACATCCCCTGCCGCCGTCACTGGCTGGCCATCTATATCCACGATGACATCGCCGCTTTTGAGTCCGGCCTTTTCCGCCGCGCCCGCTGGAACTACTGAGCGAATGTGGCATTCTCCAGCATTCTCTTCCAAACTGACTCCGAGAACGCCGGCCGGTGGAAGCGACTGGTAGGTACTTAGCAAGATGTAGTCGGCGATGTGCGGCTCGATAGCCACACCGCTGTTGAGTACGATGGCATAGCTCGCGTGTACACGCCTTTCCAACCGGCTCGGAATCCCGGAACCGAAGGCAATATGTCCAGCTCCTGCGAGAATCACCATCTGGCGGCCTGGGTTGGCAGTAAGATACTGGGCGGCACTCGATGCCATGCTCTCATCCCAAACCAGTTGGGCCTCCACAAAGTGGTCGAAAGCATCGCGCTGCGCACTCTGGTGTTCTTCGAACGCGGAGCGGAGACGTTCTTTATAGTCCTCGCCGGCCGGTTCGATTTCCCGAGGCAAGGAAGCTCGTTGTTGCTCGGATAGCCCCTGGATGCCAACCTTCGACACTGCAGACACGATGCTGTCCGGCACGTTCAGCGCGCGTACAACCATCTGCTGTTCGCGGGCGTATCGAAAAATCGGTGCGTATAGCCGGTAGTCGTAACCCCAAATCCGGTAATAGTCAACGGCACGAAGGAACTGGTCTTCCGTAATTCGTCCGGCGATGTAGTCATCCACCTGTGGTTGGAATTGTTGGGGAAAATATTCGACGCCGATCGCCAAGTCCGGATGAACCTTATGCAGCTCCCGGATGATTTCGAGCTGGTTCAAATGGTGATCGTAACGGTCATGCGTCTCGCCTATGAATACCACACGCTTGTCCGCGAGCTGGGCAATCACCGTGTCCATTGCGAGGGGATTATCCAAGCTGATGGCTTGCGTGATTGCGGGCGCCTGCGCGGTGGCGTATCTCATGAAGATAGCGCCCGCCAGGGCAACGGCCGCCGGAAAACGGAAACCGCGAGAAGGCACGAAACTGTAATCTTAGCGCGAGGGCCGGAACGTGTGCGGCGGTGCTGGTGCGATATCCGTACAAATCGCGAGGTCTATTTTCCGTAATAGAACGGCCGCGTTTGGTAAGTGCGCAGCCGGGCGCGAAGACTACGGCCCCGGTCTAGCCAACCGCCCTATCTGGCAGGGAGAGACCGGCGCCGCTCAATCACAACTCGCGCGCCCAGGGAAATCGTTGCCGCAGCCAGCATCCCAAACATGCCCGGTTCCGGCACAGGAGAGGGATTATTATTTCCCGGCGTATTAATAGTAATGGTTGGCGATGAATTATTATCCGGAGGTGAATTATCGGAGAATGGGTCACTCCCGTTTGAATCGCCGGCCGTATTGCCATCGCCGGTACCGATGCCTCCAGTGTTGAGACCCAAACCCGATGAAGCCGACGAACTCGGCACATACGGTTGTATGTTGAAGAGCGGATTGAAATCGATTGTCCCTGCCACTATGATGATCGCGGCATTGCCGGCCAGAAGCTGAATTTCGAAGCCCGTGCCCTGCTCCACAAACCGGTACTCCTGGCCGTTGTAGAAGAAATCAAACGCCACATCGAATCCATCGAACTGGCCATTGTTATAGACGATTCCACCGGTTCCCGGAAGGAAATTCACCCGATTGAAAGTATTCTCACCCATGGTCATCTGGAACGCGGTAGAAGGGGGTATTTCACTGATGGCCGGCATACTGTTGAATGCCACGGACTGGATCCCCGAATCGGGCCCGGGAATCAACTGCTCGTCGAACACAAAGTTTCCCGAAATCATATCCGTACTCATGCCAATCTCGGAAAGCGAGCCTGTAACCGGGATCAGTTCCGCGGAGAAATATGCAGTTTCATATAAATCCGCGCGGGCAACCGATGACACGGCACCGAGCAGAATTGCTAATAATGCAATCTTTACGGATGTTTTCACAGGACTACCATTACTTATTGCAATTTGAATTTAATCTATGCCGATTCCGGGGGCAATATACCTCGGTACCGAAACGGAGTACTAGCGGTACTTGGAATACAAAATCGTTTTAATTCTTATCGGCCTGGAGAAGGGAGAAGTAGTGCTGTGGGGCTAAACTTCGGGGCTGCCTGCCGGGCGTTTGGCCCTGCCCGCAGCCTCAGTTTTTCGGTCTGGCTGCCGCGCCTATCTTGCAGTCGCGGCGGCAGCTCTGCGGCTCAGGAAACACTCACGGCAAAACACCGGACGGCCCTGTGTGGGTTTGAACGGCACCGTGGTTTCCCGGCCGCATTGAGAGCAATTGGTTACCGTTTCCGTTTTGCCCGGACCGGCGTTTGCTCCCAGGCGTTTGCTCTTACAAGCCTTGCAGCGCTTAGGCTCGTTTCTGAAATTTTTGTCGTGGAAGAAGTGCTGTTCTCCCGCTGTAAAGATAAACTCTGCTCCGCAATCCGCGCATTTAAGAACGCGATCCTGAAACTCCGCCATAGCAGCTCTGTCCCGTATCAACCTGAACGTGTCGGATAAAAGCGGCAGCGCCCCGCCCGTAGCATCTCCTGGAAGGAGGTTACAGCCGGCGCGCCGCAGCCTTGTTTTACTCAATTTCCCGGCGTGATTTCTTCCGGTTCCGTTTGCGGGCCAGCGCCTGCTTGGCCCGTCGCTTCTCTCCCGGCTTCAGGTAAAAGGAGTGGCGTTTGACCTCTTTAATGATGTCTTCTTGCTGCACCTTTCGCTTGAAGCGCCGAAGGGCATTTTCTAACGTTTCGCCCTCCTGAAGCTTTACTTCAGCCAACGAAAATACACCTCCCCACTGCACCAAAATCCCTGCACGGTTTGCCGGGTGCTAAATCCAAGGCAGGTTTCCCATCCCCGAAAAAATCCTCGGTCCGCTACAGAAGGTACTGATATCATAGGTGGTTGACAGAGAAAGTCAAGTCCCAAATTGCAGATTCCGTCCGGCCAGGCTGTTGGGAGCCACAGGTTTCCTTTATTTTCAGTAGGTTATAAACAACATGGAAAATGTGTTGGCAATCTTACTGGCAGGAGGAGCGGGCGAGCGCCTCTACCCCCTCACCAAGGATACGGCCAAACCCGCCGTTCCCTTTGGAGGCGCCTACCGCATAGTCGACTTTACCCTCTCCAACTGCATTAACTCCAATCTTCGCCGGATCTTTGTCCTGACACAGTATAAGTCTTTGGAACTGACGCGCCACATCCGCGATGGCTGGAACATCCTCTCTCCCGAACTGGGCGAGTTCATCGAGGTGCTCCCGCCGATGAAACGGGTCAGCGACGAGTGGTATCAGGGAACGGCAGATGCGGTCTTCCAGAATTTCCAGAGCGTCGAAGCAGAGGGAACCCAGCAGACTCTCATTCTGGCCGGCGATCACATTTACAAGATGAACTACGGCGAGATGCTCGATTGGCACCGCCAGCAGAACGCCGACGTAACCATCGCCACTATCCAGGTTCCCCCCCACGAAGCCTCCCGTTTCGGCGTCCTGGAGATCGATGACGATTATCGCGTCATAGGGTTCGAGGAGAAACCACAGCACGATCACGTCAAGCGGTCGCGGTTCAATGCGGACATGGTAAGCGCTTCCATGGGCGTTTACGTCTTCGGGACCGGCATGATGCTACGCGCTCTCCACGAAGATGCGGAGCGCTCCGATTCCAGCCACGATTTCGGAAAAGACATCATCCCCTGCAATCTGCACCGTGCCCGCGTCGTCGCCTATGATTTTCACGATATCAACGCCAAGCAAGTGCGCTACTGGCGTGACGTCGGCACCCTGGATGCCTATTATGAGGCCAACATGGACCTGGTGTCGGTAGTGCCTGAGTTCAACCTTTACGATCAAAACTGGCCTATCCGCACCAAGGTTACGCAGCAGCCGCCCGCCAAGTTCGTCTTTGCGCAAGAGGGCCGGCGCATGGGCGTGGCCGTCGATTCGGTAGTCAGTTCCGGATGCATCATTTCCGGTGGACGGGTTATGCATAGCGTGCTCGCGCCCGGTGTGCGCGTCAACAGCTATTGCGAAATCGAGTATTCCATCCTCATGCCGAGCGTCGAAATCGGACGCTACAGCCGCATCCGCCGCGCCATCATTAATACCGGCGTGAAAATACCGGATTCGAGCGTGATCGGCTTCGACCCTGCGGCCGACCGCGCCAACGGCTATACCGTCACGGAAACCGGAATCGCGGTAGTGGGCTGATTCCAAGGCGCGGCGGATTCATACGCCGATGGCAGCATGGGGGCGGGCAGCCGTGCCTTCCGGCGCTGAGTTCTCAGTTGTCAGCCCAGCCTCCGGCGGCGCCGGATCGAATAACCTGTGACTCGCTGCCGAAATCCGGGCTGAAAAGAAAACGATTTGGCGGCGGCCACAGGCCAGTTATCCGCATTGTTTTCACCGGAGAAAACTGATAACTGATAACTAATTACTGACGAGCTATGTTTCGAAAAATCCTCCCGGGTCTGTCAGAAACGGATTGACGACTTCTACCGCTCCGTATTTGCGCCCATGCGTGAAATCCTCACTCAACAGCCAGCGGCAGCCGGAGCGCTCCGCGGCAGCGAGGATGAGCGCATCCCAGTAGGACACATGAGCGCGGTCCATCCAGTGCCATGCCCGCTCGAGAAGCGAAAGGCTGAAATCGCCGACCGGCCACTGAGAATACGCCTGAACCAGCGCGCGTGCCACACTCGCCGGCGATCGCAGCTTTCCGGTGGCGTTCGCGTAAAACTCATGGAGCACCTGCCAGCTCAGGCGCCCCGCCTTGTTCTGCCACAGCGCATCGCGCCAGCGCAGAGCGGCGGACTGCTTGGCGGGATCGGCAGCATCCAGGGTGTACAGAAGAACGTTCGTATCCACGAACACCGGATTACCTGCGCCGTTCATGAGCCTCATCGCGGCTTAGCCGTTTCGATGCGTCGAATCCTTTAATCGGCTTAATGCTTTTTACTCTCTCGTACGCTTCCCAATACTCTCCAGAAACCTTGTCGCTGATGTTACGCAGTCTTCGGAATAACCAATTGAAGGCCAAGTTTTTGTGCCCGTTTGGCCAGCGATCGGATCTGCTGGTCGCGATACCTGGCCTCATCGTATTCGGTCCCTTTGTCGACGTACTGCTGCCCATGCTTGATAAGCCTGTAGAACAGGCAAGCTAGCTTGCGGGCCATCGCGGTGATGGCTTTGGGGGCGCCGAGACGGGTGCGCAGACGGCGGTATTGCGCGCCTAGTACTACTGTGTTACTAAATACGAGAGCAACAAAACGGGCAACATGGTAGCTGCCGGATTAGGGCGCGGGCAATTTTGATGCGCAGGGTGGCTACAGACCGTGGGTTATGCCGTTCGGCGCGCACCCGGCGAGCCGCGGGGCTGGAACTGGGGAGGAATCTTCGCGGCGCATAGTTCCAGTCGGCCGG
>JASIAM010000077.1 GCA_030041985.1 Bryobacteraceae bacterium | reverse complement strand
CGTTCAGTATTTGCTCGAAGCTCACGCCGATCCCGATTCCGAGGATCCGGACCGCGAAACGCCTCTGCTCCTCGCTCTCGAAAACATGCATTTCGATACGGCTGCCGTGCTCGTCAAAGGCGGCGCTGATCTTGACAAGTGGGACCTGTTCGGGCGCTCGCCGGTTTACATGGCGGCTGACGTTAGCACGTTGCCGGTGAAAGGCAACGGCGCTATGGCGGTCCTTCCGAGCACCGATAAGCTGAGTGCCCTGGATGTGGGGCGCATGATGCTCGAACGCGGCGCTGATCCGAACATTCAATTGAAGCGGCGTCCGCCCTATCGCGACGTGCCGCAGGATCGCGGTGGCGACCAGATGCTTGCCCAGGGCGCAACGCCCCTGCTACGCGCCGCACGAGCCGGCGACAACAAATTCGTCGCGCTGCTGCTCGAGTATAAAGCTTTGGTCGATTTGCCCAGCAAAGAAGGCATCACGCCGTTGATGGCCGCAGCGGGTGTCGATTTCGGCCAGCGCGTTACCCGCGGACGCAACCGTACCGATGATGGCGTGCTCGCCACCATGGATCTGCTGGTCAAAGCGGGCGCGAACGTGAACGCGCGCGATGTTGTGGATCTACGTCCCGCCGGATTTGGCCGTGGTGGCCGCGGCGGCGGTGGTGGCGGCGGACGCGGTGGTGCTCCGGGCGCTGCTCCGGTTGCTTTAGCGGCCCCAGGTTCCGGGGCGGTCGTAGGACAAAGCGCCGCCTCAGCGGCACAACTGAGAGCGCGCCGCGACAGCCAAGCGCCGAGCGCCAACGCCGTGCCGAACCAAACCGCTCTCCACGGCGCCGCAGAACACGGCTTCGACAAGTTCATTCAATTCCTGGTTGCCAACGGCGCCGACCTGACCGCCAAAGATGCCCAGGGCCACACGCCGCTCGATGCCGCCCGCGGCGCTGGTGGTAATCGTGGCGGCCCCGATGCGTTCCCCAAAACCGTGGCGCTGCTCGAATCGTTGATGAAGGAGAAAGGCATCCCGGTCCCGGACGCGCCAACTCCCCAACACCAGTAACCAGTCCCGCTACAGATCTTGCCGCGATTCGTGGGGTCAGGGCTTCTGCCCGGCGCTCCGCCGCGGTTGGTCTCTCCCGCTGCGGTGAGATCACTCGTCTTCCGGCGGCAGCAACGGTTTCAGGTCAACCAGACCGAGCTTCGCCCCCAGCCGTACCCACCAAGCTCCTCCCCATTCGCGGCACTGCTTGCGTAAAGCGGCCCATTGTTCCACGAGATCCCGCGCCGCATTCCGGTTGAATGCGAAATCCCCCTTGCGTGCAGCGATCGGGAGCGACCACGATTCGCTATTGATAATCCCTGACTGCACGTCATCGTCGCTATAAATTCCGACATCGGGGAAGCCGGCCTCGGTAAGCCCGGCCCGCAGATCCGATTCCGAGAATTCCCGCATTTCGAGCGCGGGGCCGGTCGATCCGAAATGAAAAACCAGGTTCTCGTACACCTCCATCTGCCCCGCGTCCGTACGGTTCACCAGCACAACTCTGCCGCCCACCTGCGCCAGTCCAAACTCGAGAAGTGCCGGGAAATGTTCGGCTGTGGCCGGCGCCAGCGAATAAGGCACCGTGAGCAGCAGAACGCCATGGGGCTTCAGTAGCCGGAACGCATTGTGGAAGGCCTTCTCCACCGGCGGCACGACATGCTCGAAAACTTCGCTCGAAACAATGAAGTCATAACTGCCCGGTTCCGTGGCCGGAGGATCGGTAATATCGAACCGCGGCTCGCGCGTATAAAAAGTGTTGTGGTAGTCGAACCTGTCCGCGAGGCGGTCCGCGTACTGGCGGGAATCGCCGATCCCCAGCCCACGCAGGCTCTTCACGCGCGGGAAATCCGGCAGCGCCAGATTGGCTCCGAAAAGCTCCATCGAAAGCGCCCGTACCAGCCCGCGCATCCGCACATTTGACCCGCAGCCGGAACAACTGGCCTTCTCCCGATCGAGCGGCCCGCTAGCCGCATGGTTGGGTTTGCCGCAAATATTGCAGTTGAATTCGATGGCCAGCGTTTTACACTTATAGTCGAGCGTTGGTTCGAATGTCAAACTTGCGCGCAAGCTGGCGTTGGGGAGTTCCGCTGATCGCTTTAGGCACTCTCTTCGCCTTCCAACTCCCTTTCCGGGAGTTCAACGGCGTGGAATACCGCCTCGGCGAAATTCCTCGTCCGCCCGATTGGATGGAAAAAACCGAGTGGACATTTGCGCGCCTCATGTACCCGCCTTCTCCTTACGCCCGCTACGGCGGCTTTCGTTTCGGCGGCGGCCAGTGGACCCAAGGCTTTTCCATCTGGACCCAGGATTACCCCCGCGCAGACCGGCATTTCGCCCAAGCCATGCAGCGCCTCACCCGCATCCATGTACGGTCCGTCGAGCAGCCCGTGAATCTGGATGACGGTGAGGAATTCGATTGGCCGTGGCTGTACGCTGTCCAAGCTGGCAGTTGGCGGCTCACCGACAGCCAGGCGCACGCCTTGCGCGAGTTCCTGTTGCGCGGTGGTTTCTTCATGGCCGATGATTTCTGGGGCGATGAGGGCTGGGAAGTGTTTATGGAAAGCATGAAGCGTGTCTTCCCGGACCGGCCCGTCGTCGAACTGGATAACGGCAACCAGATCTTTCACACGGTCTACAATCTTGACGACCGCTACCAGGTGGCCAGCGAAGGATCAGTAATGCGCGGGCGCAGTGACAAATGCGAAGGCTGCCGCGACCATTGGCGCGCCATCTACGATGACAAGGGCCGTATCATGGTAGCCATTACGTTTAACTCGGATGTGGGAGATTCCTGGGAGTGGGCCGACGCCCCGTACTATCCTGAAAAATACGCCGCGTTAGGCATTCGGATTGGCGTGAACTACGTGGTGTACGCTATGACACACTGAGCCGCAGAAAGGAGTGATCGCAAATGTTAAAAGGCTTCCGCGAATTCGTGTTTCGAGGCAACGTGGTGGATCTGGCAGTGGCCGTGGTGATCGGGGCCGCTTTCGGGGCTGTCGTGACCGCGCTCGTCAAGGACCTGATTACGCCTCTGATTGCGGCTATCGGCGGGAAGCCGGATTTTTCGGCCCTGGCCTTTACTGTGAACAACAGCAAGTTCCTGTTTGGAGAGTTTGTCAACGCGGTAGTTTCGTTCGTACTGGTCGCCGCGGCGATTTACTTCCTGATCGTTCTTCCCATGAACGCCATCCAGGCCCGGTTCAAGAAACCGCAGGCACCGGCAGCCCCCACCACCAAGGAATGCCCGGAGTGCCTCAGCACCATTCCCATCGGAGCCCGGCGCTGCGCCCATTGCACCACAGTGCTGGTGAAAACCGCCTAGTGTAGCCGCTTGCCATTAGACCTGGCTGCTTGGCGGAAACTGATCCGGTTCACGCTCTGCTGGGTTTGATCGTCATCGTCGTTGTCCTGCTCTCCGTAGAGATGCACGTAGTAACTCGCCAAGCCGCAACAAGTGAGCAACACCAGCAAAATGACGGCCCAGCGCACGGTATGGCGATTCCAGGCTTTCTCTCCCGTAAACGCCGCCGCGGCCGCTTTCACCACAGCAAAGGCCGCGCCCGTGCCGAGAAGCAGCTTTACGTACCACGGCATCAGATCCAGGTGAGTTTGCCCCCCTACCTGGCTCCATAATTCGAAGACTGCTAATAATGCAAGAAGGAACAGCGTCGTATAAGCAAGGCGCAATATAGGCATCTGCAGAAGCCGCAATTTAATCTTAGGGTATCTGGAAATAAGGCGTCCGAGGCCTTCGAGTTCACACGCTCCTGGCAGTAGTTCGCGAACGCGTTCCGCTTGGCCATGGACTCCATCCGGGCGCACAAGCGCCGCCCGCTCGGCCCGGAGTTAGCGGAATTTATCACGCGCTCTTGCTTCGATGTGGAAGATGTCGGGAGGCTTCTTCGGAGAGAACGATCAGGACAATGTTTTCGACATGCCGCTACGGACGGGCCAGATCCGCTACCCCGAGTTGAACGACTACTTCATTACCGCAAGGGCGCGCCCGGGCAAGCGCAAAAAGCTCGTGCCCTCGCTGCCCTCAGCCGTACCCGCATGGGCACTCGGCGCCGGTTTTGCTGTGTCCGTCGCGGCCGGCATTTTCTTCGGCGTGTGGCCCGCGGTGAAAGCGGCGCAACTCGATCCTGTCGAAGCGCTACGATACGAGTAACCGCCGTGGGGTCAACCCCCGCGGTGCGACAATGAAGAGCCGTAGCGCATCTAGTATTATAGAGGGCAAATGGACCAAGCTAAATCTGAAGCGTACGCCGATATTCCCGGCACTTACCTGTTTGACAAGCGAGCCTGCGCCAAAGGCTATCACGTGAATAATTTCTGTATGTCGATGATGAAGGAGGAAAACCGGAAAGCGTTCCTGGCCGACGGCCCGTCTTATCTGGACCGGTTTCCTTTGACTGAAGGCCAGCGCCGCGCCATTCTCGACCGCGACTGGTTGGGCATCATTAAGGAGGGTGGAAACATCTATTACGTTTCCAAGCTGGGCGCCACTTGCGGATACACGTTTGAGGACATGGCCGCGGCCATGAGCGGCATGAAGAAGGAGGATTACCGCAAAATGATGGTGGGTGGCGGACGGTCGATTGAAGGCAATCGCAGTAAGGCTGCGCAGGCACACGCTACGGAGGAACAGAAATAATGGCGCAAATCGTTGCCGGTGTCGGCTGCTCCCACGTTCCCGCCATTGGAGCCGCTATTGACCTGGGAAAGACGCAGGAGCCTTATTGGAAGCCGCTTTTTGATGGCTTCGAGCGGTCGAAACAATTGATGGCGGAAATCAAACCGGATCTGGTGATCGAGGTTTACAACGATCACGGCACGGCCTTTTCTCTGCAGTACATTCCCACGTTCGCTCTAGGAGTCCAGCCGGAATTCCGGCCGGCCGATGAAGGCTGGGGTCCCCGCAAGGTGCCGATGCTGAAGGGAGATCCGGAATTTGCGTGGCACCTGGTGGAATCTCTGATTCTGGATGAGTTCGACATGACGATCATCAACGAGATGGAGGTCGACCACGGCCTGACGGTTCCGCTGTCGTTGATGTTCGGCCAGGTGAAAGAGTGGCCGTGCCCCGTGATCCCGTTGCCGGTGAATGTGGTGACCTATCCGCCGCCCACGGGAAAGCGCTGCTTCGCGCTGGGCCGCGCGATTCGAAAAGCGGTCGAGGAGTATAAAAAAGACATGCGGGTGGTGATATTCGGCACGGGCGGCATGTCGCACCAGATTCACGGCGAGCGCTGCGGGTTGATCAACAGCGCGTGGGATAAACAATTCCTGGACCGGATCAGCAAAGATCCGCAAGGGCTGGCTACCGTGCCGCACCTGGAGTATGTGCGCGACGCCGGCGCCGAAGGAATTGAGATGGTGATGTGGCTGGTGATGCGCGGCGCTTTGAACGATGATGCGAAAGAAGCATACCGGTTCTACCACGTGCCGGCGTCGAATACCGCGGTCGGTAACATCATCCTGACGAACTGATACCTTACCGGAACGCGTTTACCCGCTGGGCCACATCCACGCGGAAGCGATCGATGTATCCGGTTATGTAGCTGGTCACATCGAGCTCCCGATTTTCGACCAGCGGGGTCAGGTCCATGGCGAAGGTGAGAGCGCTTTCCTCATCGGTGCCGTGGGAAGCGTAGTAAGTCGCGTGCGCAAGGCGCCGGCCCGCGGTGGCGAGGTCGTAGCGCTTACCGCCGCTCACTTGAGAATCGAACACGCCCACTAGGGCGGCAGCGATGTTGGAACGCGGTGACACGGGCAACACCTGCTTATCCGCTTCAGGCAGCCAATCCAGATCGCGCCACACTTCGCAGCCATAAACTTTTCGGGGAGCCACATCCGGCCGCACTTGACGAAGCGCGGCAATCGAACGCAACGCTACCGCCACGTGCGTATCGTGTTTGTCGGCCAGATTGTGCAGATATACGATCTCGGGCCGGGCGGTGCGCAGGATTTCTTGAAGGTCTTCCACGACCGCAGTTTCGAGCGCATTTTTCACCTGCGCGCTCGTGAAGCCGAGCTGCACCTGGCAGCCATATTCACCTACGAAAGCCGCCTTGCGCTGTTCGATGAGCCGCACCTGCTGCATCTCATCGTCCGTATAGGCGCCATAGATGCCGTTGCGCGGGCTGCCGGCGCCGTTGGTCACTACCACTCCGGAGAACCAGCGATCAGACTGGCCGAAGCACTCCGCGATGCCATGGTAAGCCATGATTTCGATATCGTCCTGGTGCGCGGCGATTGCCAGATGCGTGGTCCGCGCCAGGGCCGCGGGCATGGCGAGACCATCGGGAACGAATAGATCCGCGGAAGGGTTATGTAATCGCATGAGAGTTTCGTTTCACAGGCGGGGCTTTTTTCATCGGTTCATTTTGCAACAGACTTTTCGAATATCGCAAGCCCAATGTTTACGGGATTTTCGCGTATAATTTCACGACGGGCCATTGCGGAGTACTCAACACTACAAGAGCTATCCTGCGTCCTTTAAGGTTCTGCTGATAGCGCATGTTCTTATCGGCGGTTACAAGCACGTCGAAACCCGCGCGTTCGGCGGCGGCGAGTAGATCGCCATTGCTGAGCGTATCCCATCCCCGGTCTTTCGCCTTCGTGACCGTATGGCCAGGCAAGGATCGTGCGATACCTTTTGGCGTCACATGGTCAAAGAGGATGAGCATTCACGGGGGAACCGGCAGGGGTAAGGACTGGCGCGGCGAGGCTTCGGGCGGCGAACTCAAGCACGGCATTGATCTGTTCCCGCGTGAGGTCGAATTGCTCGATGATTTCGTCTATGCTGGCTCCGGCTTCGAGGTTCTCAAACACGGCGGAGACAGGCATACGGGTACTCTTGAACACCCACGCGCCGCCGAGTCTCCCCGGCACACTTTCCACAGCGGAACATTGGGACCAATCGGGCGCTGCCATGCTCCCTTCATCGTAGCGTTTTTTCACGAAGCGGCGGCGTCACGCGCGGTAAAGGGAAAGGGTTCAATCAGTTCATCTATGTCGTGCAGGTGCGGACTCTGGTTTTGCGCATGTACGGGCTACAGCTATTCCGGCGCTGGTGTCACTTTTGCGCGGCGGGGACAAACAAGGGCCGCTTCTAACCCAAGACAGGCAAACTGGCGGCGGCGATGGCTTGTCCGTGTCGCTTCTCCTGTTCATCGGGAACATGAAAGCGGATGCGCTCCGCTAGTTCGGGAAACTCAGCTTGGAGCACGGCGCGGGCGGCCTCCAGAATCCAATCGCCTCCTTGCCCGGTCATCACGCGGCCCAGCACCAGGAGATTGCGAAAATCGTAGAAATCGCAAAACTGGGCGACGGCGTAGCCGAAATAGGCGCCCAGCGTTTCATAGATGCGGCGCGCGCGGGCATCACCGGAGGCCGCGAGTTCTTGCACCTGTTCCAGGCGGGCGGGAAGCGGCATATCGGCCGGCAGGTGGATGCCCGCGGGGCCTAAAAGGCGGCCTACAGCCTGCTGCGAAAAATACTGCACCCCGACGCCGACATCGCCCGACCATTCATCGCGCGGAGTATTTTCATTCTCGCGATAATCTACGGGAACGAACGCCAGTTCATTCAGCCAGGTGGTGATTCCGCCCTGCGGCGTGACAAAGCCTGCGGCCAGGCTGCTGCCCATGGCGATTCCCAGCACGGCGTTATCCTCAAGCGCCATCGAACCAGCGAGCGCGGTGACTTCGCCGTCATTGACTACTTCAAACGGAATGCCGCCCCAATGTTTTTGCAGATCGAAGAAGAGACGGCGAATGTGCCGGTCGAACAGGGGCGGCGGCACGGAACGGTAGAGCGAGCCGGCGCGCACCTCATTCCCTACGTACACGCCCGCCGCGCTTCCGCCGATCGCATCCACACGGGGCAATTTCGCGGCCGCGCGCTGGAGCGAATCGTGGATACCGTGGAAGTGGTACAGCGGATCGGACTCGGCGGCGGGGTTCCAAGGCACTTCTTCGCTGAAGACCACTTTCCCTTCGGCCACCGCCGCGCACTTGCGGTCGCTCGCCCCCAGATCGAAACCGATACGATAGCCATTCAGGTGGCGGCCGAGCGGCGCAGCGGCTTCCTTTTCCGCGGGGGCACGATCGAAGGTGGTGTGGTTGATTGCGAGCGGCCGCCGGTAGACTTTTTCGCCGAGGAAGGCATAATCAAAAGCGCGCGGCCCCTGCGGCGCGTAGACTTGCCGCAACCAGGCGGCAATTTCCGGATCGCCGCCCACGGTGATCCGGTATCCGCCTTTTTGCCAAAGCAGAAATTTCAGCAGGCGTTCGACGTAGCGCTGGTTCAGTGGGATGTTCGATCCCTGGTGCGGGAGCACAGCCGTGTGAAACACGGAGGCCGAGCCATCGGGTCGCTCGAGCGCAAGAGCCAGCGGGCAGCCGCCGCCGGCCCCGATGGCAGCGCGATAGGCTTTGTTCCACAAGGCTGCGGGCAGGAATTCCGGATCTAAGGCCGACCGGATTTTCGGAGAGCAGAAAGGGCGCACATCAACCATCTTCCGGCGCAGCCGCAGTTCTGTCCAGTGCGCAACCGTTATAGAGGCGTTCGTAACGGCATTGAACGTGACGCGATCAGTCTCCAAAGTCGAATTGCAGAGATGGGTTGCGAGCTTTTCCGGTAAGTACCGAACGCCGCCCGGAAGGGCGGCGGCGGGGCAGAAGCCCCGGCCCCACTGTTTTATAACAAATCGTGGCGCTTTTGCCGCTCCAGCGCTTTGACTACGTCGCCGACCTGTTGCGCCCGGGAGCGGCCGGCTATCAGGAGGGCGTCCGCGGTATCCACCACAATCAGGTCCTTCACTCCCACGAGCGCCACCATTTTTCCGCGGGCGTCTACAAAATTATTGTGGGCATCCAGGCAGATGTGGTCGCGCGCGGTAACGTTGCCGCAGCCATCCCGGGGCATCAGCTCGTAGACCGCATTCCAGCTTCCCACGTCGCTCCAGCCGAAATCCGTGGTTGCCAGGCCGCTCACGTTTTCGGCCCGCTCCATGACGGCAAAATCGATGGAGATGTTTTCGCACAACGGAAAGACTGTTTCCATTTCGCTGGTGAACTTTCGCGATCCAAACGGGGGAAGCGCGGCGAGGACCGTGGCCGTGCGCGGCAGATGCCGCCGCAGAGCTTCGAGCAGCACATCGGCTTGCCAGAAAAACATACCCGAATTCCAATAGAAATGACCTGCTGCCATGTAGCGCTTGGCCTTAGCGAGCGGGGGTTTTTCGTGAAAGCGCTTTACCGGAAGCGGTTCTGGTCCTCCGGCTTTGGAGCCGCGCGGAAATTCGATATAACCGTAGCCGGTTTCGGGCCAGCGCGGCTGAATACCGACCACCATGAGGCGTTCGGCTTGAGCACCCCGGAAGGCAGCGCGCACCACCTGCCGGAAGGCGACAGGCTTGGCAATCAGATGGTCCGCGGGAAATACGCCCATTACGGCGCGCGGGTCCTGGGTGGCAAGCACCTGCGCCGCGAGGCCAATGGCCGGAGCCGTGTTGCGCTGGGCCGGTTCGGCGAGGATCTGGCTTGCGGGAATCTCGGGGAGCTGGCCGATGATCGCATCGCGCAGTTCGCGGCTGGTCAGCACCCACAAGCGTTCCGGAGCGATGACTTGTTTTAAGCGGTCAACGGTCGCCTGGATCAGCGAACGTTCGCCGAAAACGTTCAGTACCTGCTTGGCGGAGCGCTTGCGGCTGCGCGGCCAGAAGCGCGTGCCGCGGCCCCCGGCCAGAATGAGTCCGTAGTAGTGGGTGTTAGGCATCTTCGAAGATGGGGGTCACTGGAGCGGATAGCCGCGAATCAGCCGGAACGTCCGGTCCCATCTGGTCTTGGTCGGAAAGTGCACAAGCATGTCGACGAGGTGGTGCACGCCCAACGCTTGGTCGGATAACTCCGCCGTGTTCGCATTGTACGACCAGTAAATCAGCAGCGGCTTTCCGATAATGTTCTCGCGCGGCACGAAGCCCCAATAGCGGCTATCGAGCGAGTAATCGCGGTTATCGCCCATGGCGAAGTAATCATTCGGCGGGACGACGACCTCTCCATTGGCCACGTGATTTCGCAGCATATCGGTTGCCGCCGGAGGGACATAAACGTTGGGCGCGTTGGGAAAATTATCGCGGAAGGAATCGATATATTCGGTGCTGTGGTAGGCGTAGGGTTCCGTTACCGGTTTGCCGTTCAGAATTAATTGTTTGTCCTGGAGCCGGATGTGGTCGCCGGGAACCCCGATCAGGCGTTTCACGAACGTCTGCTTGATATCCACGGGGTAACGGAACACGATGATGTCACCGCGCTGCAAAGTATCATAAGGCAGCAGGTGCCATCCCGGCCCGCCGCTGGGGGCATAGGCCAGTTTATCCACTAGCAGGTGATCGCCCACCAGCAGGCTGTTTTCCATCGATCCCGTGGGAATCACGTAGGCCTGCACCAGCGTAGTTGTCCCAAAGAGCAGAAAGATAATGGTGACTACCCACTCGGCAATCAGGCTTCTTTCGAAGGTTACGGGCCTGGCATCCTCGGGCGCTGCGGTAGCGGCCGGAGGGGCGGTTGCCGGGGCGTGCTCCTGTTCCGCGATACTTACTTCGTTCTCGGTTTCGTTTTCATCCACCAGAACTAATTTTAAGCCAAAGATTGTTATACTGAACTCTGATTGACGACCCCCGCCGTCTCAGCCGCCGCTGAAAGTGATCTTCGGGCACGCCGCAAATCCATTGTTTTGGTATTTTGCTGCACGATTCTGGGAGCAGCAGCCCAGATTTTGTTGAAAACCGGAGCTAACCAGCTCGTTCATCCAAGCCCGCTCGCCATGTTGACGAATGTCGCTTTGCTGGCCGGGCTTTCGTTTTATGGCATGAGCACCGTGTTGCTGGTGCTGGCGCTAAAAGATGGGGAACTGTCGCTGCTCTATCCGGTGATTGCGTTGACTTATGTGTGGGTCACTCTGCTTTCCCTCATGCTGTTTCACGATCGGATCAATCCTGTTAAATTTGCCGGAATCGCCATCATCGTCTTGGGTGTTGGGGTGATGGGCCGGGGGCAAAAGTCATGACGACCCCACTCAGTTCCATGGCGCTGGTTCTGTTCGGATCGTTGATTGGCTCGTTCGGCGCTGTTTTTCTGAAATCCGGCGCAGCGCATCTGAAGGACGGTTTCTGGCACATTCTGAATCTCAAACTCGCGGCCGGCGTGGCCTTGTTCCTGCTGTCTTCGGTGTTCTTCATCCTGGGTATTCGCCACGGAGAGCTTTCGGTTTTATATCCGATGGTCTCGCTCGGCTACGTGTGGACGCTGTTTTGGTCGCGCCTGTTCTTTAACGAAGCTTTGACGCGGCAGAAATTCTATGGCCTTGGCCTGATTCTCCTGGGCGTGTTTTTCGTCGGCTTAGGCAGCCGATAGAGCGTCATAGAATGTAGGAATGAAGGCCGGCGCTTTGGCACTGCTGGGCATCGCACTGCTGCTGGCGCACTCTGCACTGGCGCAAACCGGCGCCACGATTGAAGGAACGGTTACCGATAGCGTAACGCACGCCGGTATTGCGGATGTGAAGGTGACCTTCTCGACCGAGGAGGCAGACCATTACACCGCGGCCACAGACTCTTCGGGCAACTTTCGCATTGCGGGTGTGGAACCGGGCGAATATAGCACGAGTTACGTAAAGTCCGGCTTCGTCCAGCTGTATTTACCTTTGCCAGGGCAATCGCCGGTTCGGGTGGGCGTCTCGGGCACGGCCCGCGCGGATGCGGAGCTTGCGGCTTACGCGACGTTGCGCGGGGTGGTGCATGATGCGGCCGGCAGGCCGCTGGCCGGTGCTAAGATCAGGCTTCTCACCAGAGGGGAAGACCGGTTGCTGGGTGGAAGAGGAATCGCCGGAGCCGGGATTCAGTATTACGTCAATCTGCATGGCCTCATGGTGGCAAGGCCAGCGGTATCCCATGCTGACGGAACATTTGAATTTCGAAACGTTCTCCCGGGAGATTGGAGCCTTACCGCCGAATCGCATCACGCGGGTGAGAGTATCGAATCCGCCGCGAGTGGCATTGTACCCGTGCATGTCTCGGACCAGGATGTGGAAAATGTGGAACTGCGGTGCACACCGGAGTTTTCCCTCCAGGTGACCGCCGATTGGGGCGATCGGCAACCGCCTGGCGATGCGTTGCCAAATGTCATGCTGGGTTCGGCAACGGATGTACGGCTGCTGCCGTCGCCTCCACGAGAACCAGGCGCACCAGAGGTATTTGAGCACCTGATGCCCGGCCGTTATCGGATTGTCCCCACGCCTGGATCAGCGCCAGGCTTCTACGCTGCAGCCATTATGGCCGGTGGCCGCGATGTGCTCGGCCAGGAAGTGGAACTGAACGATAGCACGCCGGAAATTCGCGTTGTCTACCGGCCGAATCCGGGCAGTGTGCGCGGCACGGTGGAGAAAGGCGCAGGTGCCACGGTTCTGCTTTGGCCGGAAGGTCCCGTGGTGCCCGCCATCGTGCGCTTTGTGCAGGCTGATCCTCATGGAGCGTTCGAATTCTCCAACGTAGCGCCGGGGAGTTATTCGGTAGTGGCGTTCGACCGCGTTGTCCCAAGCCTCGACATGGGCCCGTTCGTACTCGGCGCTATCGCCGCGGGCACCCGCGTCAGCCTCCAGGAAGGCGGCGCGGAATCGGTCCAGCTTGCGGTCACTCACTGGCCGGAGTAAGTCATGAACGCGCCATGGGCTTCGCTCACACGGAGGGATGAGAAATCGCGGCGTTGCGCCGGGCAGAAGCCCGGCGGCAGGCCGGAAGGCCTGACCCCACAAGCTGAAAACCGGGCGTTTGCGGGTGGGATTTTTCGGAAGAAGTTTTTGGCGCCATTGTTGCTTCTGTTCGCGCAGGCTGCATCAGCGCAGAACGGCGCCACAATCGAAGGCTCAGTCAGCAACAGCGCAACCCATACGGGCGTGCCCGGGGTCAACATCACCTTCTGGACCCAGCGGGGGGCGCGCTACACTGCCACGACGGATTCCGCCGGCAACTTTCTGATTACCGGTGTGCTACCCGGCGAGTATGACTCGCGGTACGAAAAGCAGGGATTTGTGCAACTGGAGTTGCCGCACTTCGGACAGCCTCGCCTGCGTGTGGGCTTGTCTGCCGCGGTCCGCGCGGATGTCGAGATGTCGGCCCTGGGAACTGTGAGCGGCCGCGTGCTCGACCCGGAAGGCAAGCCGGCGCCGAAGGTAAAGGTGGAAATCGGCGCGTTCCATACAGCGGAGACTGATGCGGAAGGCCGTTTTGCGTTTCAGGATGTGCGCCCCGGCAGCTACACGCTGCGAGCCAGCGGGAAGCTGGAGGAAGCGCAGGGAGGGCAACCGCAAATCGTGCCCACGTATTACCCTTCGACCACCAACCAAACGGAGGCCGAGCATATCCTGGTCCGCGGCGGCGCGGATTTAGGAGGGTACGAGATTCGTCTGCAAACGGCCCCGGTTTACCATGTGCGCGGCGTGGTGCTCGATGACATGGGGAAACCGGCGGCGAATGCCAATGTGAAACTGCTGGGCCACGGAGAGCGAAAGATGCTGGCAGGCAGAGTCATAACGTACGGCGTGGGATCGTACCTGAATTTTCTCGACACGCAGCGGGAAGAGGCCACCACCGTTTCCCATAAGGATGGGACGTTCGAATTTCCAGCCATTGGCCGCGGCGATTGGAGCCTGGAAGTAGACTCCGCTCCGGAGCGAGGCGGAAACAACGAAATGTATGTTGTCTCCAGCGGCAATGTTCCCTTGCCTGTCTCCGATAAGGATGTGGACAATGTGGAACTGCGTTTTCAGCCGAGTTTTTCCGTGCAGGTGACCGCTGACTGGGGCGACCAGAAACCACCGGCTAATGGACGCCCTAACGTGACGCTGATGCCCTCCGGAGGCATGCAGGTGCAGATGGCGGCCACTCCGCTGCCAGGTGGAAACCTGGGGTTTATGCACATGATGCCCGGCCGCTATCGCATTGTCCCGATGCCCGGTTCGACGCAGGGTTTCTATGCGTCGGCCATTATGGTGGGGGGCCAGGACGTGCTCGGACAGGAAGTGGACCTCACCGCATCAACGCCGCCGATCACGGTGGTCTACCGGCCCAATCCAGGCAGCATACGCGGCACGGTAGATCAAGGCGAGGGCGCCATCGTGCTGCTCTGGCCGGACGGCTCCGCGGTTCCTCCCATGGTGCGGTCGGTTACCGCCGGCGCGCATGGATCGTTCGAATTCCCCAATGTGGCGCCGGGCGAGTACTCCGTGGTGGCGTTCGACCGGATTGATGAGGCAGGCGCAGATGAATCCACTGTGCTCGGCGCAATCGCCGGCGGCACGCGTGTCAGCGTGCAGGAGGGCGGCGCGGAATCGATCCAAGTGACCCTTGTGCATTGGCCCGAGTAGGATTACGCTTTTGACCCCAAAGCGGTGACTGTACATTGCCAAACGGGATCTGGGAATAGCCTGTGCAACTCACCCCGAATTCTTAGAAAACTGCTTCCTAAAATTCGCAATTTCCTCGCTGGAAGGAGGCCAGTTGGCCTCGCACGTGTTGCAGTGAAATACAAGCGCATCGGATTTCAGCGCATTTTCAAATTCCGCCTCACTTAACGTCACTTTCTGATTGTGGTTATTGGGGCAAACGACCTCAAAATCCAAACGGTTCATAACCTGTGTATCCGCGGCGGCGGATGGATCCGCCACCTGTCTATCGATTTTGCTTATAAGCATTTTCGGTTCCAACGTTGATACTGTCCCCCTATTGGATGGCAATGCTGGAAACCAAGTAGAGTCAGGCGTGCTTTTGGCGGATGAATTCGAATGCAGTCGCGCGCGACTGGCACGAAGCTCGGATTAGGCCTGCAAACGGGGGACCTACACCGAATACGTGGGCGGCTTAACATTCTTGCTTCGTAGATAGAGATCGCTATATCCACGAGTGTGCGCCGTGTGCACCAACGCGTTCAGCAGAGCATCCAAGCCGGTCATTGCCGGCCCCCTGCCTGCGCTGACCGGCTTTTTCAGATCCGCCGGAGTCAATTGCTTGACGACACCGATGGACCAGTCAAACAGATCGTTGAGGTACTTGACCGTAGTCGCCTTACTGGTATCGTTGCGTGGAGCCGCCGGCGCACTTCCCTTGCCCAGGCGCCCCAAGTAGAAGCCTTCGGCCTGACCTATGTGCTGCATCAGTTCCCCAAAGGAACGAGCTCCATCGCCCGAGCGCACCCCATCGGCGGGCGCGCCACCTCCCTGAAATGGCCTGTAACTGTAGTCGGCTTCGGGCATCGCTTCGGCAATCTGCATCGTGTATTTCTTGGATCGCTCCCACCAGCCAACCCAATCCGCGATCTCCTCGTCTGCTCCCAGAGCTAAGGGAGCGAGAGCCGCTGCACCAGTGATTGAGCCGATTGCCTTGCGCCTGTTCATTTGAGTTGATTCCTCCTGATCATTGTACATGCGGCGAACGGATTCGATAGGGAAACAGGATATCCTCCTGGATGTAGGCTGTGGCGAAGGCAGAATCGTGAGCGATCTGTCGCCTTTTCGATTCGGCAACTACTGGGGGGAAAATGCCAGCAGAACATTGCCCGGCAGCCCGTTTTGCACACCGGGAAACCCTGATCCCACAAACAGCATGCCGTCAGCCACTGTTGGTCCCGGTCCGCCCATCGAACCACCTTTTGCGGCGACCTTGTTTACCGTTTCGTAGGACTTCACTGTGTCGTATTCCCATAAAACGTGGCCATCAGCGCTAGAAAGCGCATGGACTACGCCATCCCAGCCTGTCGAGAAGACCACGCCGGGAATTACGGAGAGCGCCGATTCGCGACCGCGCGCGCGGCCTTCGGCCGGCTCCAGTGGAGCGAACCATTTGCGAACACCGCCGGCCAACCCGATGGCAATCACGCCCCCACTGGACAAGCCGAAATAGGCGTTTTGATCGTCCGCCGCTCCTCCCCACACAATTTGTCCGGTGAAACTCGGCGCCTTTTGGGCTGTCTGGATTTTCCAGACGACGGCACCTTGCCGGTCGGGATCATGCGCCCAGACGATGCCACTTTTCTGACCTGCGACAAGGATGCTGCGCCCGTTCGGTAGGTTTTTCAGGATCGGCGAAGAACCGAAGTCAAAATCCGGGCCCATCTTCGTGGGACAGTTTTCCGGCTTCGGTGTAGCATCACAACCTACGATCCAAGCGTCCCCGCCCAGATCCTGTACCGACCAGACGATTTTGCCCGAGGCCAAATCCAGCGCCATTATGGAATCGGTTGTTTTGGGTGCGGGTTCCGTATAGGAATCGCCTGTACCTACAAAAAGCAGGCGCCGTTTGGCATCGATCGTGGGCGAGTTCCAAACTCCACCACCGGCTGGTCCCCAAAGTTGGGTACCCTTGGAGTTTTTGTGCGTCGGTTTGGCGGGTTCGTTGATTGTGTAGGTTTTCCAAATCTGCCTTCCAGTGGCAGCGTCGAGCGCCAACACGCTCCCACGAAAGGTGCAGCATTGGTAGGCAGGATTGGAACTTCCGACTTCCTCCAGCGACGACACGCCGATATAAAGGCGGCCTTCGTAGAGCTTGGGAGAAGCAGTGATGCGCGCCTTCGGATGAGGATCGGCTTTGACCTTCCAGAGCAGTTCGCCGTTGGTGGCATCAACAGCGTAGACATTCCCCTTGAGGTCGCCGAAGTAGAGAGAAGGCCGGTTAGAACGTTCTGGTGTTGGCCCGATTGTAGGAGCGTTGCGCACATCGTCCTCAGCAATGAAGGACCAGTATTGGCAGCCGGTGACCGCGTCGAGTGAATAGACGGTGTGGGTGTCGCCGGAAATAAAGACGCGGCCGCCCGCCATGATAGGCTGGCCGATCATGGATTTCGCATTGGGAACACCGAAGGCCCATTTGAGCTTTAGGCGGGCCACCTGGGAAGGAGATAGCCCAGCGTCTTTGGCCGGTTGATAGCGAGTATTTTGCATGTCGACACCCCAGCCGTTCCAGGCTGGCTTAGCCGCCAAGTCGCCCAACGGCGCATTGATCGGGCACTGCTGGGCCAGTGCCGTTCCCAGCGAAGCGAACCACAGCACTGCCGGGAAAATCACGCTCAATCCTCTCATCTGAGATTGCCTCCAAAACACCGCGTTCAGAACATTCGCAACGTGCACTGCCATTTCGTCTTCGTTTTACTACTTTCTATCCGGAAGCGCGAACACATATAAAGCATTGCCTGTGTCGGGATTATGTACATCCGTAGCGACTAACCTGGGAACGTTGCGGGGGCTGCCTCCGCCATTAGCCGTGGTTACAGCGAGGTACTGTTTCCCGTCGACAGAGAACGTCAACGGGAAGCCCTGCACCGCGGCCGGAAGACGGGTTTCCCAAAGGATCCGGCCGGTATTCGGGTCGAAAGCCCGGAACATGCGATCCAGGTCGCCCACGAACGCGAGGCCCCCCGCCGTGGACAGCACTCCCGTTAGAAACGGCGCGCGCTGCTCGTACTTCCAGATCTCGCGAAGCGTCCGCACATCGTAGGCAGCCAGCTTGCCGACATTTCCGTTGGATCCGGGCATCTCAAAGTAGCGCGGCAGCGCCCCGCCCCCGGTGCCCCCTCCTGCCACCTTGTCGACTTTCTGCGGGTTGAATTCGAGGCAGCTTTGGCTCAACGGCACAATCAGCCGGTTGCCTGGCGGATAGTACGACATCGCGGGCCAGTTTTTGCCGCCTTCGGTGGAAGGGCAGGCCGCCACCCATTGGCCGAGTTGCTGTTCCACGATGTCGTTGCGGTAGTGCGGTTCGCCGGTGGCCGGATCAAAGGAATCGTACACGTTCTGGAACACCATTTCTTTGTGGCCCAGATACTTCCCCGTTTTGCGGTCGAGTTTCCAGAGGACGCCCGTTTTGCCCGCGCTGAAGACATAATTGCGGCCTTGGTCGTCCACCAGCACGCGCTCGAAGACTTCATCCAAATCCAGGGTCTCACCGGGCGCGTGATCGTAATACCACGCTAATTTACCGGTATCGGCATCGAGCGCCAGCGTCGAGTTGGCGTACAGAGTTGCACCCTTGCCCGATCCGCGGCTGGCCCGCATCCACGGTTTGGCTTGGGCGGTTCCCCAGTAAGTGAGGTTCAAGTCGGGATCGTAGCTGCCCGTGATCCAGCTTTCTGCCCCGGCGCGAAACAGATTGGGGAGACCTCCCCAGGTATCGCCGCCCGGTTCACCATCCAGCGCAACGGTTTTGAAGCGCCACACCTCCTTGCCGGACGCGGCATCGTAAGCGCTGATGAAGCATTTCTCCTCGCGATACGTTGCGCAAGCTCCCAGACCTTGAATCAACTTTCCTTTGACGGCGAGCGGTCCGCTGGTGGTGGAATGCTCGCCTTTGGAGCGATCGCCAATCGTGGTGTCCCAAACCACCTTGCCCGTACGGGCATCGAAGGCCATTAGATGCGCCTGGTTCGTAGCCAGGAAGATGTTGTCACCGTAGATCGTGATGCCGCGCATGGCCGGCGCGTTTGGGTTGGTGCCGTATCGATTCTCCCAAATAAGATCGCCGGTTTTGGCGTCCAAGGCTTGCAAGACGCCGCCATTGTTGTTCACATACAGCACGCCGTTATGGACAATGGGGGCGGGCTGGTTGCCGAGGACGGCGCCGTTCTGCATCGACCAACTCCACACCAGCCGTAGGGTGTTGACGTTCTGCGCATTGATCTGGTTGAGCGGGCTGAAGTAGTTGGCTTTGTAATCGTGGCGGATCATCAGCCAATCGGCAGGATCGGGTTTGCGCAGATTGGCATCGGTCACCGGGACGTAGTTGCTCACCTCGCCAGCTACAGTGATGCCCCGAGGCGCCAGGTTTTCTTGTTTGGCGGACTGGCCGGCCGGCCGCTGCTGCGCAAACACAATCGCCACACCGCAGGCTGCGGCTGCCATTACGAGAATCGCCCGAATTTTCATATGCCTCCTTTACAGCCGGTGTTCCTCCACACGGCGAACAGGGACGCCGGTGGCCTGATCGTTGACCAATTTCCATTGCAGACCGCGTTTCTGCCAGTCCATTACGCGAGTCGCCAATACGTACGGCTCCTGAGTTTTCGCGTCTACGCCGTGGTCCTCCAGCACGAGAGCCGTGTAGATGGCCGCGTTCTCCAGGGGACGCACGGAGCGGTCGCTCGACTCCGGCGAGGCGTCTTCTCTTCCACCGGCTGCGGCCAGCACATCGCGCTTGCTAATGATGCCACCACCTACGGTGATGCCCCAGTAGTCATCGCCGATCAGCTCCTGAACCTGGTCGACCCGATGGTGCGATTCGGCTTCATCCAGTGCTTGTTCCAAGCGGAAGATAGTGGCAACGATCGCTTGGGGTGTTTCGCGAGAATTCGGTTTTGCGGGACTCGGCGTGCGGGACGCCTCAAGGCACAGCGCCGCCGCTAAAGCCACTACCCGGACAAGGACAGAAGCTGGCCGGAACATGACGGTCAGTTTATCCCAACCGAGGCGATAGGGGATCACGAGGTACAACGGGTCTTGAGACTTCGGAGTTCTGCTGCACACGCTTAGGCGAAGTTCATCACGGCAACTCCCTGGCGGTCTCGGCTCGGTTTCTGTGCTTGACACTACGCGACGGTTGGCGATTCGGCGGGCGCGCATCTGACGACAATGTGATCGGCAACATCGGAAATGCCCGGAGCTGACCAGACAATCCGTTCGATTTCATCGCGTTCGGGAATCGAACGTACGTCGCCGTAGAGAACGGCTCGGTCCCCATGCACTTCCACAAGCACATTGGCCGCATGAACAGTGGCGCAGCGTCTTAGTGCGGCCTGGATTCGTTCTTTCGCGTTCTCGATCTGGACGGCCGGATTCACGGTCAGCAGATTCGTTATGCCCCGAATGCCGGCTAACGGCGTGACAGCCGCGGCGGCAGCCATTTTTTGAAACTGCCAGTCTACCGTGCCTTCCAGCGTTATCCAGCCGTTTTCCACCGCTACGCGTATCCGGCCAGGGGGGACGCACTCATTCCAGTCGAGAATGTTCGCCACGGCGCGCGCGATATCTGCGCTGTCGCGTTCTTGTACCGCCGGAAGCCGCACTTCCAGTTCACAAGCGACTGCTCTCACCGATTGAATGCGCTCGGCCGCATGTACCGCTTCCAGCTTCTCGTGATAGGAGTTAACCTCACCGGTTAACGTCACGACGCCATCGTCTACAGCCACTCCAATCCCCGCCGAGTTCACGCCCGCAGTGTAATAGAGTTCACGCTCCACATCTTCCCGAATTCGCACATCCGTCTCCATAACTCTCCTATCCTGCCCTAGCGTAAGTGCAATCAGAGCCCCACTCGAAGCAATTGCAAAGACGTTGCCCGCACGCACGCCGAATCGGCCCGAGCGCGCCAAATAGCGCGAGTTGCGCGCCTTCGCCCAGAAGCGCCTGGCGCGATTTCGCCGTTTGCAGTAGTCCGATCTGAACGGCAAGCAGTTACAAAATCCGCCGGAGGGATGCGCAATTGCAATTGACCACTGCGGACTTCCCAAGGAAAGGAGATGGTATGAATGAGTAGGCTCGGGCGGGATAAGCTTCGGAAGAGGGCAACCTCTTTCGGAGTAGACAGGTATGTCTCGATGGTTGCAGAACGCGCTTCTGCTCATCGGCTTACTTCTGTTGTTCTCGACTGCTTTAGGTTTCCCGTGGTGGAAATAGTGGAGGCTTGCGCCATGAAACTCTGCACGATCGCTCTCGATTTCGACGGCACTATCGCCCGCAACGACGAACTCGACGGCTCGGTACGCGACGCCATTGCCGAGATTCGGGGTCTTGGAATAACGGTCATCATTGTCACCGGCCGCATTCTCGAAGACCTGCGCCGCGTCGCCGGCGAGTTGCATTTCGCCGATGCCGTCGTTGCGGAGAACGGCGCCGTCATCTCCTTTCCCGCAAGCGGCTACACGCGGGCCGCCAGCCCGCCGGCAGACCCGGTGTTACAGGAGGAATTGCGCCGCGACAACATTCCTTTCCACATGGGACGCACCGTTATTGAAACCCAGGCCGATTTGGCGCCCCGTCTGCTTTCCATCCTGAGGCGCCTGGAATTGCCTCTGACGCTTGCGTTCAACCGCGGCCGCGTGATGGTGCTTCCGCAGGCCACGAGTAAGGCCAGCGGATTGCGCCAAGCCCTTACCATCTTGCGCCTCTCGCCGCACAATACCATCGCGATCGGCGATGCCGAGAACGATCACGCGCTGATCGAAGCCTGCGAACTGGGCGTGGCTGTGGGTTGGGGCAGCGATCGATTGAAATCCCGCGCCGATTTCGTTCTCAAGGGTGATGGGCCTGCAGCCGTAGCGGATTACATTCGCTCTGCCGCACGCAGCGGCCAGATTCCCCCTCCGCTGAAGGCGCGCCGCCGCCTGCTGCTCGGGCACGCAGATAACGGTTCTCCCGTGGAACTAACCGTTCGCGGACGCAACGTGTTGGTGGCGGGCGATCCGAAAACCGGAAAATCCTGGGTCGCCGGCCTGCTTTGTGAGCAATTGATCCTCTACGGTTACTGCCTCTGCATTATCGATCCCGAGGGAGATTACACTTCCCTCGAGGCGCTGCCCGGCGTCACCGTTTTCGGCGGAGCGGAGCCATTGCCCCGGCCGCGCGATCTCCTGCGGGCATTGCGGCACGCCGACATCAGCGTAGTGATCGATCTCTCTCACGCCTCCCAGCGCGAGAAGCTGGACTACCTCCACGCCGCGCTGCCGGCGCTATCGATTCTTCGCCGCCGAACCGGCCTGCCGCACCGCATCCTCGTCGACGAGGCGCATTATTTCCTCCATAATCCGGCCATCACCGATCTTCTCGATTTCCAATCCGGCGGCTACACATTTGTCACCTACCGGGCTTCGCAATTGCGCAGTGACCTGCTGGCTTCGACTCAAGCCGTGATCGTCACTCGCGAATCCAACCCGGACGAGATCGATTCGTTGCGCGGCCTCTGCCGTTCGTGTCAGGACACGCGCAGCGACGCCCAATGGCGCCAAATACTCGAAGGGTTGGTGTTGGGGGAGGCTGTGGCCCTGCCGTTAACCGAGGAAGCCGAAGGCCAGGTCCGGCGGATTACGCTATCTCCGCGCCTGACTCCGCATGTCCGCCACTTGGCAAAATACATCGACCTTCCGGTGCAGGAAGGCCGCGCGTTTTTGTTTTGGCGCGACGGCATCGCGACCGGTCCGCGCGTTCGCACGTTGCGCGAATTCGTCGCCACGGTCGAGCATTGGCCCGCAGCCGCGCTCGACGGCCACTTGCGGCGCGGTGATTTCTCGCATTGGGTCGCCGAAGTTTTCGGCGATTATCCGCTCGCCAGGTCCGTGCGCCGAATCGAGGAAGCGTATCGTGCGCAAAGCCTGTCCAATCCGGGCGCAAGCCTCGCGCAGGCGGTGCGGGCGCGCTATGAGTTTATCGATCCGGAGCCGGCCGGCTAAAGGACTCTGAGCGCCGCCGCCTACACCCGGGAGTTGAAGCCCATCGCAAGCCGCACTTGCCACTACCCCCACCGCATCAGCCAGCCTTCGAGTCTTCTGCGTAACCTCTTTGGCATTCGCTTCCACGATCTCCGACCCGCAACAGGTAAGGATGGCCCAGCACACACCCTCTTCGGAGCAGTATTCGAGTTGGGTACGAATCAACGCACGCCCGATCAGCATACCGTTGCGGCGGCGCAGAATAGGGCGAGTGATGGAAGCGCCGTCGCCGGTAACCCGGTATCGCACCGCCGGGGCGATGAGCCAATGTTCCACCAGTCCCTGTTCGGATGAGGAAATCGCCTGCGAGGCGACAACCGGCGCCTTATAAAATTTTGTACCTGTTGTAATCATGGACCGCTGAAAGTAGTTCGCCAAGTTCGTATCTCTCGATTCGACGACCATCGTTGAGATGACGCCCGAATGTAGAGTAAGAATTCTCAAGCGACTTCTTATCGAAGTGGAACACGGAGCGTCCGACGTCCCCTCGCAAGAGTTCCCTCAAGAACTGCGAGTATGATGGATTTTCCATGGCCAGGGGTATACACGGAATCACGAGTTGGAGTTCTCACCTACCAGCCCCTTTTACTAAGACCGGCCTCGTAAGCTGGGAGCCAGTCGGCGGCTCAGTGGCTGGACTTTTGAGCCGCTCTTCCCATCTCTGCCGGCGATGGCAATTGTGAAGCGTCCCATCCGCCGCCTAGCGCCTGGATCAACTGAACCGCCGCGACGAGTTGCTGGGCTCGAAAACTTATCTTGGATTGCTCCAGGTTCAACAATGCTATTTGGGCGGTAATGACATTCAAGTATGGGTCGAGTCCCGCCTGATATCGAGCAGTAGCTTCTCCCAGGTTTCTCCCGATTATCTCGATGGCGGAATCTTGTTCTTCGATCGCCTGATTGAGAATCCGCACGGCGGCAAGGTTGTCTTCGACCTGCTGGAAGGCGGTCAGAACGGTCTGCCGATAGTTAGCGACCGTTTGTTCGTAGGCTGACCGAAACTGCTGTACTGTGGCGCGCCGCAGTCCCCCATCGAAAATGGTTTGCCCCAAGGCGGGGCCGACCGACCAGACGCGACTTGGCCACTCTAACCATTTTGTAAATGATATACTCTCCAGGCCCACCGCAGCACTTAACGTGATCGATGGAAAAAAAGCTGTTTGTGCAAGGCCAATCTGCGCATTCGCTTGCGCCACAGCGCGTTCCGCTGCGGCGATATCCGGCCGGCGCTCCAAGAGACCAGAGGGGAGCGCCACCGGTATCGGCGGAAGAGACACACGGATAAGTTCCGCTGGTATCCCGAATGTCGACGCCGGTTCTCCGGCCAGCACTGCGATTGCGTGTTCGTATTGCGCACGCAGCACGCCAACGCTGATATCCTGGGCTTGAGTGGCCT
The DNA here is from genome assembly GCA_030041985.1 of Bryobacteraceae bacterium. Classification (GTDB taxonomy): domain Bacteria; phylum Acidobacteriota; class Terriglobia; order Bryobacterales; family Bryobacteraceae; genus PSRJ01. Next base: position 6,846 of record JASIAM010000077.1, on the reverse strand, counting down.
TAAGTAGCGCCTCCGATTGGGCCACGGCTTCGTCATTGTTCAGTCCGGCCGTATATAAATCCCGCGTTAGTCCCAGAGACTGCTGATACCCCACGACCATCGAATCGAGGACATGCTTGAGGCTATCCTGGGAACGAAGTTGATAGTAGTCGGCTGCGAGTTGCGCTTGCGCGGCAAGACGCACATTTTCCAAATCGGCTGCACTAGCCTGCGCAGCAAACGTATTGGCCTTTACCGTGTTGCGGATTCGGCCCCATAAATCGGGTTCCCAAGAGGCCTCAATCGGAAGGGACAAATCCGTGTAAGTAACGCCAACGGTCTGCCCGAAAGCCGTGGACAAGCGCGAATTAGTAATGGCCGGATTGACTGTAACGGTTGGGTAATACTGCGAATGAGCCTCGCGGATGATAGCCCTTGCCTGTTGGACATTCATCGCCGCTGCAATGATGTTCTGGTTAGCGATGCTGACCTTTTCCTCGAGCTGATTCAACTCAGGATCGTTAAAACGTTCCCACCATTTCCCTCGGGTCAACTGGTCACCAGGTTGTGCCGCTTTCCACTCACCTACTTCATCCGGTCCGAGTTCCTTATAAGCTGGCGGTACCGGGACTGATGGTTTTGTATATTTCGGGCCGATCCTGCACCCCGCCGAAACGACGAAGAGAACCGTCCCGGACAACGACCAAGCAACTCTGTATCGGTTGGCCATAGCTCACTCTCCGATATAAACATCCACTAATTCGCCAGGATATATATTCACATACTTAGCGCCCTCAAAACGGAAGATGATGGGTAATACCCGAACATCTACCCGCTCCATGCGCTCATCGGAAAGTTCGATTTTGGGGGAAACAAAAGGCTGGATGCGGACGTATTGCAGCGCGATCTTCACGTTCGACCCCCGTATGGACATCTGCGCCTTCATTCTGGGTGGATCGGGAAGACGCGGCACTAAAATTTCGTCCACATAGCACCGCACGTTCAGGCGAACCTGAGAAGTCCCAAGCACAAGCACGGGATCCATTCCCTGAGTATAAGTATCATAGGCTCCTTGAGGAGAGACATAGCTGCCTGGAATTGTATTGACCGCCAACACCCTACCATCGGCGGGCGCGTGAAGGCTATACTTGGAAAGTAACGCGCTGGCGGATAGGTAGGATCTATATGCAGCATTGTACGTCTTGTCCTGATTGTTAATGTCGTAAATCCACGCGCCGGCTTTGGTCAAATCGCGTTGCTTGACGGCTACATCAAGGTTAGTCTTAGCTGTCAGTACCGCGTTCCTAGCGCTGTCCAGCGCATCCTTGCTGACCGATTTTCGGTTGAGATCATAGGCTGCCTGCTGTTTGTCCAGCTCATCCTGAGCAGTCTTTAAAGTTGCCTGGGCCGCCATCACTTGGGCTTCGTTTACGTCGAGTATTTCTTTTCGCGGCTGGGCCTTCAGTTCTTGGAGGAGCGTGAACGCCGCCTGCGACTGAGATTGCAATTGTTCGACCGTGGCCCGTTGAATGGAGTCGTCGATCAACAAGATGGGGGCGCCTTTCTTGACCGCCTGGCCTTCAGCTACGAGAATCTGCTTTACTGTGCCGGCAACTTCCGGATATACGTTGATATTTTCTCCGCTGGGCTGATCGCTCTCGAGGATGCCTTCAGCGTAGATGCCGTTTCGATACGGATTGGTGGGCGGCGCGAACGCTGGTGGGAGCGGAGGTTGAACAATGCCAGAAAGGTATGCAACCAGGGCTCCGCCCAAAAGACCCATCCCAGATAAGACGAATAGAAGCTTCCTCATAGAATCTCTCTCTTTTCGGCGCCGGCGAGCCGGCCGTCCGCCATTTTGAGGATCCGAGTCGCGAAATCGTAGATTCTGCTGTCGTGAGTCACGATCAGGATGCAACGGCTTTCGTTGAGGATGTTCTGCTTCACGAAACGGACAATCCCCTGGCCGGTTTCGCCATCCAGGGACGCGGTTGGCTCGTCCATAATTAGAATCTCGGGTTGTCCCGCGATAGCACGTGCGATGGCAACCCGCTGCTGTTCGCCTCCGCTCAACTTGACCGGGGGTAGCTCCGCCCGCCCTTTCAATCCAACGATGTCCAGATAGTGGACAGCTTGTTTAATGGCATCTCCCCAGTTCATCCGTTTGAGGATCAGCGGCACCGCCACATTCTCAGCGGTAGTCAATCGCGGAAAGAGGTGATAATCCTGAAAGACGAAGCCGATTTTGTGAAGACGAAAATCAGCCAACTGATCGCTGTTCAGGCTCCAGATGTCAGCGCCCTCAACGGAAACAGTACCGGAATCTGGCCGTAGGATACCGGAGAGAACACTGAGCAGAGTTGTCTTCCCGCTTCCGGAAGGACCAACAATATAGAGCATTTCACCGAAATTGGCGCTTAGACTTACGTCGCGGAGAGCCTGAGTCCGGGCTTCGCCTTCCCCAAACCACTTGACTACTCCCGTTGCTTGGATCGCTGGCTGAAGCATATCACCCTCGGAAGATATCGAACGGCTCGACCTGCAATACTTTACGGACCGCGAAGTAGCTGGAAACAGTTGCGATGATTACAACCATCACAAATGCAAATGAGAGGTTCCAAACATTTATTACCGAGGCGTAATCTGGTAATCTGGCTCGCGCGAGCCTGATCAGGAAGGCGCAGAGACCAATTCCCAAGCCGTAGCCAGTAAGTGCCGTAAAGCTTGCCTGAAACAGGATCATCAGGATCAGTTCGCGACTTTTTGCCCCCATGGCTTTGAATGCGCCGAATTTATCGAGATTTTCCAGAACAAACGTATAGAAAGTTTGCCCGGAAATCGAAAGGCCAACGATGAAGCTCATTACCGTCATGATGAGAATATTCGTTCCGATACCAGTTTGATATTTGTAGAAAGTGGTGATCCGATCGATGAACTCATCTTTAGTTAGGGCGAGATAGCCGAGCGCTTCTATCTGCCGTTTGATCCGCGGCACATCAGCCGGGTTCTTAGGCTCTGCCAGGACATAAGAAATCGTGAAACGGGGATTAGGCAGGTACTGCAGCGCCCGGTAATATGTGGTGTAGAGCGTCGGGACACCGAAAAGGCTGTTACTGTTAACCTTCGCAATACCCACGATCACCCCCCGGTTGTCATTCACCTCGAACTGTGTGCCAATCTGGGGATTTTCCAGCTTTCGAAATTCGGTATCTTTCACGACGATGAACGCATTCTCCCCATAAATATCTTCAATCTTGCCTTCAAGGAGTTGAGGCCGCCCGAATAGAGTCGTATCGTCCAGGCCGATAACCGTGACAGCTTGATACGTACCATCCGCTAACTTCACCAGAGCCCCACCGGAATAGAAGGGGACCGCATAATTGACGCCTTCTATGCTCTTAACGGCATCCAGCACGTAGTCGGGCATGCCGATTGTATTCGCGACTGTTTGTACAGCGGGATCCATCACCCAGATAGCCGCGCCTACATTGAGAATCGTGGCAGACGCGCGGTTGAGAATCCCGGAGAACATCGCCATCATCTGAACAATCAAGAAAACAGAAAACGTTATCCCGACAATAAGCGCCGCGAACTTGGGCTTGTCATTCACCAGCAGCTTGTAGGCGAGTTTGAAAATTCCCTTCACGGTTGTTCCTCCGGTGTTGACTGGGTGTGAGGATGTTTCACCGATCCGGACTCCGTTCTGGAATCCAGATCTTGCCGGGAGCCTCGACGTCAAAATCCTCGACTTTGCTCCTGAGCAAGACAGGTTGCAGCCCGGATCCTACATTCGGGCCGATACGGAATTCGAGAACGTACTGATTGGCGAGATGGTCGGCTATATCGGCCAAATAGGGTTGGAGGGTCCCGAGGGGATTTATCCCTAAAAAGTATGCTTGCCCCCCAGTCTCGTAAGCTACATGGGCGAGCTGGACTTGGCCGGAGTGAACCTCGGAATAACCTGCTACGTCCCAATTCGCGCTAGGATGATAAATCGCATAGACGACAACGCCGGCACATTGGGCGGCTTCGATGGCTGCCTCCGCGGGTGGGTCGATCGGGCCGTCGGCTTGAGGATCGATTCCGTTGGAGATCATCAACACGACACGCCTGGCAACACCTTGGCTCCAGCTATCGATTAGTTCAGTCAGCGCGTTAAATGGATTCGCAGGCTGGCTTCCTGAGGGGGGATTGAGCGCACCGACTACGTGAGCGCGGTTGGAAGTCAGCGGCTGGGCTATCTTTAGACGGCCATTTTGTATATAGGCGACCCCCATCGTAGTTGTCGCCGGTTGAGCTTGGATGAAGCTTCGCAGCTCCTCAAACTTGGTACCGACTTCACAATTGGAACAGTTATCCACCACGAGATATAGCTCTAGGTTTGCCTGATCGCCGCGGACAGGAGTCAGGCTGGTGATCGGTAGAGCTTCCGCTTTACTGGTGAGGATTAGGTCTGTCGGAAGAGGTACTTGGGTATCATGAATGCCGAAGTGGCCAACCGTCACGATCATTCGTGGTGTTACGCCGGGAGATGGGTTCTGTGCCCACGCGCATAGAGGGCAGGCAACCAGGAACATAATCCCACTCTTAATAGTCATTTCGATTCTCCTGAACAACCTCACTGTCCTTTAAGCATTCTGCGCACCAGCTATGCTAACGAGGTGGCTGGTAATTCCTGGGTGGAACTGACGATTGTGCTTCTTGGGTTCGCGGGCCGCCAATGACCGAAATCCAGCCATTAAGTCTCGTATTTGCGCATCTTCTTGATCAGCACGCGGGCGGGACACTCCCTATCGGCGATTTTGTTGCTCGTGGCCAGCCAATGCACTGCGTGTTTTGGCGCAGCGCTTGTCGGTAATTGGCTCACGGGACTTTACGTCCTTACTGGCAGCAGGCAGGTGCTGATGGAATGGTGGCTGCACTTTAGCAAGAATCACCGGCTTCCCTTCCCATGTATGACTTTCCTTGGGAGTTGGAGGGTTCGTTGTCCCCTCGCGGACTGGGGTGATCCGTCGCCCGATGCTCATCGGACATAGAGCTTCGGTCAATTCAGCCGGAGATTTTGTGGGCGTTCGTATTCCTTTTCGTGTTTATCCTATGTTGGCCACGCTTGCGCGCAAACCTGTGGATCAACCCGGCTGGGTTTATGAGGAGAAATACGATGGATATCGCATTCTCGCGTATAAAGAAGGCGATCATATGACATTGCTGTCTCGAAACGCAAAAGACCATACGGAGACATTTCCAGGAGTGGCAGGCGCGGTTAGGAAACTGAAAGCTGTCACGTTGTTGCTCGACGGAGAAGTCGTTGCCTTCGATCACCGAGGAGTCTCCCGTTTTCAGCTTCTCCAAAAGTCACAAGCCCCACCGCAATATGCAGCATTCGATTGCCTCTACCGGGATGGGCGAGACCTCCGATCACAGCCGCTATCGATTCGTCGCGCGGCGCTAGAGGAAATCGTTGCACGCGGTTCCCGAAAAAAACACTATCTTCGCTTCTGCAATGCTTGCGGCAACCGGGCCCCTGGCATTCGAGTTGGCCAAGCGTCAATGGATTTGAGGGTGTGCTCGCCAAAGACGCTGCGGCTTCTTACGTTGAGGGGCGCTCGAATAAGTGGCTGAAGTTTTCGTGCCAATCGAACCGCGGCCCACTTTCGATGACGCCCTGTTCGTACAAGACTTTGGCCAGCCTCAGACAGTCGCCCATCCGGCATTCTTCATGGTAGAGCAGCGTCTCAAAAGCGAGCCGGTCGCGTATACCTCGACGCTTTTCGGCATGCCTTTGGGGCTACTGTTGTAGCCCATATTCGGTTCGGCGGCAGGTCAAGGCGCCATTTTCCATGCCCCTCCGCGCACACGTCCCTGATCCCGTCCAGCTTCAACTTAGGCAATTTCCGACATTGTCTGGCCGCTGCCGACCCTTGGCGAGATTTCTTTGAGGCGCGCCATTCTCTCCCAGAGGGTGAAAGCATTGCATCGTATTTGAAAGCAATCCTGGGGGCCTTGAAGGCATGCCGCTAAGTTTTTGCAACCCAATGTCGCGATGCGGCGCCACCATTACGTATGGGTGCGTCTCTCCTAACTGGAGAGTGGTGATTGTCATGCACTGAGAACTATAGAATCGATGGAAATGGAAAAGGTTCAGTGGATGTGTCATTCAGAGAGTCCGGCGCCAATCGTGGGCTCCGTCAAGTGAACTATGAGCGCGAACACCGTACTTCGGACATCGCATTTAACCGTGACTCTTGAGGGCCGGCCCATTATTCGTGATTTGAGCTTCGAGGTTCCTTCCGGAACCTGTTTGGCGATCATTGGCCGAAATGGTTCGGGCAAAACCATCCTATTAAAAGCTTTGCTACAGCTACTACCTTATCAAGGAGAGATTCACTGGGGTCCGGGCAGCGGGTGCGCGACATAAAAGTGGAGGCTCGTCGAAATCTTCGGGAAAACGGCAAAATCTGAGCGTACTCAGTACTCAAGCCGCCCCGCTTGCTTTCGGGAGAGGGCCTTCCATTACGATGCAGTTTGGCGGCGTGAAAATGCGCGAAATTTCGGGCGAAAATAAGGCGGCCGATATTGAGTTACGACCGCTTTTCCACTTTTATGTCGCGCGCCCGTGGGAATCGAGGGTTCGGGCCCGGGATTGGCTGGCGCCCGTAAAAATCACAAGCTGGCGCCAGTAAGGCATTGCTTAGCCCCATAGCGCCCCCCATCCTGTTGTATAATGGTTTGGCATTTGACTCTTGCTTTCGTCTCTACAGTAAAAAGGGGGTGCGTGCGTACGTCCGCACCCCCTTTTTTGCTATCAGAGCGGCCCGACGAGTAAATGCATTTTTTACAGAAGGAAACGAGGCAGATGAAAGAAAA